>DAOUCM010000188.1:0-8494 GCA_034431895.1 Anaerolineales bacterium
CGAGACGCTAAACTGGTGCGCGGCGTGGTGGACGAGATTGCCCGCATCGTGACGCGCCCCTGGGTCATTATGGAAATCTGCGGCGGGCAAACGCATTCCATCGTCCGCTACGGCCTGGACCAGATCCTGCCTCCGTCCATCGAACTGGTTCATGGCCCCGGCTGTCCCGTCTGCGTGACGCCGCTGGAGTTGATTGACAAAGCCCTTGCCATCGCCTCGCTGCCCAACGTCATTTTCTGCTCCTACGGCGACATGCTGCGCGTCCCCGGCTCGGAACGCGACTTGTTTTCGGTGCGCGCCGCCGGCGGGGATGTGCGCGTCGTCTATTCGCCGCTCGACGCGGTGGAAATTGCGCTTCAAAACCCCAAAAAGCAGGTGGTCTTCTTTGCCATCGGCTTCGAGACGACCGCCCCACCCAACGTGATGAGCGTGTTGAAGGCGCGCGCCTTGGGGCTAAAGAATTATTCCATCCTGGTCTCGCATGTGCGCGTGCCGCCTGCCATGCACGCCATCCTCGGCTCCCCTTCCAACCGCGTGCAGGGATTCTTGCTGGCGGGTCACGTCTGCACGGTGATGGGCTATTGGGAATACCCGCCGCTGGCGGAGAAATATCGCGTCCCAATGACGGTGACGGGCTTCGAGCCACTCGACATGGCGCAAGGGATTCTCTACACCGTCCGCATGTTGGAAGAGGGCCGCGTAGCGGTGGAAAACGCCTACCCGCGCTCGGTCACCTTCGAGGGCAACAAAGCGGCCCAGGCCGCCATCCGCCAGGTCTTCGAGGATTGCGACCGAACCTGGCGCGGCATCGGCGCCATCCCCATGAGCGGCTGGCGGCTGCGTCCCGAGTTCGCTGACTTCGACGCTGAGAAGCGCTTCGATGTGCAAGCCATCCAAACAAAAGAATCGCCCCTGTGCATTGCCGGACAAATTTTACAAGGCCTGAAAAAGCCACACGACTGCCCTGCCTTTGGAAAAGAATGCACCCCCGAACATCCGCTCGGCGCGACCATGGTCTCGTCCGAGGGGGCGTGCGCGGCATATTACCGGTATAAGAGAGAATAGAGAATAGAGAATAGAGAACAGGGAGCAGAGAGCAGTATGGAGGAAATCCTGAACATCGAAGGCGCAGTCTGCCCCGTTCCGCTGAGCCATAACGAGCAAATCGTCATGGGACACGGATCGGGCGGCAGGATGTCGCATGACCTGATTCGCAAGACCTTCCTGACCGCCTTCGACAACGCCATTTTGCGCACTGGCGACGACGCCGCGCCGCTCGAACTCGACAGCAGCACACTTGCCATCAGCACCGATTCGCATGTCGTCTGGCCGCTGTTCTTCCCCGGCGGAGACATTGGCAAACTGGCCGTGTGCGGCACGGTCAACGACGTGGCCATGCTGGGGGCACGTCCGCTCTACCTGACAGCGGGATTCATCCTCGAGGAAGGCCTATCCATCGAGACGCTGCAACGGGTGGTGAACTCGATGAAAGCCGCCGCCGCGGAAGCGGGGGTGCAAATCGTGGCAGGCGATACGAAGGTGGTGGAAAAAGGCAAAGCCGATGGATTGTACATCACCACCACCGGCGTCGGTGTGCGGCGCGCCGGAGTCCGAATCGGCGGGGCAAACGCCCGCCCGGGCGACGCAGTCATCTTGTCCGGGGCAATCGGCGATCATGGGATTGCCGTTCTCGGCGCGCGCGGCGAATTGGGATTCACGTCTGACATTCAAAGCGACGTCGCCCCGCTCAACCACCTCATCGAAGTCATGCTGGAGGCCAGTCCAAACATCCACGTCCTGCGCGACCCAACGCGCGGCGGACTGGCAACCACCCTAAACGAAATTGCAGCCCAGTCCAACGGCTGCATCACGCTGAATGAGCAGGCCATTCCCATCCATGCGGCGGTCAGCGCGGCCTGTGAAATGTTGGGTTTCGACCCGCTCTACGTTGCCAACGAGGGGAAACTGGTAGCGATGGTCGCGCCAGAAGACGCCGAGCGCGTGCTGGCCGCCATGCGGAAGACACGCTACGGCGAAGAGGCCGCCATCATCGGCGAAGTGAGCGCCGAGCCGCGCACCCGCGTGCTGATGAAAACCGCCATCGGCGCTACCCGCGTGGTGGACATGCTGGCCGGCGAAATGCTGCCGCGGATTTGTTAGGGTTTCTTTGGGGCAGCGCCCTTCTTGACCACTCTCTGCCCGCCCAAAGCGATATACCGTTCCAATTCCCAGCCTAGCGTGACCGCCAGCGCCGCGTCGCCGGGCTTCACCTCCACCACTGCCTCCCCGCGCACGGCAGAACGCTTGCGCACAGGAGCGGCGTCCAAGCGGGTGGACTTGGGGGCGGCTTTGAGCAGATGAATGGTCACGACTTGATTCGGTTTGCCGATGGCCATGCCGGCCAGTTCGACGCCCTTGGGCAGGTCCCAGCCGATCACGCCGCGCCCATAGCGTCCCTGTTTAGGAAACTCACGCGCCTCCACACGCTTGGCCTTGCCATCTGAAGCCATCAAAAAGACTTCGCCTTTTTCGGGCATGACCTCCGCACCGACCGTTTCCTCGCCGACGCCCAACTTGATGCCGTTCACACCGGCTGCGATCAACCCCATCGGGCGCACTTCCTCCTCCGAGAATCGGATGACGTAACCGCTGGAGGCTGCCAGCAAAATTTCCCGTTGACCCTGGGTCAGCAGCACCCAACGCAGCGCATCGCCATCGTTGACCTTGACCAGCGTGAAGGGCTGGGCAGAGGGGCCCGGCAACTCGCCGGCCAGCGATTTCTTGACCATCCCGCCCCGCGTCACGGTCAATATGTAAGTCTCCTCGGGCAACGCAGATTTTTGGGCCGGCAAAGCAAAGACCGCCGCCAGCGAGTCGCTTTCGCGCAGCGGAGACAGTTTGTGCCAGGGCGCACCGTCGCCCAATTTTTCGGCTTCGGGAACCGTATGGACTGCAATGGCAGCCGTCTTGCCGCTTTCCGAAACCAGGTAGAGCGTATCTTTGGTAGAGGCTTTGACCAGCCAGCGCGGCGCATCCGAGCCGGAGGGACGGGGCGGTTTTTCGTCCCGCGTGCGCGCAACCAGGCCGTCGGCTGTCACACCCACCCAAACGACCTGCTCGGGCAGCAAATCGCTGGCGGTGAGCGGTTTGGCGGCTTGTCTCTTCCTCAAACTGACCACTTGCGTGCGGCGGCGGTCGGCGTAAGCGGCTTTGACCTTTTCCAATTCTGCGGCAACAGCGGCGCGCATCTTCTTGGGCGATTTGAGCAGCGCCTCCAGTTCCTTGATGAGCGCCACCGTCTCCTTATACTCGGTCTCGATCTTCTTGCGCTCCAACGCGGCCAAGCGGCGCAACTGCATCTCGAGGATAGCATTGGCCTGAATCTCCGTCAGTTTGAAGCGCTTCATCAGTTTGGCGCGGGCAGTTTCCACGTCTGGCGCAGCGCGGATGAGTTTGATGACCTCGTCCAGATTCTTGAGCGCCACCAGATAACCTTCCAAAATGTGAGCGCGCTGGCGGGCTTTATCCAGGTCATAATTGGCGCGGCGTTCGATGACCGTCAAGCGGTGTTCGAGATAGACGCGCAGCGCTTGTTTCAGGGTCAGCAAGCGCGGTTCGCCATCCACCAGCGCCAGCAAGATGATGCTGAAAGTCTGCTGCATGGGCGTGCGCTTGTACAATTCGGCCAGCACCTTCTCGGCTTCCACGTTCTTGGTCAGTTCGATGACGATGCGCATACCCTGGCGATCGGATTCGTCTCGCAAATCGCTCAACCCCTCGATCTGTCCCTCGCGCACCAGTTCGGCGATGCGTTCGATCAGCCCGGCCTTGTTGACCATATACGGCAGTTCGGTGACGATGATGCGCGACTTACCGCGTTCCATTTCTTCGATGTGGACGTTGGCCTGGATGGTTACGCGCCCGCGCCCAGACCCGTAGGCCGCTTCGATGCCTTCCTCGCCTTTCTGCTGGACGATGACCCCGCCGGTAGGGAAGTCTGGCCCCTGCACGAAATTCATCAACTGACCGACCGAGATCTCGTCCAGTTTCTCCCAGCGTTCGAGCATATAAACCAGCGCGTCCACCACCTCACCCAGATTGTGCGGCGGGATGGAGGTGGACATGCCAACGGCGATGCCGGTCGCGCCGTTGACCAACAGGTTGGGGATGGCAGCCGGCAGCACGGTCGGCTCATTGAGCGTGTCGTCGAAATTGGCGGCAAAATCTACCGTGTTCTTGTGGATGTCGGCCAGCATGTCCATGGCGGGTGCGGCCAGGCGGGCTTCGGTATAACGCATGGCCGCCGGCGGGTCACCGTCTATGGAACCGAAGTTGCCCTGCCCGTCCACCAGCAGCGTGCGCAGCGAGAAATCCTGCGCCATGCGCGCCATGGCCTCGTACACCGCCTGGTCGCCGTGCGGGTGGTATTTGCCCAGCACTTCGCCCACGATGCGGGCGGATTTCTTATAAGGTGAATCAGCGCGCAGCCCCATATCGTACATGGCGTACAGGATGCGCCGTTGGACGGGCTTCAAACCGTCGCGGGCGTCGGGCAGCGCGCGCGCCACGATGACCGACATGGCGTAATCGAGATACGCCTGCTGCATCTCGCGGTCAATGTCTATTTTGCGAACCAGGCCAAGTTCCATGAGCGACTCCGTTCAACCCTCACTCCAATCCCTCACCCCAATCCCTCACCCCAACCCCTCTCCCTAAGGGAGAGGGGTAAGGGGAGAGGGGTAAGGGGAGAGGGGTAAGGGGAGAGCGAATGAATGTTCTAACGAGCACATCTTAAGGGAGAAGGAGGAAAGCGTCAAGGCCATTTGGCATTTGCAAGGCGGGCTTACGGATGCGACTCTGCTGCGCCTGGATTTCTACCCGGCAATTGCTGACGATAGGCCTTGTGGACGCCCTGCCCGAGGAGGGTTTCCTGCTCTTCCGGCGCGGTCGGGGTCGGACCCTGGGCCTGCTCCTCGACCCTGACCCACATCTGCTCCCCGTCGGTGGTCACTTCGATCCAGCCGTAGCGGTCGGTGCGCAGCAAGGGGTAGTCCTCGATGCTTTCCAGCAGGGTTTGATCGGGCAAACCGTCCTTGTCGCCGGCCGCCACGTCTAGCAGGATGACCTGCGGGTTGAGGCTGGCAATCCACTCTGGCGGGCTGATGGGCGCATAGCCAGAGTCGCTGAGCAAGAGCAGGGAGGTCCTGCCAATCGCCTTTCCATAGCCAAGTTCTTCCAACGCCTCGAAGTTCATGCCGATTGGCAGCAGGGCGCGGAAGGTGCGCCATTCCAGCAGCAAAACGGCGCCGCGTGAGTTCACGTTCAGTACGCGCAGCACGGCGCCTTGCCCAAGGTCGAGTTCCATGCCCGTCTTGGCACGGGTAATCGGAATGTCTTGCTCGGTCAACCAGGCGTTCAATGTGCGGGCAGCATAAGAAGCCTCCAGGTTGCCTGCCCACAGCACATTTTCGGGCGGGATGCGCTGTATGACGCGCGGCAAGCCGGAGATCTGATTTTCTTGTGTGGAAGCCACAACCAGCCAATCGAGGCGGCGACCAAGCGGCGGCAGGCGTCGCCCTAGTCCATCGGACAGCAGGGTGGCGCTGGGGCCGCCGTTGATCAAGATGTGACGCCCGCCAGGGGTCTGGATCAGGATGGCGTCAGCAGAGCCAACATCCAGCAAGGTAAGATGCAAGCGGCCGTCGGGCGCGGCAAGGGCGGCACGCCAGGTCAAGACGACCAACACCGCCAGGGCAGAGGTCACCGTCACGGCCGGCAAGGGGGGCAGGTTCAATTTGCGGTTGGAGAGAAACGCCTTCAAGGGGGAGCGGGCCAGGGTCCAGGTGAGAAGCGCGACATAGAACAGGGCAACGAGCCAGAAAGAGAAGTCCCCTAATACAAGGACGCCATGCGGCAAGCGGTCGAACAGTTCCACCAGGCGAATGGTGTAGGCTGCGAACGGCCAGGCCGCAAGCGCAGCCATCTGGCCTAACGGCAGCCAGATCAGGCTGAACAAGACGGCGATGCCGCCCAGAATCATGACCGCTGGCTGGACCGGCAGAATGAAGGGATTGGCGATGAGTGAAACCAGCGAGATGCGCTTGAAATGCCAGGCCATGATGGGCAGGGTGGTCAGTTGCGCGGCCAGGGTCAACAGCACGTACTCGGAGAGCAAGGCAGCGACTTTTTGCGCCTTGCCGGGGTCGAGATAGCGCGTGATGAAGCGCACCGCCCAGGCCTGGAATGGCTCGGCGTACAGGATGAGGCCCAGGGTAGCGAAGAACGAAAGTTGAAAGCCCACATCCCAGGGCGTATGCGGGTTGGCAAACGTCATCACGGCGGCTGAGACGAGCAAGGCGTTCAAGCCGTCGTTGCGGCGGCCAAACAGGCGAGCCGTCAGAGAGAGCGAGCCCATGATGGCGGCGCGCACCACCGCCGCATCTGCGCCGACTAGGAAGGTATAGATAGCAATCCCCAAAATGGCAAACAAGGAGCCGCGCATCTGACCGAAGGCGCGACTGAACAGCGCAAAGAACAAGCCGGCGATGATGGCGATGTTGAAGCCCGAAATGGCAATGATGTGCGCCGTGCCGGTGTCTTTGAAGGCTTGTTGCAGGTCTTTGGGCAGGCCGGTGTCTACGCCCAGCAAGATGCCGGCCAGCAGGGAGGCCTCGGGGTCGGAGAACAGGATATAGATGTTTTCGAGCGCCTTGTCTTTGAAGGCATATAGCCCTTGCTGGATGGGGTTGCCGGCTTTACCGGGCAGGCGCGTGACCTCGGTCTTGGTCATGTAGGCGTGGATGCCCTGCCCGGCCAGGTAATCGCGGTAGGAGAACTCCTCGTTTTCAGGCGGGGTGAGCAATTGTCCACGGATGCGAAGGCGCTCGCCGTATTGATAGGTTTCGTTCGGCCAGACGCGCGCCAGCACTAAGCCCTCCACAGGCAAATCGCCGGAGCCGGTATCAATGGCTTCGACCCGCAAGCGCAGGTTGGTGTATGTGTCGCGATAATCGGGCGGTTCGACCAGCGCGCCTGTGACCAGCACGTCGTAAGCGCGGTCGTTGTACCAGGCAATGTGAAAAGGGTCTATTCTAGGCTGATCGGCCTGGTAACGAGCGGCGCCCAGGAAGAAGAACGTCAGCGAAATGAGCAACAGGAACAGGCTGGAGGGAGAAATCTCGAGAAAGGCCAGGCGGCTGGAAAAGAGTTGCAGGAGGAGGGCGGCCAGCAAGCACAAACCGGCGGCTCCAAACCACCACCAGGCCGAGAACGTGACCTGAGCAGCCAGAATCACGCCGGCCAGAAAGGCCAGGGAGAGCCAGGAAAGGGGAAAAACGCGCAGGCGCTCGAAGGTGGTTTTCACGGCAATTCCGATAGAGTCGTATTACGACACAGTATAATACTCTCTATGACAAATTCAAAGCATGCACGCCCCCATGATAGAGATATGGACAAAGCCGCCCTGCGCGGCGAACCGTCTTATGTATGGCGCGCGGGTCAGCAGCGTCGCTTCGAGATGATCCTACGCGCGGCGGGGGCGCGCCTGGGCGGCCGGGTGTTAGAGAACGGCTGCGGGGTGGGGATGTATCTCGAGCGGCTGGCAGGTCAAGGCGCGGATGTGACCGGCTTGGAGTACGACTTCGAGCGCGCGGCGCAGGCCGCTTCCCGTTTCCCCCAAGTCATCAACGCGGCCGGAGAGGCGCTTCCGCTTCCTTCTTCGACCTTCGACCTGATTCTGAGCCACGAGGTGCTGGAGCACGTCCAGGACGATGCCCAAGCGGTGCGCGAGATGGTGCGCGTCCTCAAGCCGGCAGGCAGGTTGGTGTTGTTCGTCCCCAATCGCGGTTATCCTTTCGAGACGCACGGGGTGTTTTGGCGCGGTCGGTATCATTTCGGCAATCAGCCTTTTGTCAATTACCTGCCGCGCGCCTGGCGCGACCGGCTGGCGCCGCATGTCCGTATCTATACGCGGCGAGACCTGGAACGGCTGTTCAAGGGACTGCCGGTGCGTTTCGTGGAACGCACGGTCATTTTTGGCGCGTATGATAATCTCATTGCCCGCTTTGGTCTGGCCGGCAAGGCTCTGCGGGCGGCGCTGCAGTTCCTGGAGAAGACGCCGTTGAGGGTGTTGGGCCTGTCTCATTTTTGGGTGGTCGAGAAGAAATGAGAGAAGAAAGTCAAGGTCAGGCTGTATCTATTGTCAATTTGCGCTACAATTATGGAGAGAGGTGAATTCCTATGAACCACTACAAACTTGCTTTCCTCGGTTTTGGCAACATTGGACGCGCGCTGGCGCAATTGCTGGAGCGAAAAACGAATGAGTTGAAACAACGTTACAGCATTACCTATACGATTACTGGCATTGCTACACGCAATCACGGCATGGCGATTGACCCCGCCGGTCTCGATCTCACCACCGCCCTTCACGCCCTGCGCACCGGGCGCTCGCTCGACTTGCTCAGCAAAGCCCCGCTCCAGGATGCGTTGGAGTTCA
>DAOUCM010000189.1:0-30124 GCA_034431895.1 Anaerolineales bacterium
CAACCGACCGCGATGGCCCGTATTGGCTCTTGCAAGGTATCTCCGCCGTTATCGTCACCTGCATGACCTTGTCTTTTGTTTGGTTGCACCCCTTCCCTATTCGGGAGTTTACTTGTGGGTAATCACCAGAAAATTCGCGGCTTGAACTTCTTGCGCCAAACCGCATAGCGCGAGAGCAAATGGAACCAGGGCGGCGACCAACGCACTTGGGGAATCCCCCGCCGGATGACCGCCCGCATCTCCTCGGGACCCTGGAACGGCTCCAGCAAAAGGACGGCGCGTCCCACCTCCAGCGCCGCGTGCGCATCCGACCCGACCGTCCCTGCCACGCCATGAACGCGCGCAAATTCCTGCGCCTGGCGGTTGAACGCCGGCAGCCAGCAGCGGGCATTGAACACCTCGATGGCGTCCACTTCCGGCAGAATGCTCAGCAAATCCTCTTCTTGCCAATGCCCGCTGCGCATCACATCGAACGGATGCGACACGCTGATGAAAGCGCCCTGCGCCTTCAAGCGCCGAATCGTCTCTCGCGGCGAGAGACCGGCAGGCACTTCCTCGGTCACATACGCGGCCAACAATTCGCCGCCGCTGGTCATAATCTCCTCCCCTACAATGACCCGCTGCGGGTCCAAGCGCTGCGCCGCCCGCGCCCCTGCAATGGTATTGTGATCCGTCACCACCAGTCGCTCGATGCCCTTGCGGCGGCAAACCTCCAACAGGGCTTCTGGGCGCGCAAGGGAATCTTTGGAGTAGAGCGTGTGACAGTGAAACTCGACTTTGAACACGCTATTGCCTTTCGCAAAAAAATGATATACACTAAATTATATGCGAATGGGTAAACAATGCGTCGCGCAGATGTCAAAACAGCCGTCCATAAATTGGGGTGAGGGGTGGGGCTATTCGTTCAGGAGGTCATTCCATGGCTCGAGAAGATCATCGTTCGTTGGCACAAAAGTGGCATGAATATTGGGGACGAAGAAGAGAACCACCCCAAATTGCATTCGGCGAAACCTCTATCTTGACGCAACCGGCTCCATTCATGGTTGGCGCGCTATTATTGCCATTCTTTCCTGGCTGCTACTTATCGCTCCCGCCAATGACCGCCGCCATTGTTACATCGAACACCGGGGAAAAAATGGTGTTCGTGCAGGGAGGCTACAAAGAACTGCCAGACGGTGCCTACACGCTCCAATACGTTGACTTGCGCGAGCGCACTTTCAATTTCCCTGCCATCATCGCCTCCACGATGGATGGCTCGAAAGTATCTCTGACGATTTCCATCAACTATAAGGTCAACGACCCGCTCGAAATTGCCAACGTTGCCAAACCGCTAGAGGCCTTGCTGACCGCCTGTGAGTCTGCCATCAAAAAATTCATTACCACACATAGCCATCATGAAATCATAGGCGAGCCTGGCAGTCAACCGGCCATCTCCGATGATGAGATTATTGACTCCATCAAACAGCAGGTTACCCACAACCAGGCCTGCCAGGCTTTCGAACTTCTGGATGTCGTTCTCAAAGAAAGGTACGGCGACCCAAAAGTCAGCGCGCTGAAACAAGAATACCTGGTGCAAGAAAAAAAGAGCGCCATAGAGCGAGAAGGTGTCATTCAACAACAAGAAATTGCAGAAGAACAAAAAAGATTGGCAATCATCAAAGCCGAATGTGAACAGTTGCTTCAAGAACTCCAAGCGCAGACCGAAGCCAGGCGAAGTGAAATCCTGGAACCTGCCCGCCGTTTGAGTGTGGAATTGGAATACCTGCAAAGCCTCCCTGAAATGCAATATTTGAAATTGGAAACCCTCGGCAAGGCGCTCGAAGCATTGATTCGTACACAAACCATAGCGGGTTTCCCTAGAGATGCCAATGACACACAGTTACTCAAAAATATCATCAGCGCCCTGGCAGAGGGCACCAGGAATCTGCCTCAAATCCCACCAGAGCAAGAGAAGCCCGCTAGCGAATCGAAATCCACGATTATCAACCTGCTTTCTCCTCCCAAAAAGAAGAAAGGGAAATGAGCGCAGTGTCATCGCCGCCGAACGCCTCCACAGCCTGGATCGAGACCAGGCCGTGCATACGACCTTCCTCCGAGAAACAAGAGCATTCATGGCAGGCCATGTTTGCCTGCCAGATTGGGATTCGTCCCTACAAGCATAGAGAGCAACTCAAATGGGGCTTCAACGCGGCCGTGCTTTTGGAAGAGGCGCTCGACCGGCAAAAATTATTTCTGGAAGCGCAGTTACACAACAATCCCATTGATCCTCCAGCCGAGCAGCGGACGTTGGCGCTGCGTTGTATCGGCGTGCCAAAGACCGGTTTGCTGTTAAGCGTAATAGGCAAGACGACAGCCGAATCACAAGAGCAGGCAAGAGCCTCGGCCTTGAACTATTTGCGAGAAGTGCAGGCCATTTTCCCTTACGATTACACCGTTCACCCCATGGCGTCTCAACAGGCATTCGAACGCCTGACCGGCAAGCAAATCCTCGAACACTGCACCAAGCCAGCCTCGATTGCCTGCCTGCGGCGCTTCGAACGTCCTTTGCAAACCTCCAAAGGAACCTGTCGCGTGGTGGGAATCTGGCAGACCGACAAACGCTCCGACGAGCAAATCTGGCGCGCTTTGGCGCACTACCCGCACGATATCTTGCTGAACATCTCGCTCAGCCCCACCCTCTTATTCGAGGCGGAAAGACAAGCCCTTTTGGAAATGCAAAAGGCCATGAAAACGCCCGAGGCGGCCTCCTCGGAAGAACCTTATTTACAACATTTCGAGAAATGGATCGAACCATTCATCGCTCGCTTCATCTCCCCCTGGAACAAATTTTTCTCTTTACAAGTCCATCTTGTCTCCTCTTCTTTGCTTGACGAATATCTGCTTCGCAGCGTTGGCTCGGCGCTTACCCGTGATACGCCAGAACGGTCTCTACCCGGTTTTCAAGTCATTCGGCCCAGGAACAACGAGGAAGCGGCGGAATGGAGCCGTCACATCCAGGCTCTCGACATCATCTACGCCGCGCGCCAATTTTTACTGCCCCGCCTGAGCGAACTGGCCAGTTTGGAGGAAGCCCATGCGGTCTTCCGCTTCCCCTATCCGCCCGAACTTGGTTTGCCAGATACGATCTTCTTAGAGGAGTAAGGTCTCATGGGGACATCTACGCCCAAACGCATCCCGGTCAAAATTGTCAAACATTTACCCCTGGGCCTATCTGTGGAACTGAGCAATGGTCAGAGAGGCATCATCCGGGTACGAGAAATTTCTTGGGAGCAGGAAAAACGTCTCAACTGGAAACAACTTTACCCGGTCAACTCGGAAGTGTGGGCCGTCCCCATCCGAAGCCCAGAGGGACAAACCATCGAGTTGAGCATGCGTCTGGCCGAAAACGACCCCTGGGAAAACATCTCGAGTTATCTGAGCAAGAACAAAGTTTATGAAGGCACCGTGACGGGCGTGATGGGATATGGCGCCTTCGTAGAACTGGAATCGGGCGTCACAGGTTTGCTGCATCAATCCAGTTTTCCGGCCTGGGTACAAAAATCGCCCTTGGAACTCTTCTGGCCGGGCGATCGCGTGCGTGTTGTCGTCCAGCACATTGACACTTCCAAAAGACGCCTCGGATTGGGCTTGCCGGCCGAGAAAACGTCGGCCTCTAGCGGCTCGACAGCGAGATTGCTCCCCATCGAAGCCAGCAAGCAGGCCGAAATCGAAGCGCTCATCAAAGACAAATCGAACCGCAAACGGATTCTGATTGTCGAGGATGACCCCAAACAGTCTAAACTGGTCGCCAATTGGCTCAAACTTGTCGGTCAGAAAGTGGATGTGGTCTGTTCTGCCGAAGAGGCGCTCAGGGCGCTGGAGACTCGTTTGCCGGATATTGTCTTCATAGACGTAGGCTTGCCCGGCATGGACGGCATTACCCTGGCCAATCAGTTGTTGGAGAAATTCCCCCAGGTGCGGCTTGTCCTCACCACAGAATATGCCAGCGCAGACGAAAAAAGCCAGGAATTGGACCATCTGCAAGAACGAGGGGTAGACTTTTTGCCCAAACCGTTGATTCCAGAAGACATGCTGGATTTCCTCAAAAAGAATGGGCATCAGCCTACAGAACCATCGTCAGCGCCCCAAGAACTTCCCGTAAAAGGAAAATGGGATGACCAGGTTGGCGCTGGCCGCTCGCTGCGCGCCATCCTCCAAAAGGGCCGACTCCGCCTGGGGTTCGAAGCAGCCATCCTGTTCCAGGTAGATACGGTGCGGCGCACGGTATCCATTGTAGAGAGTTCGCTGCAATCTCCGTTGAACAATCACGCCATCCCTTCCTTGATTTACAGCCCTGTACGCGACATCGCCGAAGATGAGGAAACCGTCATCAAAGAAAAATGCCTGAAAGAAGATGAAGCGCGCTTCCAATATCTCTTGAACCTCTTCCCCATGCAAGCCTGCCTTGGCGTCCCCGTGCCGGTGACCTTACCGCAGAAATATGCCCTGGTCTTTTTACACAGTCAGCCGCAAGAGATTTACGAGGAAGACCAAGTCTACGCTGAAGCGATTGCCTGGGTGATTGGGGCTGAACTGGAACAAAGTCTGTTCCGTGAAAGATCCACCATCATCCAGCGTTCTGCCTTGATCGGTCAACTGACGCGCGCCATGGTGCATGAAATCAACAATTTGATGGGACCGCTAAACAGTCGTCTGGAGATCTTCAAGACGAAACTGGAAAACATCAAAAGAAGTGAACATCCTGACGAAAAGGCTGACCTGCTGACAACCGAACTGGCCGAAATTCAACAAACCATCCGTAAAATTGTCACCACCACCCGTATGTTTGGGCGCATCATCACCAAGAACAAAAACGAAATCTTGCGCCTGGACGAAATCATCGCCGAGACGCTGACCTTGATGCGGGACATCGCCGAGCGAGAACATGTCACTCTCTCGTTCACCCCCCCCGAAAAGTTGCTCCTGGTCCGCAGTCAAGCGGCCGCTCTGCAACAAATCCTGCTCAACCTGCTGCTTAACGCGGTTCAGCAAATCGCTGCCTTCCGCTCTCAACATGGAGGGAGGGTAGAGGTTCTTTTGGACATGGACGCCGTGCCGTCTACCCATACACCTGTCCGCATCCTGGTCAAAGACAACGGACCGGGCATTCACGCCAGTCTGTGGGAAACCGTTTTCGAGCCAGGCTACAGCACCCGGCCAGATGGCAGCGGCATCGGGCTGTACATCTCCAGAAGCCTGGCAGAAGAAAAACTGGGCGGGCGGCTCTTCGTGCAAGAAAGTCATATCCTGGGCGGAACGACCTTTGCCTTGGAAGTTCCCTACCGGTTATAGGGAGGCGGCATGTGTCGGGTTCTCATCCTTGACGACGATGCCTTTTTTGCAGAGACCATCAAACTCATCTTGGAAGAGGCGGGAGAAGCAAGACCAAAAATCTCGACCACCTTCGAAAACGCCCGTAGACAAGTCGAGCGGGCTGTTCGTGCCGGCAAGCCTTTCGAGGTCTTTCTCATTGACCAACGTCTCGGAGCGGGGAAAGATGGCATCCAGGTCATGCAAGAATTACGAACCATCAGCCCCGATACGGATGCCATCGTTTTCACCGGCGTCGAAGACCTGGAAAGTGGGGTGCGCGCCTATGAAGCCGGCGCCTTTCGATACTTATCCAAACCCTTCGAAAACAAGGAATTGTTGTTTTTACTGAAGTCTTTGAAACAATGGCGCAAGGAACAACGCGAGCATGACTGGCAGAAGATTTTTACCCGCATGATGGAAGAGGCATTGCAAAAAGAGACTTTTCAAGAGGTCGCTCAAATCGTTGTCCAATACGCCGTGAAATTGGGCTTTGCCCGAGCGCACTTGTTCTGGGTGCCTACCAAAGAAGATGCCAATACAAGCAACTGGATGATTGGAATCACGTGCGCCGGAGAAGACTGCATGGCGGCGTTTTCTCACCCTGGAAAACGAAAAGAACTCTACCCCATAGAAGAATGGTTCGGAATCCATCAGGATCCCCCCTCACGCGACGCCATCGTTTTCCCCCCAAGACAGTTGAAAAAAATTCGTGAAAATGCGCTGCTCCCCCATTACCGCTGGCCAGCGGGAGAGATGGCTGTTCTGCCCTTATGGGGCGGCAACACCCTGTTGGGCGCGCTGATGCTGGATTATGGACAGCGGGAAAAAGTCATCAGTGGACATGAGCGTTCCCTATTGAATTTCTTTGCTCGGCAGGCGACCATCGTCCTGCAAAATATCAGTCTGCTCACCCGCAAAAAACGTTATGCGCAAGACAATGCCGTTGTCAGCCATATTGGGCGTCAGGTCATGGCCAAGGCCATCGAAGAAACCGATTTATCGGAACTGCTCGATGAAGTGTATGGACAAATTGATTTGCTCATGGAGGCGCCTCATTTTGTCTTCTTTCTGCGGGATGCGGAAAGCGGTCGAATAGAACCGCGCTTGCTGTATGAAAATGGCGTGCGTTGCAAGGAATTGCCCGACCCAAGCCGCTTGAAAATCGAACATTTTTTGCTGGCGCAAGAAGATCTCAGCATTTATTGGCCTTCTGAGGTGCCTGAACGTCTCGCCGAGCATGGAATTGACCTCGAAGGGGAGGCGCCGACCAGTTGCATCGGCGTCCGTTTGCAAGTGGGCAAAACGACCATTGGCGGAATGACGCTCAAGCGATATGGGGAGGATGAGCCATTCACCTACCGTGACCATGAGTTGATTTTGCAGGTAGCCAACCAAATTGCCGGCGCCATTCAACTGATTCACAACAATGAAATCGAACGACGCGATGCAGCGTGTTCGAATGTCCTCCGCCGCACGATGATGGAAATGTTGCGCATTGCCCAGGAACATGAGGACGATTTGTGGTTGACTGCTTTGACTTTTGCCACGGCCGATTTTGGGACGGGCTTCAACCGCGCGCTATTGTTCCTGGAAAATGAGGAGCATACGTGTCTGACCGGCAAAGAAGGGATTGGCACGAACGATTCTGTGAAGGCGCATCAGGATTGGGAAATAGATAAAAAGCGAAACTATCAATTCGATGATTTCCTGGCCGAACTCAAGCAAAAGAAAGTCCATTTCACCGACTTCCACTTCCTGGCGCAAGGAATAACGCTCCCTCTTGTCGGGCAAAATTCCCTCCTTCACCAGGCCATGCAAGATAGACAAAGAAAGATCATCCCGCCAGACAAAGCCCGGCAGGGATTGCCCAAGCCAATCACCGAGCAAGTCGAACTTGGCGAATGCGCTGTCTTGCCCATCCCGTCCGCTGACCGCGTCATTGGGGCTGTGATCGTAGACAACAAACACAATGGCCGTCCGCTAAGCGAGAAAATGCTCGATCATTTGCAAACTTTGTTGAACTATAGCGGTCTGGTATGGGAAACGCTCAGGCAGCAGAAGAAAAGCAATCGTCTTATCAGCGCAAATTACACGATTTTGAGCGGCGCCAAGCCAGATACGCTGAAAACGACCCTTCAGGAAATTTGCGAGACGGCGCGAACCATCACAGAGGCAGACTGGGTCATCGTTTACCCATTGGTAGAAGGCACCCAGGTTTTTGACATTCAGAACATCAGTTATGCCGGCAACATAAATGTGCCTCTCGAAAGTGTCGTAAAAGCAAAACCCAGGAAAAGTGGGGTGTCTGCGCACGTGCTGAGAGAGGGCGAACTGGTCATTCCAGATGTGGATCGTGAAGATGCAAGGATCGGGGTGAATCGACTTGCAAATCATCATTTCATCCAACGAGAAGGCGTCAAGGCTCTCATTGGGATTGCCATACGGGATGCCCTTACGCAGCAAAACCTGGGCGTCCTCTATCTCGATTACCGTAAGGCTTGCAATTTCACCGAACAGGACATTCATCACGCCCGTTCATTTGCCAGTTTGGCCGCAGTGGCAATTGCCAATGCCAGACGATATGGAGAACAACGGCATCACGAAAGGTTGAAAGTCGCGCTCGAAACAGCCCAAGCCATCAATACAGAAATCGAACGGGACGAAATGTTGATCAAGGTATTGGACGATTTGGGCAAAATTTTCCCCCAAACCGCCATGTGCATCCTGACCTATGACGAAGACCAAAAGGCCTTGCGCTTCGCGCCAGCCACATTGAAATACTATCCCATCCCAAGATCCAAAATGTACGAGAAAAGGCTTTTTCCCCTGGATGGGCCCTCGATTGCCTGCAAGGTCGCCCGCGAATCGCTCCAAAAAAAGCGCAGCGTCACAATCAACGCCCCAGATGTGCAGAAGTATCCAGAATACTTGAAACTGATCCCCGCGAATCGCTCCGAACTCTGTATCAGCCTGATGGGGAGCAAGCACGAGCTATTGGGGGTGCTTGTAATGGAACGCGCGGCCATTCATGGCTTTAGCGAGGACGACCAGGCGTTGGTCGAAACGGTCGCCAGTCAACTGAGTATGGGCCTGGATCGGGTTCATCAAAGCGAACAACTGAGTTTCAAGACCAGCATTGCGGCCATGACTTCCTGGGCTGCGGATATTGCGCACGACATCAACAACGAAGCGGCAGAAATTCAAGGCTACACTTACTTGCTCAAAGAATTCGTGCAGGGGGATGAACGATTGGTCAATTACGTCAGTAACATCGAACAATGCGCCAAGCGTTTGATCGAGGCTGGGCCGAAGAGCAAGCAAAGCACACAGGGGAAACAGACGCTACCCCTCGACCAGATCTTGAGGAAATTTGCAGAACCGATTGCTCGGCAACGAGACATCGAAATCGAATTCTTGCTCAACGCGAATGAGGAGTACATTTTCGTCAACCCAGCCGATTTTCGCCGCATATTACGCCACCTGACGCGCAACGCCGACAAAGCCATGAGTGAAATGGCCCAAAAGAAGATTACTATCAGCACGCGCAAATTGGAAGAGGATATGGTAGAAATCTTGTTCCAAGATGATGGCCCGGGCGTGCCGGAAGAGGTGCAACAATCCCTCTTCAGGAAAAATGTCACCACCAAATCTTCCGGGGGTTTTGGCTTGCTCATGACGCGGCAATTCGTGGAGGATATGGGCGGCAGTATTCGCTTGCTGCCCTCTGCGCCTGGAGAGGGAGCGACTTTTTCGATCAAACTTCCTGTGACGAAGTTCGAGGATACCACCCTGGAATGAGGAAATCTGAATATGAATGGTCATCCTTGCTTAAATACAAAACCGCGCGTTCTCATCGTGGACAACAACGAGCGCATCCGGAACATGTACCAGGAACTGGCAACTCATTGGGGATTTACGCCGGTTCTGGCTTATGGGGTTGGGAATGCCCTGCTGGAAGACGCCAAGCGCCAGGCCCGCGAACAGCGCTGCCAATTGGCCGTGATTGACCTGCGCCTGATAGATGATTTGGACGATGAAGATGTCAGCGGTTTGAAACTGGTGCCAGAAATCGAGCCGGCGGTCTCCATCATCGTGAGCGCCAGCGTCGACATCGAGAATATCCGCAGGAGTGATGAGATTGGCGCGGCCAGTTATGTGGGGAAGGGAGAAGGTCCGGCTGTCTTGAAAGAAAAAGTAGAGCGAGAGGCCAGGAAATTGTGCGCCTCTTGGAAGGGAATCGTCATCGAGCCAAGCGATATACTGGAGGAGATTGCCGGTATCTTGTGTGAGAAAGTCGCTGCTGAGTATCACGATCAAATCACGGATATATTCGTTCGCCTGTTCCCCAACGCAGGACGTTTGCGCCTCGAAAAAATGGGCGCCGATTCGGCTGCATCTACCTATTCGACTGTCCCCCGCCCAAAGTCAGTCATTCTGAAAGTATATGAAAACAACAAACAACCGGTGATTGTCAAGGTAGCGCGGGCAAGAAAAATGTCCATCGAGTTCGAGCGCTATCGAACGTATATTCAGGGTTATCTAAAAGGTTACTTTCACCCATTATTGTCCAATCCGGTCATCCTGTGGGACATTGGCGGCGCCATTTACACCTCTTTGGGAAGCACAGACAGCCGCACGTTTTCACGCTTTTATAGCGAAGCCTCTTTTGCCGATATCGAATATAGCCTGAGACGCTTTTTCTGCGAGACCTGGTCGCCCTTGTATGCCAGCCCGAAAGAATGCAAAAACGTTTCTTTGTTTCGAGAGTATGTAAAGGTGTGGGGAAAAGAGTGGTATGAGCGTGTTCGTAAGTTTCATGCTCCAGAGGTGCAAGCAGTGATGCAAAACAAACTTCCAAAGCATATTTTTCCAATCAATCCCCTTACCTGGCTGCAAGAGAAAATGGGAGAGGCCGCAGAGGAAAATGATGCAAGTATCACAAAAAGCACTGCTCTGGCCGTGACGCATGGCGATTTGCACGGAGACAATCTCTTGATTGACGACCATCGTAACGCCTGGGTGATTGATTTCGAACGCAGCGGCGAGGGACATATCCTCCAAGATTTTGTCGAATTGGAGGGCGATCTCATCAATCGTCTGAGCGCGCGGGAAAACCTGCCCTCTTTCTATCAATTATGTATAGACGTAACTCGAAGTATCGAACTCGAACCTTTGGAGAACCTCGATAGATTCGAGGATGCAGAGGTAAAAAAATCCATGCAAACCATCTCGCTCTTGCGGCGCTTGGCGCGAGAGGTGACCGGCCTCACCGACGCGCGGCAATATTTGTTGGGTCTCTTATTCAATACGCTCTTTCGTGCTACAATCATCGGTGAGTCGGCGCAAACCTTGAGCCAGCATCGCGCTCTCATGCTTGCCAGCATCCTCTGTCACCGCCTGGAGCATTGGAACGAACCCTGGCCGCCTGAAGAGTGGAAAGATATTATGAAGGAAGGCAGCGAATGAAAGAAATCGGTCCAGAGCATCCTCTTTCCTACCGCAAAGAAGTCGTTCGACGCTTGTTTGGCTATGTCAAGAGCGCCGATTCGTTCTTCGTCATCGGCGGCGCCAGCGCCGGAAAAACCCGCTTGCTAGACTTCATCATGCGGGAAGATGTGCAAAATCACTATCTGGAAGAGCGCGCCCAGTCTACCTGGCTGATCCGAGTAGACTTGAACCGCCATCTCCCAGGCGCAGACTGGACCTTTTACGAGTTGCTCATCAGTTCGATGATGTTGGGCAGCAGCCGTTACGAGGCCGCCGATGAAATCTTCCAGCAACTTGCAAATTTGGATGAAAAAGTCATGGAAAGGCGGGATGATTTGCAAGCCTTACGCTTTTTCGAACTCGCGGTTCATCGGCTTTGCAAACTATATGACCTCAACGTCTGTTTTTTGTTGGATGAATTCGATAAAATGTATCACACCATGCCGAAGGAAATCTTTGCCCAATTGCGCGCGGTGCGCGATGCCAACAAGAATCAGGTGTGTTACGGTTTGCTCCTGCGTGACTTGCCCGAAAGGCTGCGCCCTCCCTCAGAGAACGAGAGTTTTTACGAGTTGTTGTCTCATCGCATGATTGGACTGGGGCCCCTCAATTACGATGATGCGCTGCGGGCCTTACGGCAAATGGAGGAACGGCGGGAATTTCGCTTGGAACCCATCATACGGGAGGCCATTGTCCATGCCAGCGGCGGTCACCCCGGTTTGATGCAAGCCTTGCTAAGCCTCAACATCAATTTTGCTATCGAGAAAGAACAGATGGGGGATTTCAACTGGCTAATCAAGCAAGAGTTCTTGCAAGATGAATGCCAAAAAATATGGGAAAGCCTCTCTCCCGAAGAACAGACAGCCCTGCTGGAAGTCGTCCGCGGGCATTTCGAGCGTATTCCGCAGCCCGTCTTCAAACTGATTACAGCAAAGGGACTGGTGCAGAAACAGGCGCATACTTACAAGATGTTCAGTCGCATCTTCGAACTCTACTTGCAAGGTAAGGCTCGACCCGCTTGAAGCCCAATGGATTATCAACGATTGACCGAACAGGTCTTAGCCGACGAACGTTATCGAAAAAACATCGAGTTCGAATATAAGCCGCCTCATCCTGGTCACCCGGAAGGCAAGGTGAAGAACCATATTGCCGAATTGGAAGTCAATCTCGAACGCTTGAAACCCCGTCTGCCCAACGAGGAAATTTACTGGAAACTGAAATTCCTGATCCACGTCCACGACACCTTCAAAGCCGATGCAATCCGAACCAGCGTGCCGGCCACCCACCCGCGCAGCCACGAGTCCCTGGCCCGGGCGTTTGCCAGCGAATTCACGGATGACTACGATTTGCTCACCACCCTGCAATTTCATGACGAGAACTACACGCTGTGGAAACAATTCCAAACAACCGGCTGCTATGACGAAAAAGCGTTCCACGCCCTACTAGACGCCGTCCATGATTGGGACCTGTATCTCATATTTACCATCATTGATGGTCAAACGAAAGGAAAGGACATTGCGAAATTGACCTGGTTCATCGAGCAAGTCAGGAAACACAAACAGACCATCGTGGACTCCGGTTGGGTCGTTCTCTCGTGAACGCCTCAGCAATTGCTATTTAACCGCTTTCTGTTATACAATCGAACAACATGGACGAGCCACGCTTCTACCAACAAAACTGGTTCTACTATGTCGCCTGGTCAGTTGCGGGGGGGGGATTCTATGCCTGGCAAATCTGGCAGATATACAAAACCCATGAAATAGCCAGCCAAACGCTCTACCGCATGATCGTCGTGGATATTGTCCTGTTCCTGTTGGGGCTATGGGTGTGGCTGGCCTTCTTTGCTCAGTTTGTGCTGCCGGTGCGTACCTTCCAGGAACGTCAAAAAATCTTCGACCGGCTGTTGATTTATCTGGGCGGTGGACACGGGCCGGCCATCTTCATCGAGAATGGACGCCCTCGCGTGAGCCACGAGGAGGAAAAAAGGAAGGGCCCCGGCGTGGTATGGCTGGATTCGGCCAGCGCCGCCGTCACGCGCACGGCCACGTCTTTCAAGCAAACGCTCGGCCCCGGCGTCCATTTCATCGAGAACGGCGAGTCCATCGCCGGTGCAGTGGACCTGCACACCCAATCTCAGTCGCTTGGGCCGCGCGAAGGAGAAAACCCCTTCGAGGCAAAAAAGGAAGACCAAAGCGACGAAGAATACATACAGATTCAAAACCGTCGTAATCAAGTCTCTGCTTGGACGCGGGATGGCATCGAGGTCGTCCCCAACATCAGCGTCACCTTCAAAATAGATGCGGAACCCGTCAATAAAGATAATTTACCCGGCTCACGTTTTGGCTTCGACGCCGAAGCGGTGCGTAAAGCCATCACTGCCGAGGGCATCAATCCTGATGCGCCTGCCGATGCCCCCCGCCGCCGCGTAGCCTGGAATCAGTTGCCGGCCCTGGTGGCTGCCGACTTGTGGCGCGAATATCTTTCCAAATTTACCCTGGCGCAACTCTTCGAGGCCATCGAAGTCCCCTCTTCTTCGTCTATCCGACCGGCGGCGCCGATACCGGCCGAGACGCAGGCGCTCTATACGCCCATGCGGGGCGGCAGCAACGCCCTGGCCGGAATGCTGGGGGAAGCGAATCGCATCCTGGCGCGCTGGGCCGACCGCTGCGAGCGCCGCGACAAGGAACCGGTTGTGGTCACCGAAGCGGCAAAAGCAACAGCCAAAACGCCTCAGCAAGAGGAAGTCAAGAAAGAGACCGCGCTGGAGATCATCAACCGCATGATCAAGGCGCGCATGACCCAGCCCGAAGTCGAAAGATTGGACGATTATGGCCGGCCGGAGGATGGAACGCTACACAGCCCGGAATTCGACCTGCTGAGAGAGCGCGGCATTCAGGTCAAATCGGTCAGCGTGGGAAGTTTGCGCTTTGCACCCGAGGTAGAGGAAAAGTTGCTTGCGCAATGGAGCGCCTCCTGGCTGGACAATGCCAAAGCCGAACACGAGCGTGTCGAGCGCGAACGCGGCTTCATGGAACTGAGCGGCCAGGTAGAAGCCGCCAGCGCTTACGCCGATTCCATCAGCAAGAGCCTGCTCAAGCACGACCCCAAAGATCCCAAGAACACCTTGAAGGTCTTGGTGCTGCGCTCGCGCGACGAACTGGTCAAGAACGACCGTTTGCACCGCCGCGCCAGCATGGAACGCGAAGAACTGGAAGACATCATTCAATGGGTAGAAAGGAACGGTGCATGACCTTACTGCCCGCTTCGCGCGCCCCCGAAACGGCCCTGCAAAAAGAAGCCCGTCTCTTCCGCGAGCAGATGGGCAGGCTGGTGGGCTGTTTGTTGAACAAAATCTTCGACCTGACCAATAAAGGCTCCCAGCGGCGCATGTGGATGTTGGTGGTTGTCTTCTTTGCGCTCGGACTCCTGCTCAGGCTGTTCCTGTACCCCTCTTCCGATTGGGGGGGAGAACTCGGCCATTTGATGCAATACTTGTTCAACCCGGCTTATGCGCGAACTGCGCCCACTGCGCCGCTCGATTTTTTGACGTTCTTCGCGACTCCCTTCTCCACGCCAATCATGTTACGTTTTCTGCCGGTCTTGATCTTGCCTTTTATCATCGCGTTGCGGGCAGCAGCCACCTACCTGGCCGACATCTTTGAAATCAAGCAAATCGGCATTGCGCATGACTTCATCATCCAAGTGGCCTTGACCGGCAATCGAAAGCACATCCGCATTCGCGGCGGAGAGGTGGTCGAAGAGGACCGCAACTCTCCCATCTACCTCATCGGCGGGCCAGGCCAGGTGGTGGTCGAACTGGACTCGGTCGCCCTGTTCGAACGGTCGGATGGCCGGCCGCACGTCATCGGCCCCACCGTGAAAAGCAAGGCCACGCTGGAGGGCTTCGAACGCTTTCGAGATGCACTCGATTTGCGCGACCAATATACCGAACCGCTGGAGGTCAAGAGCCGAAGTTTGGATGGCATCCCCGTCAGCGCCGCCGATGTGCGCCTGGTGTTCAGCGTCTTTCGAGACCACAAGAAACCCACGGCAGAAACTCCGCACCCCTTCAGTGAGAAAGCAGTCGAGGCGTTGGTGTATAGCAAGTCTGCCAAAGTGATCTCCGATGGCCCCTATCCTTCCGAACTATCCGCCTCCTGGACCGGCGCCATCCAGGGACTGATTCGCGGCGAATTGGGCGGCTTCATGAGCAAGCATAAGTTGGTCGAATACCTGGCCAGCATCGGCCAGCCTGAGACGGAGCAGGCCAAGCAGCGCGAGGCCGAAATCGTTACCGTTGGGAAGAGCGTCTTGTCCGACGAGGACACGCTCGAGCCCCGCGAAGTGAAGCCGCCGCCCGCCTTCGAACCGCGTCCCAAGTTGAGCAATTTGTTCAGTCAGTTTGCCGAGGGCTTTACCCAAAAAGCCAGCCAGCGCGGCCTGGAACTGCACTGGATTGGGGTGGGAACCTGGAAGCCGCCTAGCGAGATCGTGCCGAAAAAGCACCTGGAAGCCTGGAATTTGAGTCGCGAAAACCTGACGCGCGGCAGCAAAGCCGCGCTCGACGGCCTAAAGCAGGAAGCCAAATTGCAACAAGTCCTGCGCCTTATCCAAAAGATTCCGCTGGAGCGCTTTCAGCAGAATCGCGGTAACAATCACCGTGATGCGCTGCGCGATATGTTGCTTGGCTATCGCGAACAACTGCTCGAGATCATCGAACTCCTCAGAAAAAGTCGCAAGCCTATTCCTCCTTCGCTGCCGGCTGCCATCAAACACATCGAGGTTGTGCTGGGGCTTAAGCATTGGGTCGGGGCAGCAGGCCCATCGTCCGGGCCTGGCGCGGCGGGAGGCGGTTCGCCGCCGGCCCCGCGTTCCCGATCCGCCCGTTTCCGGTCTGATTCCACCACCGGCGTCCCCTCCACGCCGCCCGTCTCACCGGAGGAGGAAGATCTGTACCACGATTTGTTGTCGAAGGTGGGCGGCGACGCGGATACGGCCGAGCGTCTGATCGAAAATGAACGAAAACGCGCCCCTCTCGCCGACCGCAAAGAATGGCTTCGCCTCGCCATCCAACATTGGCTGAGGAACAACCAGTGAAATTTCCGGTAAAACGCCGTAAAGTGGTATAAACAGGATATGATGGACTACCTCCCTACGCCTACTGACTTGCCCGTGTTGGCGCTTGGCGCGGCTGGCATTGACGTCATCGGGCGCCTCGAATCGGACCTTCGACCTGCTACCTCGAACCCGGCCCGCATCCGCCGCTCGTACGGTGGCGTGGCGCGCAATGTGGCCGAAAACCTGGCGCGGCTGGGGCAGGAGGTACGCCTGTTGACGGTGGTCGGCGAAGATGAGGCCGGACGTGAAATGCTGGCGCACACCGCCAACGCCGGCGTGGACGTATCCGCAGTCATCCATACGCCCGATTATCCGACCGGCTTCTACATGGGCGTAGTAGACAGCGGCGGCGCCTTGCAATTCGCCGTAGACGACATGCGCCTGCTGGAAGAGATGACGCCTCATTACCTGCAAGCGCAAGAAGCGCTGTTCAAATCGTCCAGCCTGGTCTTCGTAGACGCTAACTTACCCGCCAAAACGCTGAAAGCGGCCGTCAATCTGGCTAAGCGCGCCAAAATCCCGATTTGCGCCGATCCCACTTCCACTGCGCTGGCCGCGAAGTTGGCGCCCCTGCTCCCCAAACTGTTCCTGGTGACGCCCAACGGCAAAGAAGCGGGCGTGCTGACCGGCCTGAACCTGGACGCCTCGGAACGCAAAGCCGCCAGAGAATCTGCTCGACAGGCCGCCCGCCTGTTGGTAAGCCAGGGCGTGAAGATTGCGCTGGTGGCGCTGGCCGAGTTTGGCGTGGTATACGCCACCGCCGAGACCACCGGCCACATCCCCGCTATCCGCACCCGCATTGGCGACCCAACCGGCGCCGGCGACGCCCTGACAGCGGCTGTTTTGTTTGGCCTGCTCAACGATATTCCGCTCGACGACGCCATTCGCCTGGGCGTTTCAGCCGCCTCATTGACGCTGCGGCACCCTGGCAGCGTCTACCCTGAACTGTCGCTCGAAGCCCTCTATGACCAACTCCTCGTTTGATATGCCTCCATCCAACTTTACGATTTCCCATGAAGTCAGCCGCGCGCTGAATCTTTCCCTGCCCATCGTGGCGCTCGAATCGGCCGTCATCACGCACGGATTACCGCACCCGCACAACCTATCGCTGGCGCGCGAAATGGAAAGCAGAGTGCGCGAGCAAGGCGCTATACCGGCCACCATTGCGGTGCTAGAAGGCACCATCCGAATCGGGTTGAGCGAGCCTGAATTGACCCAACTTGCCGACGCTGGTGATGTCATGAAAATCAGCCAACGCGATTTCGCAACCGCCATCACCCAGGGCGCCAGCGGCGGGACGACCGTCGCCGGAACGATGTTTGCCGCCCACGCGGCCGGCATCCAGGTCTTTGCCACCGGGGGCATCGGCGGCGTCCACAAAGAAGCGCGCTTCGACGTTTCCACCGACCTGCACGCTCTGGCTTCCATCCCCATGATCGTCGTCTGCGCCGGGGCCAAGGCCATCCTCGACCTGCCCGCTACGCTCGAATACCTGGAGAGCATGGCCGTGCCGGTCGTGGGCTACCAGAGCGAGGATTTCCCGGCCTTCTACTCCCGCCAGAGTGGATTGAAGGTCAACGTGAGCGTCGCTTCCCCAGAAGAAGTGGTCGAATTTGCCCAGGCCCATTGGGGAATAGGGATGCGCAGCGCCGTGCTAGTCACCCAGCCCATCCAGGCAGATGACGAAATCCCCAAACAACAGATGGATCCGCTCATCGCCCGCGCCTCGCAGGAGGCGATCGAGAAAAAAATTCAGGGTCAAGAACTGACCCCCTACTTGCTGAGTCGCCTGAACGAACTCTCCAACGGGCGGACGCTGCGCGCAAACCTGGCCCTGTTGCTCAACAATGCCACTTTAGCGGCCCAAATCGCCAGAGCCATGGCGAGAAAGCATAGACAAAAGGTCATTTGAGGCGCCCTCTCGAGCCGCCGGGGGCGAGGCCAGGCGCTGAAGGTTTGTAGGCCAAATCAGGTCAACCTTGAGGGTTTCTCCCTCCTTTCGAGAAGATACCATTCGAGCAACTTTGTGGTATATTTTGCGCGGAGTAACTATGAACGAGCGAATCTTGATTATCGAAGATGACCAGGCTATTTTGAAACTGTTGCAGCGCGGCCTGACCTATGAAGGATACGTGGTAGATACGGCCACCGATGGGCGTATGGGGCTCATCCAGGCGCGCGACCATACGCCGGACCTGGTCATCCTGGATTGGATGCTGCCAGGCATGGATGGCCTGGACGTGTGCCATCGCCTGCGCACGGCCGGCGGCTCCATCCCGATCTTGATGCTCACCGCCAAAGATACCGTCCAAGACCGTGTGCAGGGATTGGACGCCGGCGCAGACGACTACATGGTCAAGCCGTTCAACCTGGATGAACTGCTGGCGCGCGTGCGTGCCTTGCTGCGCCGCACCCAGCCAGAGCGCGTGCCAATCCTGAAATTCGCCGATTTGACGCTGGACACCGGCTCGCGTCAGGCTTCGCGCGGCAACCGTCTGGTCTCGTTGACGGCTAAGGAATACGATTTGTTGGATTTGTTCATGCGCCATCCCAAGCAAGTGCTGACCCGCGAGGTCATCTTCGACCGCGTATGGGGATATGACTTTGGCGGCGAAAGCAATGTGCTGGAAGTATACATCCGTTACCTGCGCCAAAAACTGGAAGCAGAGGGAGAGCCGCGTCTCATCCATACAGTGCGAGGCGTCGGCTACGTCTTGCGCGAAAATTGATCGCCAGGCCGGGTCCGCAGCCCGGCCTTCTTCATGTTATGCCTTTGCGATTACGACTTTCCTTGCTGTATTCCTCCATGATGATGGGCATCCTGTTGCTCTTTGGCTCCGCCGTGTATGGGCTGGTGACCCTGTTGCTGCTCAATCACGTGGACAATATCCTGGCCGTCACTGTAGGGGACATTGTGGAAGGGATGAAAATCAACCCCTGGAACAATTCGAACCTCGTGATTCTGCCTCGCATGGGCATGGGCGCCGATGTGGTGGTGCAAATCTGGGATCGCAGCGGCAGACTGATGTCTTCTTCGCCGTCCATTTCACAATGGACCACCCCCTTGCATCCAGACAGCCTGCTGAGTGGCAGGTCCGAATATCGTGAAACCTATTTCGAAGGCGCGCACCTGCGCGTATTGAGCGTGCCGCTGTTTCTGGGCGGACGCCCCATTGGAACGTTGCAAGCGGCCACCAGCCTGGGAATTGTGGATGCTGCCAGACAAGGATTGTTCTCTATCGTGGTCATCTCTGCCGCTTTTGCAACGGTTTTGGCAGCCTGGTTCTCCTGGATTGCGGTGGGACGCGCTTTGGCCCCCCTCGAAACAGTCACAGATGTGGCTGAGCAAATCAACCGCGCCGATGACCTTTCACGCCGCATCCCCTACGATGGCCCCAAGCACGACGAGATCGGCAGCCTGATTGGCGCCTTCAATCAAACCCTGGAACGTCTCGAGAGTTTGTTCACTTCGCAGCAACGTTTTTTGGCAGATGTCAGCCATGAACTGCGCACACCGCTGACCGTCATCAAGGGCAATGTAGATTTAATGCGCCGCATGAAAAGTTTGGACGAAGAATCGCTTGCCAGCATAGACCAGGAAGCCGGCCGTTTGACTCGCCTGGTAGGTGGCTTGCTGTTACTGACGCAGGCTGAGTCAGGTTCCCTGCCGTTGGAAAATAAACCGGTCGAGTTGGATACGCTGCTTTTGGAAGTCTTCCAAGAAATGCGCGTGTTGGCCGGCGAACGGGTCAAATTGCAATTGACGGAGATAGACCAGGTTCAGGTACAAGGGGACCGTGACCGCTTGAAACAAGTTCTCTTGAATTTGACGGCCAACGCTGTTCAATATACCCCGTCAGGAGGCGAAATCTTCTTGAGCCTGGCCAAGATAGGGGAACAAGCGCGCCTCATCATCCGCGACACAGGGCCCGGCATCCCCGCCGAGGATTTGCCGCACATCTTCGAGCGTTTCTACCGCGCCGAAAAATCGCGCACCCGCTCGCAGAGCGCCGGTTTTGGTTTAGGCTTGTCCATCGCGCAATGGATTGTAGATAAGCATGGGGGAAAGATCGAAGTGGACTCGAAAGAGGGACAGGGAACGACCTTTTGCATTTGGTTGCCCTTGAGTGCGCCATTGCGCCAGGCCTAGCATGGTTGTAAGGCGGTGTAAACTTAACGCCAGTTCGGGATAACCGTCCCGAAGGCTTTTTAGAGCAATTGTAGGGCAAAATCGAGCCTTCGGGCCGCTTCGAAGGCCTATCCCGAATTCAGGTTAAACTTACAAGGCCATCCCGCGTGACAAAAGTTACAGACGCGCACGAAGCGGCACGTCATAATCCTGTTATGCGCATCCTTGCTCTCCTCTCCGGCGAATACGGTCAGCGCCATGTGGACAACCTGCGCGCCCATGCCCCCCAGGAATGGCGCATCCAAACCTGGAAAGCCGCTGCTGCCTACCCGCTCATCATAGACTACCCCGAAGAATTCTTGCCATCCCACTTCGACCCCTGCGACCTGATTCTCTCCTTTGCCGAGAACAAATCCGTTGCCGAACTCATTCCCGAAATCGCCAAAATGACCGGCGCCAAAGGCGTGATCGTGGCAGTGGACAATGATGCCTGGCTGCCGCGCGGCCTGGCTCGTCAACTGCGCGGCTGGCTGGAACGCATGGGAGTAGGCTGCGCCACACCCAAACCGCTGTGTTCCCTGACCGAAACAGACTACAAAGTGACCCGCCGCGAACGCGAGACCTACACTTGCGAAGTCATCTCTACCTTTGCACGCTACTTCGGGCAACCCGATCTGCGCCTCACTCTGGACGAAGAAACGGCTACCGTTATCTCGGCCCAAGTCCGCCGCGACGCGGTCTGCGGCTGCGCCCGGCACGTGGCTGAAAAATTGATTGGCCTCTCAGCCGACGAGGTAGAAGAGAAAGCCGGGCTTTTCCATCATCATTTTCCCTGCCTGGCCAGCATGGTCAAATTGGACGACTACAATCACGATACGCTCATGCACGAATCCGGTCACCTGTTGCAGGATAACCTGGCCGAACAAATCAAGCCTTACAAGAAAACGCGCTATCTCTCTCCTGGCACACGCAGTGAACCTCTCCCCTGAAACGCAACGCGAGATCATAGTATTACTCTTGAGAATCTATACAACCGTGAAGATTCTCGACAAAGCCTAACCACAGAGACACGGAGTCTTTTCTTGTTCTCATCTCAGTGTCTCCGTGTCTCCGTGGTGAATTTCGATTGCGGCCGGAGGCAGCACACGCGCCGGTCTTTCCTGCATGGGGGGTGACCAACAGATGTCGAAGCGGATGAACGGATGGGAACGCCTCATCCGCTCATCCGCTCCCTTTTCATTCAAGGTCTAAAACCTATCCTTTGGGTTCTTCCTTCGGCTTGGTTGCTTCGCGTAGATTGATCAACTTCTTCAAGACATCGTACCAGAAAGGCGCACCCTGGCGGGCGGCAAACGCGCTGATGACGAAGCCAAGCAATTTAAGCAGCCAACCGCCTATATCGGTCACCACCGGCACATTGACCAACAATCGGCACTCGCCGCCTACCCAAAAAGAGAACTGTCCCTGTGGGGTAATACGAGAGTTGCAGGCCGAGGCATCCTCAGCCGGCACCGTCGTCCACCCCATCGGCATCGCCAAACTATCGAAATAGCCCGGCACCTGAGCAATATTGGCCGTTCCTTCTCCTAGTTCGTAAGTTGCGGCTTGCGCTACCAAAGCCTGTCGGATAGTCGGTTCGCGCCATAGTTTTTGGGTAATGTTGATAGTATCAATGTTGAACACAATGGACAACACCAAACCAATGGAAAAAGCCCAAGCCAGTGCATTTTCCTTGTACCAGAACGAGGCCTGCGTCATCACATTATCGAACCATTTTTCCACATTGGCGCGGTATTCCTGCACCTTATTGACATAATCTTCCAGCCCGTAAGAAACGCCAGGGGCAGACATTTGCGCAGTCTGAGGAAAGAGACGGTCCATCAGGCGCGCTAAATCTGGGCTGATGGTTTTGGCCTCTTCCACCCTGGAGGCCATCAAATCGAATGACATTGCATTGACAGGCGCCTCTTCGCCCGCTTTGCCAGCATTCAGCAACACCTCCAAGGCGGCTTCGGCAAACACCGCCGCCGGGATAGAAGCCGGTTTTTTGAGCCGTCCCTTTTTGTCCAACTTGCACAATTCCACGATTGCCGGATGATTATAGAATTGATCTACCAGAGATTGTTCGTTCTTGAACATTTCCAGGATGGATTGTTCCAAGAATTGAGCGCGCGTCTCCAATCGCTGTGTAATCCAATTCTGGATTTCCATCGTTGCTACGCTCAAGACCAGCCAGGTAAATACCAGGCCAATGGCGACTTCGAGAATCGCGTCGAGTTGCATGGTAACCTCCTTCGAGATGGATGTAGACGTGTTTCACATGCGTGAACAAAGGAAACACACCTAAGTGATATATCCAGTATATAAAATTAATTGCACTCTGGCAAGCACGACTTTTCAGTTTTCAGTCTAACGATCCTTCCAATCCCCAGGAATTCCTACTTGACAAATTGAACAATCGGTCTACACTGTTAATATCGTATCCGATTCTCACCAAAGGAGGAATGAAAATGCCTGCTCTCAATCGCGTTCAACTGATTGGCTATCTGGGGAAAGACCCAGAGGGCCGCTTTACGCCTACGGGCAAAAAGGTGACGCATTTCAGCATGGCCATTACCCAGCGCTGGAAATCGCAGGGTGAAGCCAAAGAATATACCGAATGGGTCAACATCGAGGCCTGGGGGCGGTTGGGAGAAGTCTGCCAGGAATATCTCAAGAAAGGCAGCCTGGTGTATGTGGAAGGACGATTGAAAACCGACCGGGTCGAAGACAAAGGGGAAGTCAAATATTACACCAAAGTCGTTGCATTAGCCCTGCAATTCCTGGACCGCAAGCCGGCTGAGGAACCGGTCATGACCGTAGAGGAGGAAGCAGGCGAATATGAGGCCTAGCGACCGGTAGCGCATTGGGCAAGCGTAATGGAAAGAAACATTACGCTTGCTTTTTTTCCCCAGGTATCATAACGAACCACTTTGTCGAGGCAAGCATGAAACTTTCTTTACTCAAGCCCTCCACGCGCGCTTTTATCGAGGAGGCGCGTAAAATTCCTGGCTATTCCTGGCTCGATTTTTTGCATGGATACATTTATGGGCGCTGGCCGTATTTCTACATCGGCGTTGGCATTGGCACGCACCCGGCTACCAAGTGGTTGAAACCGTTGGGTGGGTTGGTGGATCGTCTCATCACGCGCAAGAAGAGGGATGAACCATCCACAGAGACAATCGGCTTTGCAGATACATATCATGGTAAGGCTGTCCCATTGGAAGAAGCCAAGCGGTTGGTTTCCATCCGTGAAGAAATCCGTCTCCCCGATTTGGAGCAGGTCATTCCCTATAAACGAGCGCGTTCTATCGTAATGAAGAATCCCGATGGAACGCGCTCTTCAGGCGCAATGAGCGAGATTGTCGGACGGCGGCCTCGATAGTTCTGCCAGCGCCAGCCACTCTCCTGCGCGGGTGGGATGGATGGTTCGAGCAATTTTTCCCTTCTCCAGCATCTTGTGGAGCGTCCGCTCGACCAAACTTTTCGGCCAGTTGAAGAGTTTGATGACATCGCGTAATTGTGCTGCGCCGACCGAGTCGAAGTAGCGCTCGAGTATTTGCATCCGCGCCTGGGCTTCAGGGATGACCCGCGCTTGCTCGGGCAGGTCAGGGTAATGGCGGCTGGTCAGTTCGTAAATGAAGGCATAGTTCCAGGAGCCGGCCTGCGCCACGCCAACCGGCAGGATTTTGAAATCGGCCTGTAAGAGTTCGAGCGCCTTGTTGAATTCGGAGTCCTTGGCATGGGTAAGGCGGGCAGCGCGGCGCAGTTCGACGCTGTTGAGCGGACCGTTTTCCAAGATGGCCTCATAGACCTGTTTGGCCGATTGCGGCAAGCGCCCCTCCTGATAAGCAATCAAATAATCTTCTTCGGGCGAACCGTAATTTTCCGAGAGCGCATAGAAGTAAGGCGCCATTTCTAACGAGATGAGGGTGGCTTTGCGGCGCAATATCTTGGCGTAGTACCAGATTCTCTTGCCGAGGGCGTCGTCTTTCCAGCGCCAGGTGATGTGACCGGGGTCATCGTGTGCATCGGCAACCGGGCGGTCACCCGCCACAGCCACCCACAAACTGGGAAAGTCCACGCCCTTGATGGGCCAAAAGTAAATGAAGCCGCGCGCCTCGACGAACTCCAACGCCTGAGAGGGGGTAGAAAGTTTATGAAACGGCGGCAGGTTGAAGGTACGCGCGCGATGCGCTTGCAGATGTTCCAACGCGAGGGTGAGCATGGAGCGATTGTAGCGCAAGTGGGCAAGTTTGCGCTACAAATCATCACAAAATTCAAGAAAAGACAGTAAAATAGACATGTAGATTTTTTACCTTAGGAGGCGGCGTGAGTCACTGGCCTGGGAAGTACATCATCGGCCTGACAGGCAACATTGCCACCGGCAAGAGCGTCGTCCGCAAAATGTTGGAACACCTTGGCGCGTATACGATCGATGCGGACGCGCTGGCGCATCGCGCCATAGCCAAAGGCGCGCCGGGTTATCAGCCGGTGGTCGAGACGTTTGGCAAGTGGGTAGTGGGCGCAGACGGGCAGATCGACCGCGCCAGGTTGGGCGGGTTGGTCTTTCGCGACAAAGAGGCCATGGCAAAATTAGAGGCCATTGTTCATCCGCTCGTCAGCCAGGCAATCAGCCTCTTGATTCAGCGCGCCAGTCAAAAGGTCATCGTGATCGAGGCCATCAAACTGCTAGAAAGCGACCTCGCAGCCGCGTGTGACAGTTTGTGGGTGGCTTATGCGCCCGAAGCGGTGCAAGTGGAACGCTTGGTGCGCAAACGCAATTTGAGTCAAGAGGAGGCCCTGGCGCGCATCCATGCCCAGGGGCCGCAAAGTGAGAAGATCGAGCGCGCTCATGTGGTCATCCGCAATACTGGCTCTTACGATGAATTGTGGAAACAAGTGACCACGGCTTGGAAGCAGATCTTCCCCACTTCCGAAACCTTGCCAACCATCCAGAAGAAACAGGCGCCACCTGGCAATTACACTGTGCAACGCGGCCGGCCGCGCGATTCGCAGGCCATTGCCGAACTGGTCACGCGCTTGAGCAAAGGCCAGAAAAAAATGACAGCCGACGATGCCATGGAAGCCTTTGGCGACAAGGCTTTCCTGCTATTGAAAATGAACGATCAAGTGGTGGGACTGGCTGGCTGGCAAGTGGAAAATCTGGTAGCCCGCACCACCGACTTGTATATCGAACCTGAGCATACCAATGAAAAAGCCCTCCTGGCTTTGTTGACTGAGGTGGAACGCGCCTCGCAAGATTTACAATGTGAGGCGTCTTTGGTCTTTCCCTTTCCTGCGCTGGCCAGCCTGGATAGCGCCTGGAAAAACCTGGGATACGAAAAGCGCACCCCCGATAGTTTGGGCATCCAGGCCTGGCAAGATGCGGCCAGGGAATCGGGCCCGCCAGGCACCAGCCTGATGTTCAAACAATTGCGCGCCGACCGCGTCTTGCGGCCCATTTAGTCATCCCGCCGGGAGCGCGAAGTTCGCGCAGATGCCCTCTCTGCGTTCTCGGCGCTCTGTGCGGATTTACTCGTGACGGATTTCCTCAACGATTTACTCTTCATTTTCCAGCGTCTGAACTGGCTGAGTGTCATAGACATTCTGCTGGTTACATTGACTTTCTTCATCCTGTTATATTTCTTGCGGGATACGCAGGCGTTGGTATTGTTGAGAGGAGTCTTATTCCTCATCGTCTTGCTGGCCGTGCTGACCAGCCTGGTGGAATTGCCGGCCTTCTCCTGGCTGATTCAAAGTACCCTGCCGGCGTTGGTGTTGGCCATTCCGGTCATTTTTGCGCCAGAAATCCGGCGCGGCCTGGAACGGCTGGGGCGGGCTGGCATGTTCATTTCGTCGGGCGGCAAAACGGCCAATCTGGAGACTCGACAAGTGATTCGGGCAATTGTCAGCGCCTGCGCCCGCCTCTCTGCCCGCCAGCACGGCGCGCTCATTGTCATCCAAAGGCTAGACAATTTGGACGAATACAATGATACGGGGGTGCGTCTGAACGCTAAAGTGACGCCCGAATTGTTGCTGCAAATCTTCTACCCTAACACCCCTTTGCACGACGGCGCCGTGATCATTTCAGGCCTGCAATCGCCCAAAGGAATGTTCCTCTCGGCAGCCGCCTGTGTCATGCCTCTTTCCGCCAGCGGCATCCTGGCGCGTTCGCCCGAACGCCAAATGGGGCTGCGTCACCGCGCCGCCCTGGGCATCTCGGAGGTCAGCGATGCGGTGGCTGTGGTCGTTTCAGAGCAAACCGGCTCGATTTCGATTGCTCATTCGGGCCGCATGATCCGCCGCTTGGACCCAGAGCGCCTCGAAAACATCTTGACCGCTTTCTTCCAGCCTAACGGCGGCATCGAAAAGCCGTCTTGGCTCCAGCAATTTTTCCCTTACCTGTTCTTACGCAAGGATGGTGAACCATGATACGCTGGTTGGGCGCCAACTTGCGTACTTTTGTCTGGGCCTTTTTGATGGCGTTGGCGGTGTGGGTGGCGGCCGTGACCGCCGCCGACCCCGACGAAGTGCGGCCGTACCCCCATCCCATCCCGTTGGAAGTCATCGGGCAAGACCCCAGCCTGGTCTTGACGGGCGATTATCCCAAGCAGGTCGAACTGACGCTGCGCGCGCCGCGCTCGGTGTGGGAACAACTCACGAACCGCGAGAACGAGATGCGCGCTATCTTGGACTTATCGGGATTGAGCGCCGGCCAGCATAACCTGGCTATTCAAGTGCAAATCCCCATCCGCCCGGTGCGCATCGTATCGGTGACGCCCGAAACGGTTACCGTGACCCTGGAGCCGCTTGCCTCCCGTATCTTGCCTCTCGACCTGAGCCTGTCTGGCGAGCCAGCCATCGGCTATCAAGCGGGTGAAGCCCGTTTGACGCCGCAGGAGGTGATTATTTCTGGCCCGCAGTCGCTGGTCGAACAAGTAGCCCGCCTGCGCGTGTCGGTCAACATTGCAGGCGTCCGCGAGACCATAGAACAATCGCTGCCGGTGCAAGCGCTCGACCAAAACAACCGCGCGCTCAACGGCGTGGGGTTGAATCCTGACCAGGTGCTTTTGCAATTACCCATCAGCCAACAAGGCGGTTACCGCGACCTGGCCGTCAAAGTGGTGGTGCGGGGACAGGTTGCCAACGGTTACCGGCTGACGAACATCTCCGTCTTCCCGCCGGTGGTGACAGTCTATTCGGCTGACCCGGCGCTGGTGAATGCTCTGCCGGGCGCGCTGGAAACCCAGCCGCTCGACCTGGAAAATGCCCAACAAGACCTGTCTACCCGCCTGGCGTTGGCGCTGCCGCAAGGACTTTCGCTGGTGGGAGAACAGTCGGTGCTGGTGCAGGTAGGGGTAGAGCCCATTCAAAGCAGTGTGACGCTTTCGAACCAGGACATCCAAGTTATCGGGTCGAAGGCTGGGCAAGAGATTCACATTGCCCCAGCCAGCGTGGATGTCATCCTTTCGGGTCCCTTGCCGCTGCTCGACAAACTCTCTCCTCAAGATATTCGGGTGTTCATTGACGTAAGCGGACTGGCAGTTGGCACCTATCAGTTGGAGCCAAAAGTGGAGATTCTCGTGGACGATATCGTGGTCGAATCCATTCTGCCTGGCAAAGTAGAAGTGGTGGTTGGGCCGGGTTGAAACCTGCCCAAGATCGGATGAACATGCCCAAACCTGTTCTTGCCCTGGTAGGGCGCCCCAACGTAGGAAAAAGCACGCTCTTCAACCGCCTGGTGGGGGAACGCCTGGCCATCGTAGACGAGACACCCGGCACCACCCGCGACCGCTTGATGGCCGAAGCCGAGTGGAATGGGGTCGTCTTCGATGTGGTAGATACCGGCGGCATAGATCCCGTGCATGGAGGCAAGACGCCGCTTTCGGTTGGCTCAGCCGATTTCATCGAGCAAATCAAGGAGCAGGCGCTGGTTGCCATCCAAGACGCAGACGCGGTCTTCTTCTTGACTGACGGCGAAGCCGGCGTCACCGCTCCCGACCGCGAGGTGGCGGGCATCTTGCGCCGCTACCAGAAGAAACTGCCCGACGGGAAGTTTTGGCCGCCCATCTTCTTAGTGGTCAACAAATGCGAAAGTGCAGCCCGCCGTCAGAACGTGAGCGAGTTCTACGAACTGGGGCTGGGCCAGCCTTACGCCATCTCCGCCCTGCACGGCACGGATACGGGGGACCTTCTGGATGATTTGATCGCCTCGTTTCCGCCTCAGCAGGCCGAGGCGGAGGATGAGACGGTCAAGATTGCCATCGTGGGCAAGCCAAACGCCGGCAAGTCCAGCCTGCTGAACAAGTTGGCAGGCGTAGAGCGTTCCATCGTCAGCCCCATCCCCGGCACGACGCGCGATGCGGTAGACTTGCACCTCGAGTATCAGGGCATCAAGATTACGCTCATTGATACGGCCGGCATCCGCAAACGCGGCAAGATCGAGCATGGCGTGGAACAGTATAGCGTGCTGCGGGCGCTCAAGGCCATCGAACGCGCCGACGTAGCGTTGTTGGTGGTGGATGCAGTGGCAGGCATCACAGCCCAAGACCTGCACATTGCCGGATTCATCCTGGAGGCGTGGAAGTCGTGCGTGGTGCTGGTCAATAAGTGGGACGCGGTGGAGAAGAATACCTATACGATGGACGAATATACGCAGCATATCCGCCGCGAATTGAATTTCATGGATTACGTGCCGGTGCTGTTCATCTCGGCCAAGACCGGTCAGCGCGTGGACAAGGTGCTGCCTCTGGCGCTTCAAGTGCAGGAGGAACGCCTGGCGCGCCTGTCCACTTCCAAGATCAACCAGTTGATTCAGAAGGCTCAAGACGCCCACCCGGCGCCCTCCCTCAAAGGCCGGCAATTGAAGATGTATTATGGGACGCAGGTGCGCTCCGATCCGCCGACGTTCTTGATTTACGTCAATGACCCCAGTTTGGCGCACTTCAGTTACCGGCGCTATCTCGAAAACTGCTTTCGGGAGGAGTACGGCTTTCTCGGCACGCCTATTCGCATTGTGTTGAAGGGGCGCAGGGAAGCGTGAGCCGTTTGGTGAAAATCCACAAATCATCCCCGTCTGCATACAAGTCGCGCAGGGTGGCTTCGTGCCGATAGCCCATAGACAAATAGAAGGCGCGCGCCGGGGCGTATTTAGGCGTGCCGGAGGTCTCGATGACCAGGATGCGCCCGTTTTTCTGGCGCACGGCCTCTTCGGCTTGTTCGAGCAGTCTGCGCCCTACGCCCAAACGCTGCGCCCGGGGGTGTACGGCAATCCAATATAAATCATAGACGCGGTCAGTCAGGGAGCGGGGGCCCACACAGACGAAACCCAACACTTCTTTGCCTTGCTTTTCGACGAAAAAAGTGTAGCCGCTGGTTTCGATGCCCAGGCGCACATATTCCTCCCAAATCTCGGCCACGCATTTCACTTCTTCGGCGTTGAAAACGCCTGCATGGGCCGCAATTTCACAGATGTCCTGGCCATCTTCAGGCATAGCCAGGCAGATGGTAGATGGATGGGTAAGCGTCACCATAATAGGGGCTACTGTTCGATCCCGCCCAGGCTGATGCGCCCGCGCTCTGGCTCGATCTTCAGAATTTCCATGTTCAGGATGGCGGCCTCTACCTGGCAGACTTTGGCCTGAATGAGCGAAGCGATGATTTCGGCATGAGTCATGCGGGGGATTTTACCATGCTGGGCAGTCGGACTATAGTATTGCTCTTGAGAATCGATCACGATCGTAAAGATTTTGCACGATGTTCGACCGTTCTCGGTTTGCTCCGCAGTTCTCTGGACAAACCGTCAACGAATTTTTGAACGAATAAACCAATGGCACGGCCTTATTCGTTTATTCGCTTTCCCCATTCGTTGACGGTTTTCTTGCAAAGACCAACTCGATACATAACAGCAGGCAGTTACTCTGCTAGTCACTTTAGTTGCGGCTGGAGGCCGCGCTATGGCTTTCTCAAGAAAATGTATATATCATAACTGTTTTC
>DAOUCM010000190.1:0-7886 GCA_034431895.1 Anaerolineales bacterium
GTAGATACCAACACCCGCTACATCGCCCGCGCTTTGCGCGGCCTGGGCGTAGACCTGTATCGCACCGTCACCATTGGCGATAACATCGAGCGCATTGCCGAAGCCATTCGCCAGTCTATGCAGCGCGCCGAGATCGTCATCACCACAGGCGGTCTGGGCCCTACGGTAGACGATCCCACCCGCGAGGCAGTAGCGCGCGCCTTCGATGTAAAGACAGAATTTCGCCCCGAACTGTGGGAACAAATTCTCGAAATCATCACCCGCTACGGGCGAACGCCGAGCGAAAACCAAAAGCGGCAGGCTTATTTGCCCATAGGCGCACAGGGAATCAAAAATCCGGTAGGCACGGCTCCGGCCTTCATCATGGAGTTCAACTCTCCTCGCCTACAAGGAAAGGCGGGGATGACAGCGGGCGCCGTCATTTCCCTGCCTGGTGTGCCAAAAGAGATGGAATACCTGCTGCACGAGGCAGTCATCCCCTACCTGCAAAAGCGCTACCATCTCGACCAAATCATCAAAGTCCGCTTGTTGCATACCGCCGGCGCGCCAGAAGCGGACATAGACGAAAAGATTGGCGACTTCGAGAGACTCGCCAACCCGACTATCGGCCTGGCCGCGCATACCGGCATTGTGGACATCCGCATTGCCGCCAAAGCCGCCACCGAAGCCGAAGCCGACCAGATGATCGCCGAGGTGGAAAGGCAGATACGGGAGCGGCTGGGGACAGTGATCTTTGGCGCCGACGAGGATACGCTGGAGGCCGTCGCCCTGCGCGCCGCCTCCAACCGGACCTGGAACCTGGTGGCCGCAGAATCAGGTCTGGGAGGCGGCCTCAAGCGCCGTCTCGCCAACGCTGCGGCGTCGAATCTGATCTCCGTCGAAGCCATCGAAACGAAGCCGGGAGAACTCTCTACCGCGTTGAAAAAATTGCAATCCCAATACGATGCCCGCGCAGCATTGGGCATCGCCGCCTTTCCCGAAACAAAAACCGTAGAAATGGCGCTTTTGACTCCAGAGGGGAACCAAGAAAGGCAACTTTCCTTTGGCGGCCATCCTGCCCTGCTTCCCCGCTGGGCCGTGAACCTGGCGCTCAACTGGCTGCGTCGCAGTGCGGAGAAAAACGAGTAAATGAAACGCGGTCGTTCCCAATCCAGCATGTGGCTGGTAACCGCCCTGTGGGGATTGAACGTCATGGGGCTGTTCGGCATTCTGGCAGGGATAACGTTCTACCTGGCCAACCAGCAGCCCAATGCCCCCCAATCGCTCGACCTGGCGCTGGCGCCCGTCAGCAGCCCCACCTCCACGCCGCCGCCGCAAATTCATTACTTACCTACAGTTACCCCCAACCCGCTGGCAACCTCCATTGTCGTTTTTACACCAACCACGTTCGTGCTGGAAAATGGTCCGCGGCCAATCATCATTGGATATTCCGTATCCAGCCGGCCGCTGGAAGTATATACCTTTGGACAAGGCGAAAAACAAGTGATGATCGTGGCCGGCATTCACGGAGGCTATGAATGGAACACGATTGCATTGGCTGACGAGTTGATTATCTACATCAACAAACACCCTGAGATCATCCCTAGCGATACGACCTTGTTCATCCTGCGAAACATGAACCCTGACGGCGACGCGCGCGCTCATACGATACATGGGCGCGTCAACGACCACGGCGTAGACTTGAACCGCAATTTCCCCGAAAACTGGCAAGCAGAATGGGACCGCGACGGCTGCTGGGATTACACACCTACCACCAGCGGAAACGGGCCCGGCTCTGAACCGGAAACGCGCGCCGTGATGAATTTCCTGTCTAGCCATAGAGTTGTTGCTCTCATCAGTTACCATAGCGCAGCGCTGGGCATCTTCCCCGGCGGAGAACCCTGGGAGGAGGGTTCGATCGAGTTGGCCAAAGCGCTGGCTAAAGTGACCAAATATCCCTTTCCACCCATCGAGACCGGTTGCTTCTATACCGGCACCCTGGCCGATTACGCCGTCTCGCTGGGCGCCGACGCGGTGGATATGGAATTGCGCAACCATCGCGATACCGATTTCAACCTGAACTTGAAAGCCCTGAAGGTGCTGTTGAACTGGCAGCCCTAGCAATCGTGCTATAATCGGCGCTCTAGAGATGCGCATGATGAGAAAAACAATCCCCCTTTTGATGGCTCTTTCCCTGCTGGCAGTTGCTCTGCCTGTACCCCTGGCATCGGCGCAAGAGACGCCCCCGCCCAACGAAGCCGACAGCGGAGCAGTGGTATGCGCGCCGGCCGCTTACCTGCAAACGCCAGATGACTGCCTGCCGCTCGGCCCGTCCCACTACCTGACAGAACTGGCTAAACTGGGACTGACCATCCCGCCGCGCCCGCTGCCAGCCTATAAACCCGACCCAGCCTTGACCTACCTCCCCTACCGCTATTTCAAACTGGAGAAGGACTACGTCCCCATTTATAGTTCGCCGGGCGAAAGAGGCAACGGCGTCAACCAGTTCCCGCCTGGCTTCGTGTACATTTCCTACATTGACATGTGGGATCAGGCAGGTGTGTATTTCCTCATGCAGAATGGCGGCTGGATTCCGGGCAAAGGCGCGCGCGTGGGAGAAATTTCGGCCTTTCAGGGATTGCAGTTTCGCTCCACGCCGCGCAACGACTTTGGCTGGCCGTTCGAGCAAATTCCGGTCAAAGTCGGCCCTGGCTACAGTATGCCCAACAGTGGCGAGTGGCTCAACCCATACACGGTGATTCAAATCTACGCCACCTTGAATGTAGATGGCGCAGACTGGAACTTCATCGGTCCAGGGCGTTGGGTAGAAGCGCGCAAAGTGGCCCAGGTAAACGTCAACACGACCCCGCCCCAGGGTGTGAACAATAACCGCTGGCTCGAGGTCAACCTGGCCGAACAAACTCTGGCCGTGTACGATAACCGTCAATTGGTCTTTGCCACCGTCATTGCCAGCGGCATGGAACCGTTTTGGACGAAACCCGGCCTGTTCCAGATTACCCAGAAGAAAGAAACCGAAACCATGCGCAACAACGACCCGTCGGATTTCTATTACCTGGATAACGTTCCCTGGACGATGTACTTCGATGGGGCGCGTGCTCTGCATGGCGCTTATTGGCGCACTCGCTTTGGCTACCCACAATCCCACGGCTGCGTCAACCTGTCGGTAGGCGATTCGCACTGGCTGTTCAACTGGGCGGTAGAAGGCGATTGGGTGTACGTCCACGACCCCTCCGGCTTGACCCCCACCGACCCGGCCTTGTATTCGGACTACGCATATTGACACCAACGCAGGGGTGTGATACACTACCCCCCGCTCGAAAACTGGTCCCGTGGTGTAGCGGTTTAACATGCGGCCCTGTCAAGGCCGAGATCGCGGGTTCGAATCCCGTCGGGGCCGCCTCTCCATAGGCAAATCTTCTCCCACCCCTCGGGGCCGCCTGAACAAGGCTTATATCCCCTGAACACAAAAAAGCCCCTCTAAAGGGGCTTTTTGCTTTCCCCCGAAACGGGGAGGAAGAAGGATACGGCAGGCAATTACTTCTTGCGGCGGCGCCATAGCCATTTGAGCAAATCGTCTACGAAGGGAAAACCCAACACTGCGCCAATCGCAGAGCCGATTGTCCCAATACCACGCGCCGCGCTGCCCGATAAGCCCAAGAAAGAACGCACTTCGATGTCCACGAATTGCACCGAAATGGGAATACGGCTTTCTTCTCCGCCTGTCAGAGGAATGAAACGTAAGTGCAGCCAGACGGTACCCTGGTAACGCCCTGGCGCATCTGGCCGGACACTCCAGTAAAAGATCACCGGCAAACCCGGCTGGAGCGGTTCGCTCATGGTCCCTGGCGGGCTGACTTCCAGGCCAGCCATATCCAGGCGCGCTTCAGCCAAGACACGATGGGTATCGTACAGGTTGGGGAAGGCAATTGTTTCGCCCACCACCACGTTGCCCTCCACAATAGCGGTGGGGGTGAGGTTGCCCCGTTCGTCCACCTCCAATTGTAGACGAATACGGGTGGAATCGCCGGCGCGCATCCGCGGCGGGAATTCGAGCGTCAGGCGGCGGCTTTCGAGGATAGCCGGCTGCGGAAGAAGCGTCATTGTCGGGGCTAACGAAGGCGCAAGGGCGGTGGAAAAACTGGCAAGCGGGGTAGAGGTGACAGGCACAGGGGCTTGCGGCTCGGCAGAAGGCAAAGCGGTGGGACGTTCTGCCATGGCAGGAGCGGTCTCCTGAAGCGACGGTGGAGCAGCAGCGATAGCGCAAGCCGTCAGCGAGAGCGCAGCGCTCAAAGCAAGCAGATAGAAGAGGCTCAGGCGTAGATTCATGTTGGGGGCCAGCAAGCAGTCCAGAGGTCCGGAAGGAACGAGGCGGGCGTCGGCAATTGCATCTGCGTAGGCTGGATCGGCTGGATGCGCGTCCGCCGCTCTTCGGGCCATATTCCCCACACCAGCAAAGCGCAGGAGAGGACCAAGATCAGGATAGCCATCAGCAATCGGATTTTGCGCGCCATACCTTGATTATAACGCTTCTGAAGAGAATACGCTCATCAAACCAAAGTCCTGTGATTCTGTTCACAGGACTTTGGCGGTCTTACCGTTTGTTATGGCAGGTAAAGAACCATCAGGCCGGGATTTGCACCCTGGGCAGTTTTTCCATGGCCGCCGCAACTGCCTCAGCAGGATATTCATAATCCTCCAAATTCCCGGCCAGGTAGTTCTCGTAGGCGGCCATGTCGAAGTGTCCATGCCCCGACAGGTTGAAGAGGATGATGCGCTTCTCTCCTTTGGCTTTGGCGTCTAGCGCCTCGTCAATGGCAGCGCGGATGGCGTGCGCAGACTCCGGGGCAGGCAGAATGCCCTCGGCGCGCGCAAATTGGATGGCAGCCTCGAAGGTGGCTTTTTGCGGCACAGCCGTTGCCTGAATCAAACCAGCGTCGCAAAAGGCCGATAAACTGGGCGCCATGCCGTGATAGCGCAGGCCGCCAGCATGAATGGCGGGCGGGACGAAGTCATGCCCCAGGGTGTGCATCTTAACCACCGGCGCGATCTTGGCCGTATCGCCGTAATCGAAAGTGTACATTCCCCTTGTGATCGAGGGCGCAGCGGTTGGCTCCACAGCCAAAAGGCGCGTGCGCTGTCCATTTTTGAGATTCTCGCGCAAGAAGGGATAGGCCAGCCCGGCAAAGTTCGAGCCGCCGCCTACACAGCCGATGACCACATCCGGGTATTCCCCGGCCAGGTCCATTTGCTTGAGGGCTTCCTCGCCGATGACCGTTTGATGCATCAGCACGTGGTTCAACACCGATCCCAGGCTATACTTCTTTGCGCCGCCCGAAGTAGCGGCCACTTCCACCGCTTCTGAAATGGCAATGCCCAAAGAACCCGGATTGTCCGGGTCGGCTGCCAGCACCGAGCGCCCATAGTTGGTGCGGTCGGTAGGACTGGCAAAGACCTGAGCGCCGTAAGAGTGCATCATCACGCGGCGGTAGGGTTTCTGGTGATATGAAACCTTGACCATATACACTTCCAAATCGAGATCGAAGAAATTGCAGGCCAACGAAAGCGCCGAACCCCACTGGCCGGCTCCTGTTTCGGTGGTGAGTGCCTTTGTGCCGGCGACTTTGTTGTAGAACGCCTGAGCGACCGCAGTGTTGGGTTTATGACTGCCAGCCGGAGAGACGCTCTCGTTCTTGTAATAGATGTGCGCCGGCGTGCCAAGCGCCTGTTCCAGCCGCCGGGCGCGGAGGAGCGGCGTTGGCCTCCACAACTTGTAAATTTCGCGCACTTCCTGGGGAATTTCGATGAAACGCTCGGCAGAGACCTCTTGCAAAATCAACTCCATCGGGAACAAGACGGCCAGGAAATCCGGCGTGACCGGTTCGAGCGTATCCGGTCGCAAGACGGGAGTTGGCGGCAGCGGACTATCGGCCATCACGTTGTACCAAAACTTTGGCAAGTCGCTTTCATTCAAAAGGAAACGGGTTTGTTCAGACATGGAAAACTCCTTATGGTTTTTGGATTTACGATTTTCGATTTACGTATTGACCTGAGCCTTCGAACCGTCCAAAAGGCTCGATTTTGCCCATACATTGCTCTAAACAGCCTTCGGGACGGTTATCCCGAATGGCGTTATTACGTATTACGCATTGCGAACTCCCCTCTACCCCTCAGGGGGGATGAAACAGGATGTGTAAGGTCATCTTCTGCCTCCTGTCTCCTCAACAAAAAATACCGCTGATATTGTTTGCCAGCACCTTTTCACTGAAAGACTGGCTATGCAGCAAGCCCATACGGTCGTACACTTCCTCCAGGGTTTGCTGGGCGATGAACTTGGCCTTCACCGTTCCGCTGAACAAGGCTTCCATCAACTTTCTAGGCTGGGCAATCAACTCTGCCCGCCGCGCGCGCAGCGGCGCCAGATAGGCATTCAACACTTCCGCCAGGCGGCCTTTCACCTCCACATCGCCTACTTTCCCAGCGCGGTAACGGCTCTTCAAATCCTCCACTTCGGCCTGGTCGGGGTTGAAAACCTCATGGTAGGCAAAGACCGGGTTGCCGTCCACATGACCGGGGTCGCTGGTATGGAGGCGGGTCGGGTCGGTGTACATCGTCATCACCTTGCGCGTCGTCTCCTCTGGGGTATCTCGCAGGTAGATAGCGTTGTCATAGGAGGTGTGCATCGTGCGGTTATCCAGGCCGGGCAGGCGCGCCGCTTTGGAAAGCAGCGCCTTCGGCTCGGGGAAGGTCTGACCGTAGGCCTGGTTGAACCGCCGCGCCGTCTCGCGCGTCAGTTCGATGTGCGGCAGTTGGTCTTCGCCTACCGGCACCACGTTGGCTTTATAAAGCAGGATGTCGGCCGCCTGTAACACCGGGTAGGCCAGCAGCCCAAGCGACGGCTGCAACTCCAACTCTTTGATCTGTTCCTTGTAGGTCGGCACCCGTTCCAGGCGCGCGACGGTCGTCAACATGCCCAGCAGCAGCGCCAATTGCGCATGTTCGGGGATGATGGATTGCAGCACGATGGTCGCGCGCTGCGGGTCAATGCCTGCCGCCAGCCAGTCGGCCAGCATGTTCAAAATATTCTCCTGCACCCGTTCGGGATGCGCATATTCGGTGGTCAGAACGTGCAAATCAGCCACCAGGAAAAAGCACTCGTGCGAATCCTGCAAGCGCGTCCAATTTTCCAACGTCCCAACCAGATGACCGAGATGACGCGGCCCGGTAGGGCGGTGACCGGTGAGGATGCGTTTCTTGGACATAGAGACTTAACCTATGGCACGAACAGCGCCGCAAAGGTCCGCCCCGCTTCTTGCTGGACCTTCAACCTGCCCACCGCCAAAACAGCCTCTGTCGCCTCCTCGACGGACTCAGCCACCTGTACGCACGAGCGTTCCTGCAAAGGGAAAATCTCCTCCCGCCCTGCGGCTGCGGATTCGATTGCGTTTGATTCAGTTTGTGTGTTCATCTTTTCTTCTCCTTCTCGTACAAACAAAAATAGCGTCCATCCCAACATGGGACGAACGCTGTTGCATCCGTGGTGCCACCCAACTTAGGCCGGCCCTGGCCTGATAAAAAAATTCCCTGATGAAGCATCAGGGAAAAGAAAGCCAGCCTCACTCGATTGGTCAGCGGGCTTGCTAGTCGAAACATCTTCCGACAACAACAAACCTAGTGACCTCGCCTGGATAACGGCGGCGACTTCCGGCGCGGGCTACTCATTGTGCATTTTCGCCCTGCGGCTCAGAGGTCCATTCGGCGCTGTCGTCTTGGGCAGGGCTTTCACCTATCGCCTGCTCTCTGTACCATCGTCCAGCGCGTACTCGTCCTCGTCACAGCCTTTCGAAATATTGGCAGTGATTATATCCAGAAAGACGATTGTGTCAAGT
>DAOUCM010000191.1:0-17753 GCA_034431895.1 Anaerolineales bacterium
GCCCACCGGGAGCCCCGCAGGGGTGCTTCGCGAAGGGGTCGGGGGTGAGGGCCTCCCCTCGCCCACCGGGAGCCCCACAGGGGTGCTTCGCGAAGGGGCCGGGGGTGAAGGCCTCCCCTCGCCCACCGGGAGCCCCGCAGGGGTGCTTCGCGAAGGGGCCGGGGGTGAGGGCCTTCCCTCGCCCGCTGGCAGCCCCGCAGGGGTGCTTCGCGAAGGGGCCGGGGGTGAGGGCCTCCCCTCGCCCGCTGGCAGCCCCGCAGGGGTGCTTCGCGAAGGGGCCGGGGGTGAGGGCCTCCCCTCGCCCACCGGCAGAGGGGCCGGGGGTGAGGGCCTCCCCTCGCCCACCGGCAGAAGGGCCGGCAGTGAGGGCCTCCCCTCGCCCACCGGGAGAGGGGTTGGGGGTGAGGGCCTGCCCTCGCCCACCGGGAGAGGGGCCGGGGGTGAGGGCCTCCCCCTGGGCCGCTGGCTCTTCTCCCCCTCCGCCCTCGCCTGGGGCAACGACCTGCTCGCCTCCTGCCTGCCCGCCGACCTCTTCATCGTGGACGAACTTGGCCCCCTCGAACTGATACGCGGCGAAGGCTGGGTCAACGCCCTCGAAGCCCTGCGCTCCGGGCGTTACAAAATCGGCCTGGTCGTCATCCGCCCTGAACTGGTGGAGACCGGGCGACAAATATTGCCTGTCGAACAAGTGATTCCCTTCACCGCCTGGCCTGCTCCCAGCCAGCAAGCGCAAAAATGGTGGGAAAACCGAATCCCAATGGAAGGTGAAAAATAAAACCACAACCAACCTGCTTGCAAGGGCTATCTTGGGCTTCCGCCAACTGCCTCCCCTCCCCCTAACCGTCTGCCAAAAGAAAAGAGATAGAGCAAGAGGGTATGTTATAATTTTAACAACTCAGCGAATTTCAGTATGAGTCGCACCAAACCAACTGCACCAACAAAAGGAGTCTGCTATGGGTACCAAAGGTCGTCAAATCGTTGGTATGAACGTAAATGAGCTGTTGGACATGCTGAACAAAGCCTTTGCCGATGAATGGTTGGCCTACTATCAATATTGGCTGGGGGCAAAAATTGTCAAGGGCCCTATGAAAGACGCGGTTGCCTCCGAACTGCTTTTGCACGCCACTGAAGAACTGGGACACGCCGATATGCTGGCTATGCGCATCATCCAATTGGGTGGAACGCCTCTCCTCAGCCCAGATCAATGGCTGAATCACACCCATTGCGGCTATGATGCTCCAAAGGATCCATTCGTAAAAGAAATCCTGGCACAAAATATCAAGGGCGAACAGTGCGCCATTGAAGTCTATCAACGCCTTTTGCAAGTTGTCAAAGATCCTGATCCGGTTACATACAACATCATCCTGACGATTCTCCAGGATGAAGTCGAACACGAAGAAGATTTGCAATCCCTGGATGAGGACCTGGATACCCTGATGATGCCCCAGGGCAAATAAAAATACAGTAGGCTTATGGGTAAAAGATGTGTCGTTCCCGGCAAAGCGCAGAATGTAGTGTAAATAACATAAATTGCGCAAAAATTCGCGTTAAAGCGATTGCTCAACTGCACAGAATCTACACATGAGCCAATACAGTATTGCCTCAATAGATTGGGGTGCAAATATTTTGGTTAGCGCGCCAAACCGATGGGCGGCAGTCCTCCAAGGGATGCGATTGAACTGCCGCAAACAGACTATGATCCCACCACTTTGGCGCACCAACATATTTTGGGCGCGCTGAACACGAGGCAGTATTCACGGCAGAAGGAAATAGCCTATGCGTATTGGCATGATGGCAGATACCTACAAGCCATACATCAGCGGCATCACAAATTACATCGAACTCAACAAACGCTTCCTGGAAAAAGCGGGGCATGACGTATACGTTTTCACCTTTGGCGGGCTCGATTATCAGGACGAAGAAACCCGCATCATCCGCAGCCCCGGCCTGCCCCTGGCCGACACGGGCTTTTACCTCTCCCTGAGATATTCCCGCGCAGCGAAAAAACTGCTCCAAAGCATGGACATCGTCCACGTCCACCACCCTTTTCTGAGCGGGCGGCTGGCCCTGCACTACTGTCGCCCGCTGCGCATCCCCATCGTCTTCACCAATCATACCCGCTACGACCTGTACGCCCAAGCCTATATCCCTATGCTGCCCGAGGAGATCAGTGAGGGGCTGTTGCAAGCCTACATGCCTCCGTTTTGCGAGGCGGTTGACCTGGTTATTTCGCCCTCGCTTGGCATGGAAAAAATCCTGCGCCAATTGGGCGTTACCAGCCCCATCGAAATCGTTCCCAACGGCGTCGAATTGCAGCGTTTCTTCGAGGCGAACCCACGCCCGCGCCAGGAATACGGCTTTCGAGACAATGATCTTTTACTGGTCTATTCTGGCCGCCTGGCGCCAGAAAAGAACCTCGAATTCCTCTTGCAAGCCTTCAGCGGCGTTGCCCAGGCGCTCGGCAACATCTACTTGCTCATCCTGGGCAGCGGCAGCATCGAACAGGAACTTCAAGAATATGCCCGCGACATTGGCATTGCCGGGCACGTCAAATTTGCCGGTCAAATTCCCTACAATGATCTGCCCGGCTATCTCGCCATGTGCGATGCTTTTGTGACGGCCTCCGTCACCGAAGTACACCCTCTTTCGGTCATCGAAGCCATGGGCGCTGGCTTGCCGGTCATGGGCATTCAGTCTCCCGGTGTAGGCGATACCGTCGAAGACGGCGTAACCGGCTTCCTGTCCACCAAGGATTTGCCCGCCTTCACCGCCAAATTGACCCGTCTGTGCCTGGAACATGACCTGCGCCGCAAAATGGGCGCAGCCGCCCGCCAGGCTTCCACACGCTATGCAATCGAACGCACTACCAAAATGATGCTCGACCATTACCAACGCCTGGTGTATGCCTCGCACCCACGTCAGCATACTTGGAGCGTGCGTCTGCGCGGTCTTCTGGAACGCTTCCGCACATGAGCGGCTACCGTCAAAAAATTGGCGCCTGGGGCGAGAACGCCGCTGCCGCATACCTGGAGGAGCGCGGCTATACCGTCCTGGCACGCAACCAGCGCACGCCCTACGGCGAGATCGACATCCTGGCAGAAAAAGATGGCTTCTTTCATTTCATTGAGGTCAAAGCGCGCACCACCGCTGCTTTTGGCCCGCCGGAGATCGCCATCACGCCGCGCAAGCAGGAACACATGCGCGCCGCCGCGGAATATTACGCCGCCGAATATGGCTTCGAACATTGGCAGATTGATGTCATCGCTGTAGAGAGGAAAAGCGAGGTGGCGCCAACAATCACCCACTTCGAAAACGCAATTTGAGTTGTCTACCTACCCATTGACAAAGAATCGTTACTTTGCTGCTCGAAACGCCAAAATGCTCCACAGATCCCCAAAGGGGACGCTGTGACGCAGATTTCGCCGATTTTTCTCCAATCTGCGTTATCTGTGCGACACTGCGGACGATTTCCGAAGGCAGGTAGTATTCCACCCACCCGCTCGAAGCAACAACGTTCATAAGCCAGGGAAACATGCCCCGCGCCATTGCAAGAGGCAGGACGAATACCACAGTTCAAAAAATACCCACTCATAAAGATTTGGATTACAATCTCTCCATGCAACGGCCTCGCCAGTTGTTCCTCCACTTCATTTACTTGGCTCCACTCCTCACACGTTACGTCTCACGTCTTGCGTTTTACGTTTCAGGCCTTACGTTCCACATATTCCGCATTCCCCATTCCGCCTTTCTCTTGCTCCTCGCACTATTCCTGGCGTCCTGCCAGCCCCAACCTGTCGCTCTCACGGTCATAGATGGAAACCAGGTCTATTCCGTTTCCACAACAGCCAACATTCCCATCGAGATATTGGCAGAAACCGGCATCGCCATCACCCCCTCCGACCGCCTGTTGGTGAACGGAAACCCGGCCCCCCCTGACCAGCCCCTGCCGCCAATCGCCCGCCATTTACAAATCTGCCGCGCGGTAGAGGTCACGCTGGTCACACCCGAGGGAAAGCGGCCTATCGTCACCTCTGCGCCAACGGTAGGGATGGTACTGCACGAAGCCGGCTACCAACTCTTCGCCGCCGACTTCCTCGACCCGCCCGCCCAAACGCCCGTCTATGAAGGCATGACCATCACCTGGCGCCCCGCGCAAGAACTGACAGTCGTCACCAGCAGCGGTGACGTGCGCATCCGCTCCTCGGCAGGAAGCGTGGGCGCGGCGCTGGCCGGGGCCGGGATTCCGCTCATCGGGCTAGATCGCAGCCTCCCGGCTGAGTCCGAGCCGCTGCCCGAAGACGGCCTGGTGCGCGTCGTGCATGTCCGCGAGGCGCTCGAAATCATCCAAAAGTCCATCCCCTACGAAACGCAAACCGTCGCCTCCCCCGAAGTGGCTCTGGGTGAGCAAAAAATCCTGCAAGCCGGGCAAGAGGGGCTGGCAATGACGCGCGTGCGCATCCGCTATGAGGACGAGCAGGAGGTGGCGCGCTCGACCGAAGCCGAAAGCGTGGTGCGCCCGCCTCAAACGCGCATCGTCCAAACCGGCACAAAAATCGTAGTAAGCACCGAGACTCTAGGCGGTGAGACGCTCAATTACTGGTACGTGATGCAAATGTACGCCACCGTCTACTCGCCTTGCAACTCTGGTACAGGCGGCTGTTCCTACGGCACAGCCAGCGGGCTGCGGGCCGGCAAAGGCGTGGTAGCGGTTGACCCGTCGCTGTATAATTATCTGCAAGGCCAGCGCATCTACGTGCCAGGTTATGGCTATGCCGTCATCGGCGACGTGGGCGGCGGCTATATCATAGAGCAAAACCTGGGCATCTCCCGCTACCGCTGGATCGACCTGGGCTTCGACGACGACAACCTGGTGGATATGACCGGCTGGGTGACGGTATACTTCCTGGCGCCGGCGCCCGCCTCCATCCCCCCCATTCTACAATAATGACCAAGATACAAAAAAGCATCCTTGCCCTGCTCTCGCTCACCGCCTGCGGCCTGCTCAGCCTGATTGGCTGGCTGGGTTACCAAATCTACCAGGATGTCTGGACCGCGCCGCTGGGCTCCCCCATCGCTATGCCCACCTCCACCTGGCATCTGCCCGCCACCTGGACGTTCACCCCTTCCATCCTCACGCCTACGCCCACTGTCATCTCCCCCTCCGCGCTTCCTCCCGAGGACACCCCATCGCCCGCCTCCTTCTCGCCCACTGCGGACACTCTTTCGCCCACCCCAGCCATCCCCCTGGAAGCCCTCCTGCCCACCAGCACCCCGCTGCCCATCGCATCTGCCGCAATACAAGGGCCGCCCCAATGCAATGGGCCACAAGTGCTGACCATCCTGGCGGTCGGCTCCGACGCGCGCGGCAACACCTACCTGTACGGCCTGGCCGATGTCATCCGCATCGTGCGCGTGGACTTCGTCAACGTCAAAGTCACCATCCTGGAATTCCCCCGCGACCTGTGGGTAGAAATCCCCGACATCAGCGACAACTTGAACGGCCAAGACCACGAAAAACTCAACCAGGCCTACCTGTACGGTAATCCTGGCTTTGGCTACTACGAAGGTCCTGGTGCCGGCCCCGGCTTGCTGGCGCGCACCCTGGCGCTCAACTTTGGCCTGACGCCCGACCGCTATGTAGGCGTCAACATGCGCACCTTCGAGAAAATCGTGGACGCGGTAGGCGGCATCGAGGTCTACCTGCCCAACGGCATGGACGGCCGCACCGCCGAAGACCGCAGCGCCCGCCTGGTTTTCCCGCCTGGCTATCAAACCCTGAACGGCGAACGAGCCCTCACCCTGGCGCGCATCCGCAACGAAGGCGTCTTCGAGCGCGCCGAAAATCAAAACCTGGTGCTATGCGCCTTGCAAAAAAAACTCACTCAACCCACCGTCGTCATGCGCATCCCGGCCCTCATCCAATCCTTCCAGGGCGCCGTGCAAACCGACCTGACGCCCGAGCAAATCACCCAACTGGCCTGTCTTGGCACCAAACTTGAAGCCGCAGACATCACCTTCGTCAGTTTCCCGCGCGAACTTTTTACGGGAACGCGCGTCTACGACCCAGTCTTCAAGGGGCGCGTGTTCGTCTGGGACGTGGACTTTGCTGTACTGCGCGACTACGTGGCCCGCTTCTCCCTCGGAACCTGGCCTGCTCCCGCTACCGAAACCGGCGACGAGCCCCCAGCCAACTCTGCCACCTGCGAATGAACAGCGCCCGTTTTCCGCCGCCTACCCCGCCCCTCGACGCCGCTGCCCTGCTGCGACAATATGGCTTACGCGCAGACAAACGCCTGGGGCAAAACTTCCTGCAAGACCCTTACGCCCTGGAAAAAATCGTCGCCGCCGCCGAAATCCTGCCCACCGACAGCGTGCTGGAAATCGGCCCCGGCCTCGGCAGCCTCACCCGCTACCTGGCAGCCGCCGCCCGCAGCGTGCTGGCAATCGAACTGGATGCGCGTCTGTTCCCGCCGCTCGAAGCAGTTCTAGCCCCCTATCGCAACGTCCGGCTAATGCAAGGCAACATCCTAGACTTCGACCCTGGAACATGGATCGAACAACCTGGCTACCTGGTCATCGCCAACATCCCCTACTACATCACGTCAGCAGTCATCCGTCATCTGCTCGAAAGCGCCCCCAAGCCGCGCCGCATCGTATTGACCATTCAGCACGAAGTGGCTACACGCATCTGCGCCTTGCCTGGAGCAATGAGCCTGCTGGCGCTGAGCGTGCAAGTCTACGGCCGGCCGTCTATTGTAGCGCGCATCCCCGCCAGCGCATTCTACCCTGCCCCGCAAGTTGACTCGGCTGTGCTGAAAATCGAAATCTACGCTACCCCTTCGATCTCCCCCCCTCTCCTGCCGGCCTTCTTCCAACTCATCAAGGCCGGTTTCGGACAAAAGCGCAAGACGCTGCGCAATGCCCTCTCGGCCGGCTTGCGCCTGCCCCCTGCCAAAATCGAATCGCTGTTGCGCGCTGCAAACATCGCTGCGCAACGGCGGGCAGAAACCTTAAGCCTCGAAGAATGGGGAAAACTCAGCGAACAATGGGCTCACATGACGGACGCTTGAAGCACGCGCGCCCGGCGACCTGCGCGGCGCACGTCGCGGTAATGCCACCACACCTGCCAGATACGTAAAGCCGCCTCAGCCTGGATACGGAAAGACATTTTCGAATTCCCCCATCGCCGGTCGGCAAAGTAAATCGGGCTTTCGCTGACGCGATACTCCAAGCAATAAGCCAGGTAAGCCATCTCTACCAAGAAAACATACCCGTTCGACTGAATACGCTCCAAGGGCATCCCCAAAAGCGTCTCACGCCGCCACAGCCGATAGCCGGTAGTGACATCGCGCAATGGAAGCCCCAGGATGGTGCGGGCATACAGATTGCCAAACGCCGAAAGGCCCTTCCGCCAGCGCGGCCAGCGCTCGTCTACTGCGCCGCCCTCGACATAACGGGAGCCGATGACCACATCGCAGGTTTCGAGGCGTTTTGCCATCTCGATCAGCGCCACCGGGTCGTGCGAGAAATCGGCGTCCATTTGCGCTATGGCATCGCTATCCTCTTGAAAGACACGCTGAAAAGCATTCAAATAGGCCGCCCGCAAGCCCATCTTGCCAGGACGGTGAAGAACTTGCAAGCGCCCGTCTTTTTGGGCTAGGTCGTCGGCAATCCGCCCGGTACCGTCAGGGCTGTTATCGTCCACTACCAGGACGCGCAAATCGAGCGGAAGCGAAAATAAAGCGGAGACCAGTTTAGGCAAGTTCTCCGCTTCATTATAGGTGGGGATCACAACCGTAATTTTCAATCGGTCTCCTAACGAATCAGGCGCAGCAGTTCCTTCTTCAATGCCTCGACATTCGGAAAACGGCCGCTCAAAGAAGGCACTTCGACGACTTTGATGACCAAACGGTCGTTACGACGAGAAACCTGATCGCGATCTTTGATAGGGTAAAAATAATCCAGAGATTGTTCCAAACGGCTACGCACACGTTCCCCCAGAATGGACAAGTTGGCAGAAGAAACGATCAACACAAAATCCGTTGGCGTCAAATGACCGACAAAATCCTCTGAGCCGCCCACTTCACGCATGGCGTTATGGATCATCAGGCTGACAGCCCGCATGACATCATCGGAGGCCACAAAGCCATAGGCATCGCGGAAGATATCCAGGTTGATGAGCGAAACCAACAGGAGCGAAAATCCGCTTTTCCCAAGCGTCTCGCTCAAGCGCTCATCCACCAAAGCGCCATCCGGCAAACCGCTGACAGGATTGGTGAGCGAACCCTGGCTGACGCGCCGCAAGGCATTGCGCACACGCAAACGCAACTCCTGGACATCGAACGGCTTAGTGATGTAGTCATCAGCGCCCAATTCCAGGCCATGCAGCCGGTCGGCGCGCTCTCGTTTTTCGGTCAAAAAGATGATGGGGATGTCTTGTGTGCGGCGGTCGGTGCGCAGGCGTCTGGCGACTTCATAGCCATCAATGTCAGGCAGGCGGATGTCCAGCACTACCAGGTCGGGGTTGACCGTTTGACAGGCGCGCACGCCATCTTCTCCCCAATTCACGGTAAACACTTCATAGCCCTGGACGCGAAAGTAAGCGTTCAGCATTTCGGCGATATCGAGATCGTCTTCTACGACCAGGATTTTCTGTTTGACATCTGCCATGCCGGGCTCCCCTTTTCTCGATCAGCCAATGGGGTCTTTCTGGATGACGAATTCACACACCTCATCGCCCATCGCCACACACCTGGACTCGTTGACGCGAAATTCATTGCCCCCCGAGACCCATTTCAAGGATTCCTGCAACAAGCCGGTCGCAATAAAACAGACCGGGCGATCGGCGCCTGTACGCCCCCAGCAAACCGGGCATTTGTGGATCGTCCAGATGAACTCGTTATCTTTTTCTTCGACGGTGGTAAGTTGGTCTGTGAGTTGCGTAAAGATTTTGGCAAAGGCTGGCAAGCCGATACGAAGTTTCGACTGAAGGGGCAAGACGACAAAAGCCAAATCGGCCACCCCCGCCAGAGCGCCAAAATTCTTGAGCGCATCGGAGAAAGTAGCGCGGCCCGCGCGCAAGGCCAGCCCGCGCCCGCCGCGCGGACCATACATCTCCTCCAAAGCCACACCAATGGCTGAAAGTTCGGCAAAGTCGAAGCCTTTTTCGAGATTATCCGGGGGATAATTGTCAATGTAATGGTTCAGACCGGCAAGATTAAGGATGGCGTTCAAGCCATTCTTACCCATTACCTCTTCCAAAGACTTGATGGTAATCAAGCCAAACTTGTTGTTATAGTATAGTCCGCTCTTTTGGATGGGGCTCATACGTACTCCACTAGATTAATTTTGCCAGATTTTCGGCGGCGCGGCGCATATCCAGGAAAATCAGACCCAACTTGGCCTGTTCGCGCGCCAGGGCGGTCAACACTGCATCTTGACCCACCGACATCAAGACAACGTATCCCTTTTCGCCTTTGATGTAGACCTGTTCCAAAGAGCCGCGCCCTAATTCGGTAGCAATCCGCTCACCCAAGGATAACATTGCGGCTGACATGGCGGACACACGGTCTTCTTCCACACCTTGCGGCAAAGCCGAAGCGATGCTCAACCCGTCCACGCTGACTACGGCCGACGCCTCGATGTCGGGCGAGGAGGCTTGTAACTCGCGCAAACGGTCTACCATTTGTTGCGTACGAGACTTGGACAAGACAACCCTCCTGGGAAAAGGTTAGTTGCATTCCAGCATATCCAAATTCGCTGGCAATGAAGAAATTGCTTTTCAAATTTAGCACAGGGTACAAATTGTGTCAAGCAAGCCGTGAATTCTGTCTCCAAATGGGTTAACAAAAATGCAAACTTTGGGTACAAACAGAAGGTAGAATCCAGACCCCAAAGCCGAAAATCACGCAAATTATTGATTAAATATTGACAAAATATGTGCAATAAAGTAAAATGCATTCATAGTACAATAAATCAACGCCAGTTCGAGATAACGTCCCGAAGGCTTTTTAGAGAATTGTATGGTCAAAATCGAGCCTTCGGGACGGTTCGAAGGCTTATCCCGAATTCAGGTTAACCGCCAAACTGGCCGACAGAATGCCTGGCCCGCCCTGAAAATCCTGGGACCCATGCTTGATCGAGAACATTCAAACAGAAAGATAAAATTACCTCTATGCCAAAACTTGCCCATCTTAAATTCAACGATCCAGCGCCCGACCTGGAATTATTGAACACGGACAACCAGAGCATACGGTTATCGTCCTTGTGGAAGGAACAGGTGCTGGTGCTGGCCTTCACGCGCCACTTCGGTTGCCCGCAATGCAAGGAAATGGTCACTGCGCTTGCCGCTGCCGCGCCTTCGTTCGAGCAAAAAGCCATCGGCCTGGCATTCGTTACCCAAGGAACGCCCGAAGCGGCCCTTGCTTTTTGCCAACAGTATGCCCCCGGCTTGCGCTGCCTGGCAGACCCAGAACGCCGCGCCTACCGCGCTTATGGGCTGGAGCGCGCTTCCATTTGGCAAACCTTCTTGTCGTGGCGCGTGTGGCAGTCCAACAAACGCTTGCAAGAAGAACGCGGCTGGAAGCCCGAGATGCCGCCTGCCGGGCAAGATGCCATGCAAATGTCTGGAACCTTCATCATCGGCACAGATGGCCGCATCCGCTTGCCGTTTTACTACGATGACATTGCCGATCATCCGCCCGTTGAGCTGTTGCTGCATGGCGTGATGGGAGTGGATTGGAAGCAACCATTCGAGGGGCCGGTTGCGCCGTAGGGACGATCAAATTTACGCTAATCTTCGCCAATAGCAATCCTGCTACCCACTTGCGAGGATTACGGATGGGAAACGTATGAAAACCTTTTTTCTTGCTTTCTATTTGGCTTTCAAAGAAGTCATTCGCAACAAGGGGCGATTTTTATTGGTTGCGCTGGTCATTGCCCTCATCACCCTGCTGGTGCTGTTCATTGCGGCGCTTGGCGAGGGCCTGGCCGACGGCAACCGTCAATATGTGGCCAACCTGGATGCCCACCTGGTCGTGTTCCTGGAAAAGTCGGACTTCATCATTTCGTCCAGCCGGCTGGAGGTGAATACCATCCGCGCAGTACGGCGCGTGGAGGGCGTGGAGGAGGCTGGGCAAATCTTCACCTCCACCAGTCAAATCGTCTCGCTGGAGGAACCGCTCAAGATTTCGCTTTTAGCGGCAGAACCTGGCAGACCAGGCATGCCTCCTTTAACTGGAGGCAGACCCTTTCGTGGGGGCGAAGCGTACGAGACCGTCATTGACCAAAGCGTGGCACTGCGAACCGGCATCCAAATCGGAGATGAAATCAAAATCCGCTCCACGCAAGGCACAGAAGATCAGTTCTTTACGTTGAAGGTAGTTGGGACGACAGGCCGGCAATCCTACTTCTTCCAACCGACCATCTTCGTAGCGCCGGCCACCTGGGAAAAAATCCGCCCCCAACCCGAAGCAGACTTGAACGACTCGACGCCGTATCCGAACATCATCGCGGTCAAATTGAGCGACCCCTCGCAAAGTGAAGCCGTGCGCGAGCGCCTGTTGGCCGAAGTGAGCAACATCGAGGTGGCCGACATCCCGACCGTCATCGAAAACATTCCCGGCTATTCGGCCCAACAAGGCACAGTGCAAACTCAGGGTGGTTTCACGCTGTTGATTGGCATCCTGGTCATCGGCGGATTCTTTCAAATCCAAGTGTTGCAAAAGGTGCCGCAAATTGGCGTATTGAAAGCCATTGGCTCTTCCAACGCCGCTGTAGGGCTGGCAGCCATCATTCAAATCGTGATCGTGACGGCGCTAGGCGTGGCCATCGGCGGCGGCCTGACCTACCTGTTCTCGCTGGGCTTCCCGCCCACCATCCCCCTGGCCTTCAACGGTACACGCTCGCTGCTGGCGGTGATTGCCTTGCTATTGATTGGTCCGCTAGGCGGGTTGGTTTCGGTCATCTATGCTGTGCGCATCGAGCCGCTCAAGGCGTTGAAGTTGTCATAATGCTATCTGAAGATCGGTCAGGAGAAATCATGAGCGCTGTGGTACTGGAAGTCAATCACGTCGTCAAAACTTTCAACGTCGAAGGCGGGGTCACCATCAACGCCGTTGACGACGTTTCATTTGAAGTACGCTCTGGCGAGTTCATCGCCCTGGTGGGACCCAGCGGTTCTGGCAAGACCACCTTGTTGTCCATCCTGGCGGCGTTGCTCATGCCTACCAGCGGTCAGGTGTTGATAGACGGCCAGGATTTGTCTCGCCTGAACGAGAAAAAACGGGTTACGTTGCGCCGCCAGAAAATCGGTTTCACTTTCCAGGCCAACAACCTGATTCCGTTCCTAACGGCGCAGGAGAATGTGGAATTGATGCTGCGGCTGAACGGAATGGCGGATAAAGCCGGTCGGCTGCGCGCTGCTGAACTGCTGGCCCGCCTCGGACTCGGCGACCGCCTGCGCAACCTGCCCGGGCAGATGTCTGGCGGACAGCAGCAGCGCGTGGCGATTGCCCGCGCCTTGATTCACAACCCGGCCGTTGTCTTAGCCGACGAGCCGACCGCTTCGCTCGATACCGAGCGCGCCTTCCAAGTGGTCGAGACTTTTGCGCGTCTCATCCATGAATACGAGCGCGCCGGCATCATGGTGACACACGATTTGCGCATGTGCAAGTACGTAGACCGCGTGCTGCAAATGCGCGATGGAAAACTGGTGCGGGTCATCGAAGACCGGAAAGAAATCGAAAAACTAGCAAAAGGGGAATAAACCGGAAAACGGCGTGTTCGGTCGGGCTGGCCCCCCGGTTTCGAGAGGATACAGACGCCCTGTTTCCAGGGCGTCTTGTTCGACATAGAAATTTACCGGATTTTGAACATTTGTGTCAACTTCATCGCCAAATTCAAATCGCCGGCTAATTTAATCTTGCCCTGCATGAAGGCTTGCATCCCATCCAACTCGCCCGTGAAGATTTTGACGTAGTCGCTGGAATCGGCGGTCAGGGTCATCTTGGGAGAAGGATGTTCCCCTTTTTCGACAGTCACTTTGCCATCTTTGATGACGGCATACCAATCTCCTGCTTCTGCGCCGGTGAATTTGAATTGGATGACAGCGTCTAGCCCGGGGGCCTTTTCAGGCAAGAAAGCGCCGGGCATTTTGGACATGAGGTCTGCAATTGTAAGTGGCATTTTATGTTCTCCTTCGATACAAATTAACCCTAAAGGTCTGTGAGACCTTTAGGGTCTTTCATTGGTTATTGTAAATTCTCGAACACGGCTGCTGCGCCCATTCCGCCACCGATGCACATGGTCACCACGCCATACTTCGACTTACGGCGTCCCATCTCGTAGAGTAACTGAGTGGTCAGTTTTGCGCCGGTGCAGCCCAGCGGGTGACCTAGAGCAATGGCCCCGCCGTTGACGTTGACTTTTTGCTGGTCGAGTTGCAGTGTCCGTAGCACTGCCAGGGACTGAGCAGCAAAGGCTTCGTTCAACTCGAAGAGGTCAATATCCTCCTGTTTCAAGCCAGCCTTTTCGAGCGCCTTGGGAATAGCCACAACGGGGCCAATGCCCATCAATTCTGGCTCGACGCCGCCCACAGCAAAAGAGACGAAGCGCGCCAGCGGCTTGAGGCCCAGTTTGGCGGCCTTTTCAGCAGACATGACCACCACTGCCGCGGCGCCGTCGGACATTTGCGAAGAGTTGCCAGCAGTAACCGTGCCGCCCTCTTTGAAAGCCGGTTTGAGTTTGGCCAGGCCCTCCATCGTGGAATCGCCGCGCGGTCCTTCGTCGCGTTTGAACGTGAAGGAGCGCGTCACCGGCTTTTGGTTCTCGTCCAGTTCGACGATTTCCACGGCCACAGGGACGAGTTCGGGGTCGAACAGGCCAGAATCCACCGCTTTGGCGGCTTTCAAGTTGGATTGCAGGGCAAAGGCATCCTGGTCTTCGCGGCTGATGCCGTACTTGGCCGCCACGTTCTCGGCTGTGATGCCCATGCTGGTGTAGTAATGCGGCAGGTCCTGGGCAAAGTACGGGTTGGGCGAGAACTTGTAGCCCGCCATTGGCACCATGGTCATGGATTCTGTGCCGCCTGCAATGGCTACCTCGATGTCGCCGGCCATGATAGCATACGCAACATGAGCGATGGACTGCACGCCCGAAGAACAATAACGGTTGATGGTCTCGCCAGGGACGGAAATCGGCAGGCCGGCCCGCAAGGCAATCATGCGCGCCATGTTCATGCCTTGTTCACCTTCGGGGAAGGCGCAGCCAAAGACCACATCCTCGATTTCAGCGGGGTCGAGATTCGGCGTCCGCTTGAGTAACTCTACAATAACGGTAGCAGCCAAATCGTCAGGCCTGACCGTGACCAGTGAGCCGCGCTTGGCCTTGCCGACCGGCGTCCGAGCCGCACTGACGATAACAGCATCTTTTTTTGTCATGTTCATGTCTCCTTTGGGACACGGATAGCACGGATTTTACGGAATTCTTCTAAATGTTACAGATTGTTACGGATTTTGTATCCACGACAGAGAGCCTTTTTTGTCGTTATCGTAGATTTTTCGACGAAATTCTGCCTGGGGACCAAAGTTGAGCAAGAGGCCAACTTCGATTTCTGTTGCCTTCAAATAGTTGAGCAGTTGTGCGGCATGATCCTCATTGAGTTTTTGTGCGGCCTTAAGTTCGAGCAACACGACACCATTGACAATCATATCGGCAACGTATTCCCCAACTACTTGCTTATGGAAGTAAACCTTGAGCGGCACTTGCTGCTTGACATCCAGACCTTGTTCACGAAGAATGATGGCGAGGGCATTTTCATAAACTTTTTCAGAAAAGCCATAGCCCAGTTCTTTGTGTACTTGAAAGAACGCACCAATAATTTTTCCGGTCAGGTCTGAATATTTGCCTTCAAAATTATTCTTCATAGGTATCACCTTCTTTTCCGCAAGTTCCGTGTCCAATATTTCCGTAACATCAAAGAACTTCCGTCTTATCCGTCCATTCCGTGTCCAATAACGAATCAATTCCTCAACGGCTTGCCCGTTTGCAACAGCGACCACATACGCGCCTGGGTCTTCTCTTCGCCGCACAGCGACAGGAAGGCTTCGCGCTCCAGGTCGAGGACATATTGCTCGCTCACCCATTGCGCCCTGGTGAGGCTGCCACCGGTCAAGACATAGGCCAGTTTTTGGGCAATGTGCAAATCGTAATCGGTGATGTAGCCGCCAACATTGAAGGACCACGCGCCAATGCGCAGCGCCCCTTGCATATCGCGCCCGGCTACATAGATCATTTCTGGCGCGGGCGGCGTGTAACCGGCAGCCACCATGTGCAAGACCTCGCGTTTGGCCTCGGTGAGCAAATGCGCGCGATTCATGACGATACGGTCGGCGGGACCCAGAATAGCCATTTGCCGCGCCTCAGCAGCGCTGGTGGCTACTTTGGCTTGTCCAATTTGCAGGAAGGCTTTTTGCAAGAAAGGCAATACTTCGGCGCCTTCGACGCGCATGGCCGGATTGATGATGCGGCGCATATATTCTTTTGTGCCTCCGCCAGCCGGGATGACGCCCGCGCCCAATTCCACCAGGCCGATGTAAGTCTCATGGGCAGCCACGATGCGCGAGCCGTGCATGGTGACTTCACATCCGCCGCCCAACGCCATGCCGGCCGGGGCAGTGACCACCGGCTTGGGCGAGTAGCGCATCCGCATATTCAGGTTTTGCAATTTGGCAACTGCCTCGTTGAGCGTGTCCCACATGCCCTGTTGGGCCGCCATGACCACCATGAACAAGTTGGCGCCGGCACTGAAATTATCGGCCTCATTGCCGATGACCAGACCGTCGAACTCTGTCTCAAGCCGATCAAGGGCTTCGATGGTGATGTTGAAAATATCATCATCGAGCGCGTTCATCTTGGTATGAAACTCCACACAGGCCACGCCATCGCCCAGGTCATAGAGCGAGGCGCCGGCATTTTCGCTGATGACTTTCTTGCCGGCCTTGAGTTCGCCCAAGAGAATCATGCCCGCCGGGCGTTCGATGGGAACGTATTTCTTCTGGACGACATCGTATACGCCCACTTTGCTATTGCCCTTATATTGATAGAAGGTCTCGACGCCAGACTTGAGCATGTCTTCTACCCAAGCAGCCGGAGCATAGCCCGCGGCCTTCATCGCTTCGACCACCGGCTGGACGCCGAGCATATCCCAGGTCTCGAACGGGCCGGCTTCGTGTCCAAAGCCCAGGGTAATCGCATCGTCAATGGGCTTGCCCGTATCGGCGACTTCGGGCAGCAACGCAGAAGCATATTGTAAGCCCTGGTACGTTAGCGCCTTGACCAGTTCGGCGGCTTTGTCGCTCTCGCTCAACAGCACTTTCAAGCGCTCTCCCAGATTCTCGATGCCTTTGGCTCTCCCAATCGAGTCGAAGCGTACCTTTTGAGAAGGCTTGTGTTCGAGCGTCTCCAGGTCGAGGGAATAGAATTCCTTTTTACCGTCTTCGGTGCGGACTTCCTTATAGAAGCCGATTTTCGTCTTGTTGCCCAGCCAGCCGCGCTCGACCATGGTAGCAATCAATTGATTGGGTTTCTCGGAAGTCAGGTAAGGCATGGCATAGGTATCGTAAGGGATGGCCGGCGCCAGATTCTTGCCGACATGTTCCCACACGTCAATGCCCACCAAGTCAATCAGGCGGAAAGTAGCCGTCTTAGGCCGACCCATCAGCGGGCCGGTGATGGCATCTACCTCATCAACGGTATAACCGTTTTTCAAGATGTAATCGAGGGCAAATGCGCCCGTCCCAAAAGCGACGCGGTTGCCGATGAAGTTGGGCGTATCTTTGCACAGCACAATGCCCTTACCCAGCCGATATTCGCCAAAATGCTTGATGAACGCCACCACTTCGGGCAAGGTATCCTCGGTTGGGATGACTTCCAGCAGTTTCAAGTAACGCGGCGGGTTGAAGAAGTGCATCCCCAAGAAATGCTGCTTGAAACTCTCCGAACGGCCAGCGGCAATATCCTTGATAGGGATGCCAGAGGTATTGGTCGCAATGATGGAGCCAGGCTTGCGGACCGCATCAATGCGCTCCATCAAGCCTTGCTTGATTTTCAGATTCTCGACAATGGCTTCGATGACCAAATCGGCTTCAGCCATCACCCCAAAATCATCCTCCAGGTTGCCGGTCTTGACCAGCAAATGCTGATCCGAAGAAGCGAACGAGGCCGGGCGGGATTTCTTGGCGGCCTCCAGGCCAGCGTTGACGATCTTATTGCGCGCCGTCTTATCGTCGGCTGGCGCATCTTTGGGGACAATATCCAGCAAGGTGACGGGAATACCCGCATTGGCAAGATGCGCCGCCAGCGCCGCCCCCATCGTCCCCGCGCCGACTACAACGGCGTTGTGTACATGGTATTTCATAGGGTTCTCCTTTGTGTACTTGTGCACCTTCATACCTGTGTACTTACCTCAACTCCGCTCCGCTGTAGCCCAGTATCTGCCTGGCTACAATCAGGCGGTTGATTTGGCCGGTGCCTTCATAAATATCGGTGATCTTGGCGTCGCGGAACCACTTTTCGAGCAAGAACTCGCGGCTGTAACCGAGCGGCCCCATCAACTCGACGGCCTTTTGGGTGATTTTGGTCGTCACGTCGCCAGCCTTAACTTTGCTCATCGAGGATTCGAGCGCGTTGGGTCTGGAATTATCTGCCATCCAAACCGCTTTGATGATCATCAGCCAGCCAGCGCGCAGCATCAC
>DAOUCM010000192.1:0-2118 GCA_034431895.1 Anaerolineales bacterium
GCTTGAACGTGGCCGCCGACTCGTTCATGTACGCCTCCATGACCGGCATCGAGGCCGGGCTGGTCATCGTCAGCGCCGATGACCCCTCCATGCACTCCAGCCAGAACGAACAGGACAACCGCAACTTCGCCAAATTTGCCCGCGTCCCCTGCCTGGATCCGTCCGACAGCCAGGAGGCCAAAGACTTGACCATCGCCGCCTTCGACCTCTCCGAGCGCTTCGACACCCCCGTCCTCCTGCGCCTGACGACCCGCGTCTGCCACTCCACCAGCGCGGTGGAACTGGGCGAGCGCCTCGAACGCCCCGCCGAAACCAGGCCCTTCCCGCGCAACCCGGCCAAATACGTCATGGTGCCGGCCAACGCCATCAAACGTCACCCCGTCATCGAGGAGCGCATCCGCACCATCGCCCAGTTCGCCGAAACCTTCCCCTTCAACCGCGTCGAGCCGGGCGACCGTTCCCTGGGCATCATCACCGCCGGCGTCGCCTACCAGTACGCCAGAGAAGTCTTCCCGCACGCCTCCATCCTCAAACTCGGCATGACCTGGCCGCTGCCCGCCGGCCTCATCCGCGACTTTGCCGCCTCGGTCGAGCGCCTCATCATTCTCGAAGAACTCGACCCCTTTATCGAGGAAGGCGTGAGACTGATGGGAATCGCCTGCGAGGGGAAGAGCATCTTCCCGATGGTCGGCGAACTGGACCCGTTCGTGGTGCGCGCCGCGGCGGTTCGCGCCGGACTGCTGCCTGGTCCCGTTTCCGAAGCGACTGCGTCCCTCGACGTGAGCGCGCTCCCCTCCCGGCCGCCGGTGCTGTGTCCGGGCTGTCCGCACCGCCCCACGTTCTACATCCTGAACAAACTCAAAGTGCCGGTCAACGGCGACATCGGCTGCTACACCCTCGGCCTCATCCCGCCCCTGAGCGCCATCCACACCTGCGGCTGTATGGGCGCGGGCATCGGCGTCGCCCATGGGGCCGCCCAGGCCGGAAGTCCCGAACGGCACGTGGCCGTCATCGGCGATTCGACCTTCTTCCACACCGGCATCCCGGCCCTGCTGAACGTGGTCTATAACCAGGCCCCGGTGGTGACCGTCATCCTCGACAACCGCATTACCGGCATGACCGGTCATCAACCCAATCCTGGCACCGGCCAGACCCTGCTGGGCAAGGAGGCGCCACTGGTCGAACTGGAGCCGCTGGTGCGCGCCTGCGGCGTCAAACACGTCCGCACCCTCTCGGCGCTGGACGTGGACGCCATCGAGAAGACGCTCAAAGAGTACGTCAAACTGGACGAACCCAGCGTGCTGATCGTCCAGGAGCCGTGCGCCCTGCTGCCGGAGGCGCGCAAGAAGTGGATGCCGCTGGAAGTGCAGGCCGACAAATGCAACGGCTGTACCCTGTGCTTCCGCATCGGCTGTCCGGCTATCCTGAAGAGCGAGGAACTGGACGAGAAGACTCAGCGTCCGAAGGCGCTGATTGACGCCTCGCTTTGCACCGGCTGCGAGGTCTGCGCCCAGATTTGCCCGCGCGATGCCATCACTTTCCGCCCGGATAGCGTCTTTGTAGAAAAGGAGCGAGCATGAAAGAGGTCATCAACTTCCTGCTTTGCGGCGTAGGCGGCCAGGGGACGGTGCTGGCCAGCGATGTGTTGGTCCATGTGGGCCTGGCGGCCGGCCTGGATGCCAAGCAGGCCGAAGTGCACGGCATGAGCCAGCGCGGCGGCAGCGTCAGCAGTCATGTCCGCTGGGGGCAGAAGGTCTATGCGCCCATCGTTGGCCTGGGCGAAGCGGATATTTTGCTGGCTTTCGAGAAACTGGAAGCCCTGCGCAACATCAAGTCCCTGCGCCCGGGCGGACTGGCGGTCATCAACAACCAGGCCATCGTCCCGCTGACGGTTACGTCGGGCGGACAGAAATATCCCACCGATGAAGACATCCTGACCGCTTTCCGCGCCGTGACCGAGCGCGTCTACTTCGTGGATGGTGAACGTCTGGCTGAGGAACTGGGCAATTTGCGCGTCGCCAACGTCGTCCTGCTGGGGGCGCTCTCGGCCCTGCTGGAGGCTGACCCGGCCCTGCGCGGCGCGGCCCTCTCCGCCGAGACGTGGATGCAGGTCATCGG
>DAOUCM010000193.1:0-10371 GCA_034431895.1 Anaerolineales bacterium
AACTGCCTCCGGCTGCGCCGGCCGGAGCATAGTAACGCACACGCCAAACGCCCGTCTCTTTCTGCGTCACCTCGCTGAAAGGCGTCACAATGACTATCCACGTGCGCCCCGGCCTGAGCGCCGCAGGGGAGCCATCTTGCTGGATGAAACGAATCGGGCGACGCAGCCCGGTAGCACGCTCATAGTCGGTCGAGCGTGTACTCCACTTGATTTCGTACACCCGCCCGTCACGGAACAGCCAGGCGTAACCCTGCTCGCCCTGGTCGAGGTGGATGTTCAAGTTCGTGGGCGAGATGACTTCATGCTCGGCCATGATGACCACTACATTCTCGAATTGCAATTGTCGTCCATTCAGTCGGTCGGTATCGGGGTGCAATTGGCCGGCGGTGGCTTTCTCGGCGTCGTCGGTGTAGCGCAGCCAGGTCTGTGAGGCGGCGTCATATTGCCAGCCAGATTGATTGAGCAGGGAAAAGTAGACCTGCACCTGGCTGGCAGGCGCTCCGCCTGGCGGCGGCGTTTCGTCGAACAGATTGCTGGCATAGTTGAACTCGGTATCCAGTTTCCAGTTTTCGCGCGCAATGGCTTCCATGCGGCTGATTTCCAGCATCGCTCCGCCACCCGCATCCTCATGAGCCACGAACGAACAGTGTGGAATTTCGGCCAGCACTTCTTTGGAGGCAAAGGCGTAAATCAGGCAGGAATCCTGGAAGAAGGCGCCGATGTGAGCGTACAACAATCGCCCCGAGCGCACCGGTCCCACCTCCGCCTTCGGCAGGGAGACGGGGGACGGCAGCGGCTCGTCCAAGAAGAGACCGGCATCCCAACGGCGCGTATCGGCCTGAATGGAGATGGGCGCGGTCTTTCCGGACCCGGGGTCTGCGTCGCTGTCCCGGTCGTCATCTCCGCGATGGGCGGCAGTGAACGACATGCCAGGCGGTTTCTCGAAGCCAAGCAGATACTCTCCGCCTGGGTGGACATCGAAGGCAAAGTAACCGTTGGAATCGGTGGAGGTGGTTTCGAGCAGCCCGCCCGCGGCATCGTACAGGCTAACGCATACACCGCCGATGCCGGCCTCGTCGGGGTCTTGCACGCCGTCGCGGTCAGCATCCAGCCAGACGCGGTTGCCCAACAGGGCTGCGCCTGGCTGAAAGACACCCTGACGCACCTCGCAATTGCCCCTCGGCGGCGCTTCGGGAAAAGGAAATTGGCCGTAAAAGGCCGCCAGGAAACGGTCTGCCCCCTCAGTGATGGAAAATTGGAACACCATCGGCGCAAAAGACAGGCCTGCCTGCGGGCGCGCCGTTGGCGGGAAATTGGAGATGGAAACCAGCAGCGCCGGCAGTTCGAGCAGCGACGGGTCGGCAACCGGCTGTCCGGTGAGTGGATTGTAACCGGGAGGGAAGTCTTGCTCGTCTGGCCCAAGCGTGAGAGGGGCCAGCGTAGGCTGCGGAGTGGGGAGGGGAGTGGCTGTGAGCGTAGGAAACACCGGGGCAGGCGAGGCAGGCGCGGGGGAGATAGAAGCGGGGGCCTCGGTTTGCAAAGGCACACAGGCAACCAGCGTCATCGTCAGCGCCAGTCCCCAAATCGTCATTTCGAGCCAATAGCGCGGCCTCCAGGCGCCACCCAACTGGCGTTGCGCCGCCGTTGAACGATGGCGCCGGCCAAGTCCACAGGTCACGATTTCAAGCCAATCACCATACATCATTCTTGTAGAAAGCCGTCTCGGATGCGGCGGTAGGTATCTTCCAGGGCTTCGGGCAAGACGCGGGTTTGCGCCAGAACCGACATGAAATTGGTGTCGCCGGCCCAGCGCGGCACGATGTGGATGTGAACATGCCCCAGCACGCCCGCCCCGGCCGCCTCGCCAATGTTTGCGCCCATATTGAGAGCATGCGGGTGATAGGTCTTGCGCAGCACGGCCATGGCACGCACGGTGAGTTCCATCATTTCGGCGCGCGTTTCGGCGTCCAGGTTCTCCAGCGTGGGCTGGTGGTCGAACGGCACCACCATCACATGCCCGCTGGTGTAGGGGTAGCGGTTGAGGATGACATAGGCGCGTTGGCCGCGGTGCGCGATCAGGTTTTCCGGGCCGTCAGCCTGGGCTTGCGCAATGCAAAACACACAGCCTGCTTCTTTTTCGTGATTCTCGATATATTCCATACGCCAGGGTGACCAGAGATGATTCATCGAAAAACCTGAAACCTGATTTCGGCACCCTCTCGACAAACGGGACGCTACTCGAGGAGAGATACCTGATTTGATCCTTGCAAGAATTTTGCTGGTGCGTTGAAGTGCTGGGATAATAGCCTGTTTGGGCGCAATTCAATAGCATCCCCTTTGGGGACTGCCGCCCCATCGGTTCGATGCGCTAACAGAATTTTACCGTAAGGTGTAGAACAAGTCTATACCGCTTATTTTATTCGTCTCTTCTCAATATTCATTTTTACAACGTCCCGCGAAGTACCCGCAAGGTGAAGGTTCGAGCGTCTCAAGAAGGCTTTTCCGGAAAACCTTTGAGACGTTTCCCCCGTTTTTCGAGAAGATACTTTTACTCCTGGTGATTGCCCACATATTCGTATCAGCAGGCTGGAATCTCACTCCAGGTGCCAGCGGGCAGGTGCAAACAGCGTATCACCAGGCTCTGCCTGGTCTGGCAAAGCCGACCACAGGTCGGTGGTACGTTAGCACAGCAAGAGAATAGAGATGTGGGCAATCACCAGTTTTACTCATCTTGTAAGAGCGATTAGAATAGAGTATCCTCTCGCGCGAGAATTTTGCATGGCACAGCCGTCTCTCTTTACTTCTGTTATTTGGAGCGTCAGCCGCCTGACACAGCACATCCGCAGCCTGTTGGAGACCGATGTCACCTTGCAAGACGTGTGGGTGCAAGGTGAAATTTCCAACCTGGCGCGCCCGGCCTCTGGGCATGTCTATTTTACGCTCAAAGACGCTGCGGCTTCTCTGCGTTGTGTGATGTGGCGAACGGACGCCCGCCGCCTGAACCTGCCCCTCCAAGACGGCATGGCGGTGGAAGCGCACGGCAAAATCGGCGTGTACGAGCCGCAGGGACAATACCAGTTCTATGCCGACCTGCTGCGCCCGGCCGGCGAAGGGGCGCTCTACCAGGAGTTCCTGCGCCTGAAAAGCCGGCTGGAGGCCGAAGGCCTGTTCGACACGGCGCGCAAACGTCCCATCCCGCCGCTGCCCCGCACGATTGGCATCGTCACCTCGGCAAGCGGGGCGGCCCTGCGCGACATGCTGAACACCCTGCGCCGCCGCCTGCCGCTGGTCAAGGTCATTCTGGCGCCCTCGCCGGTACAGGGCGAGGAGGCCCCGCCCGCGCTGGTTTCTGCGCTGGAGGCGCTCGAGCGTCTCTCGCCAGATGTCATCTTGCTGGCGCGCGGAGGCGGTTCCATCGAAGATTTGTGGGCCTTCAACGATGAGCGGGTGGTGCGAGCGGTGGCCGCCTGCCGGGTTCCGCTCATCAGCGGGGTAGGACACGAAACCGACTTCACGCTTACGGATTTTGCCGCCGACCTGCGCGCCCCCACCCCAACTGCCGCGGCCGAACTGGCCTGCGCGGTAACGGTGGCGGATTTGACCTCTCGCCTGGGGGAGACGAAAAACCGCCTCGCCGCCTCGACCCTGAATCTGCTGGCCGCGCGAAAGAGCCGACTCGCGTCCCTGGCCGCCCGCCTGCGATTCTCCTCCCCTCAACGCCGCATCCAAACCGACCGTCAACGGCTGGACGACCTGGCGCGGCGCGGATTCTCAGCCCTGAACCACTGCCTGTCATTGAAGGAGACGCGCTTGCAAGGGCTGGAGCGGCGTTTACAAGCCCTCAGCCCGCTGGCGGTGTTGGGGCGCGGTTATGCGGTCGTGACGAAAGCGCAAGATGGCGCGTTGGTGTCGCATGTTGGGCAGGTGCAGGCGAATGATGACATCGTGGTCCGTGTGATGGATGGGCAGTTTGGAGCGATGGTGAGGAGCAAAACGTGATACCTGTGTACCTGTGTACTTGTGTACTTGTATACCTTTGTACTTGCGAGGAGCCTTATGCCAAAGAAAACATCTCCTAAACCTGTAGAAGACCTGACGTATGAAGAAGCCTTCGACGAGTTGGAAAGCATCGTCGCCGGCCTGGAAGGGGAACAAGCAACCCTCGAGGAGGCCATGCAGTTGTTCGAACGGGGGCAGGCCCTGGTCAAGCGCTGCGGAGCGTTGTTGGAACAGGCCGAGTTGAAAGTCCAGACGTTGTCCACGAACGGTTTGGACGAGTTCGAAATGGATGAATGAATATGGACCTGCTCGCTCTACTTCGCAACCATGTCCTGATTGTCATGCTGACAGCCTGGCTGTCGGCGCAACTCATCAAAATCCCCCTCGATTTCTTATATTCGCGCCGCTGGAATTGGGCTTTGCTCTTGAGCGTGGGCGGCATGCCCAGTTCGCATTCGGCGCTGGTCTCTTCGGTGACAATGGCTGTTGGTTTGTATTATGGCTTCGATAACCCTTTGTTTCCGGTCAGTTTAGCAATGGCGATGGTGGTGACTTACGATGCGGCCGGCGTCAGACGGCAGGCTGGCATTCACGCGCAGCGCATCAACATTCTGTTCGATGAGTTGTTGCGCGGACACATGTTCAACGAGAAGGAGTTGCGCGAGGTGCTAGGGCATACTCCCCTAGAAGTGACCGGCGGGGTGTTGTTCGGCGTCGTGGTGGCAACGGTGATGTGGCTGTTGTGGCCGGCGTAGGTGAAACGTGAAACGTAAAACGTAATTCAAGGGAGTCGGCGGCGGAGGGCGGCCAGGAGGGCTTGTCCTTCGGGGACGCGCAAGGCGGCCAGGGTTAGGGCGTAGGTCAGACCACCCGCCAGGATTCCGCCGGGGGCCAGCAGCCAGGCCGATTGTCCAGAAAAGAGGCGCAAAATGCCCAGCAAAACGGCGCTCATGGTCAGCGTTCCGCCCAGCGCCAGAGTCAGGCCGCGCAGCAGATGTGTCCCATGAATGCCGTCCAGCCGTTTGCGCATGGTGACGAAGAGGGCCGTCGCTTCGAGAGCGGTGGCCAGCGAGTTCGCCAGCGCCAGACCGCCATGCGGCATCCAACCCAGGCGCGCAAACAGAGAGGAGAACGCGAAACTGAAGACCACGTTCAACCCCATGGCCATTGCCCCAATCACTACGGGCGTGCGGGTATCGTGCTGGGCATAGAAGGCGCGCGTCAGCACTTCCATGATGGAGTGACCGACCATGCCGGCCGCGTACCACATCAAGGCCCAACCCACCAAGGCTGTCATGCGCGCGTCGAACTGCCCGCGCTGATAGAGCAAGGAGACGATTGGCTCGCGCAGGATCATCAGCCCCAAACTGGCGGGCAGGGCCAGGAAGATCACCCCGCGCAGGCTGGCGGACAGGGAGATGCGCATCTCTTCCAGTTTGCCGAGCGCGAATTGCGCCGAGAAAGTGGGCATGGCGGCAATAGCCACCGATTGGGCAATGGCGGCCTGCGCCATCAGCATCAACGAGAACCCGTATTGCAGGCCGGTTACGCTGCCAGGCACCATCTGCGAGGCCAGCCAGGTATTGACCCAGAAATTGAGTTGCACCACCGCCACCCCCAGCACGCGCGGCGCCATCAGGCGGAAAACTTCGCGCACCGAGGGGTTTTCGAGGCTGAAGAGAGGGGAATGGCGTAATACGTAATGCGTAAAGCGTAAGATGTAATATGTAATGCGTAAGGCGTGTATCCCTGATCCTGTGTACCTGTTTCCCTCCACAGGCGCAATCTCGACCAGCGAGGGGATTTGGACAAGCAAGTAGAGCACCGCACCGAGGACGACGCCCCAGGCCAGGCCGTAGATGCCCATCTTTGGCGCGAGGAACAGCACGCCGAAAATCATGCCCAACTGATACATGGAGGGGGTGAGCGCCGGGATGAAGAAGACTTGATGGGCGTTCAGAATGCCCACCATCAGCCCGCCCAGTCCAAACAGCACTGCCGAGACGAGTTGAATGCGCAGTAAATCTATTGTCAGCGAGAACAAATAGGGGTCAGCCGCCAGGCCAGGCGCCAGCGCATAACGGACGATGTGCGAGGCGAAAATCGCCGCCAGCCCCGCCAGCACGGTCAACGTCAGGAGGAGCAGATGGGCAATGGAGGCAGCCAGTTGCCAGGCAGCCGTTTTTTCGCCTTTGGCTAGTAAACCGGTAAAAGTAGGGATGAAGGCAGAACCTAAGGCGCCGGCCGCCAACAAGTTGAAAAGAGTCTCAGACACGCGATTGGCGGCAAAGAAAGCGTCCAATTCAGCCGGCAAAAAGGCGCGCGCTACCAGAATGCCGCGCAGCAGGCCGGTGGCTTGTCCCAGCAGGATGGCGAACATCACGGTGCCGGCGGCGCGGGCAATTTGACGGTTCGAAGAGGAATTCATCGCAGCAGGGTCGCCTGGCGCATCGAGCCAGGCTTGTCACAGGCCGGCAGGCATTCTCATCCCAACATCAACTTGGGGCGATATTGCAGCGCCTCTGCCAGATGGACAGGTTGGATGGTTTCGCTCCCCGCCAGGTCTGCAATCGTGCGGGCCAGTTTCAGCACGCGATGATAGCCGCGCGCGCTCAAGTTCATTTGGCTCATGGCGGCGCGCACTAAACTTTCGCCGGCCTCGTCCAGTTTACAAAACTGGCGCACTTCTGCTACACGCATATCAGAATTGCACACAATATCTGTGCCTGCAAAACGGGCTTGCTGTCGTTCCCTTGCCGCCTGCACTCGCGCGCGAATGGAGGCCGAACTTTCGCCGAGGCGGTCACTGCTCAACTTCTCGTAGTCTACGCGCGGGACCTCGATGTGAATGTCAATGCGGTCGAGCATGGGGCCGGAGATCCGTTTTTGATATTTCGTCACCATAGCAGGCGCACAGGTACAAGGCTTGAGCGGGTCGCCATAATAGCCGCACGGGCAAGGATTCATGGCCGCTACCAGTTGGAAGTTGGCCGAAAACGTCAATGCCCCCTTGGCGCGGCTGATGGTCACCACCTTGTCTTCCATCGGTTGACGCATCACTTCCAGCACGCGGGTGCCAAATTCGGGGAACTCATCCAGAAACAAAACGCCTCGGTGAGCCAATGAGATTTCTCCCGGTTTGGGGATGTTGCCGCCGCCAACCAAGCCGGCATGGGAGATGGTATGATGCGGCGCGCGGAAGGGACGATGGCGGATGAGGGGCGTGCCGGGCGGCAGTTGGTCGGCTACCGAGTAGATTTTGGTCACTTCCAGCGATTCCTCGAGGCTCATTTCAGGCAAAATGCCCGGCAGGGCGCGCGCCAGCAAGGTTTTGCCCGCGCCGGGGCTGCCCACCATCAAAACGTTATGACCGCCCGCAGCCGCCACTTCGAGCGCGCGCTTGACATGTTCTTGCCCCTTGATTTCGGAGAAATCCGTTGGCACGAACAGGGGCGGGGGGCTATCGCCGGAGGGTTGGAACGGCTCAATGAGACGGCGACCAGACAGATGGGCGTATAGATCCGCAAGCGTCTTGACCGGCGTAATTTCCAGGCCCGGAATCAGGGCCGCCTCGGCAGCGTCGGCCTCGGGGACGAACATCCGCTGATAGCCATGGGCACGGGCAGCCGCAGCCATGGGTAGCACGCCGCGTGTGTGGCGCACAATGCCATCTAGAGAGAGTTCCCCAACCACCAGCGTACCTTCGAGAGCCTGATGCGGCAGGAAGCCCGCCAGCACGATGACGCCTAGCGCAATGGGCAGATCATAGGCAGGGCCCTCTTTACGCACCGAAGCAGGCGCCAGGTTGACAACGATGCGATGGCGGGGAAAGTGCAGGCCAGCGTTCTTGACGGCAGTCTGTACCCGTTCACGGCTCTCCTGCACAGCAGCGTCAGGCAAGCCAACAATGGTCATGCCGGGCAGGCCGTTGGTGTAGTCCACTTCGACTTCAACGATGACACCGTCCAGGCCTACCACAGCGCAGGAAAATACGCGAGCCAGCATAGGGAAAGTTTAGACCAGGTTGGATGGAATGTCAATTGTGTCGAGCGCCTGGGAATAGGGTAAAATGACCTCGATGGATGAGGCGCTATGACCGATGAACTGCTCGATATCGTGAACGAGAAAGATGAAGTCATTGCTACTGCTACGCGCTCTAGCGTGCATGAGCGCGGCTTGCTTCATCGCGGCGTGCATGTCTTCTTGTTCGATGATGCAGGCAGGATGCTGGTGCAAAAGCGCAGCGCAGCCCGCGCTCAATATCCCTCTGTGTGGGATTGCTCGGTGTCGGAGCATGTCAAGGCCGGCGAAAGTTATCACCAGGCGGTCAGGCGCGGGCTGTTGGAAGAATTGGGCGTGGGGGATGTCGCTGTGCAGCCTCTCGTCCACTTCAAAATGGAATATGGGCCCAATGACCGTGAAATCAGTATGCTCTTCGAAGGGGTGTTCAACATGGACAAAGTCGAATTCGACCCTGTCGAGATAGAGCAGGTCGAATATCACAGCCTGGCCGAATTGCGTTCTTTCCTGAAAAGCGGCGAACGGCCGCTCAGTTATTGGTTCGAGCAATTGCTCCTCTGGGCGCTGAAGGAACCTTCTGCCTTGCAGGTACTCCACACCTACTAAACTCATCCCACAGCGCCCCCCATGGCGTTGCTCTCGAATGTTCGTAGCGATTGCGAGAGAGGGGCTTTGCAATCAACAGCCGTCCAATTCCACGCATCTGCATTCCCCACCCATCCATCACGGAAAGAGGCGATGAAGGACCCAATAAATTCCTGCTGCTACCAGCGCCGTCGCCGGAATAGTGAAGACCCAAGCCACAGCAATTTCCTGCGCCACGCCCCAACGCACTTTGTTGGCGCGCTCGGCTGCTCCCGCCCCCATGATGGCCGAACTGACTACCTGAGTGGTACTGACCGGCCCGCCTGCCAGAGAAGCAACCAAGATCACGGTGGCTGAAGCCAGTTGCGATACAAAACCATCCACCGGCTTGATTTTGTAGAACTTGCCCCCCAGCGTGCGGATCAACCGCCAACCGCCCAAGACTGTGCCTAAACCCATCATCGTGCTGGAAAGCAAAATGACCCACAAAGGCACATGAAACATTTGCAAATAGCCTCCCGTCACCAATGCCAGCGTGATAATGCCCATCGTCTTCTGCGCATCGTTGGTGCCGTGGCTGAGCGCCAGCGCCAACGCCGTCACCGCCTGGATGCGTTTGAAGAAGGTATTGATCTTGGGGGTGGCATTCCAAGCCAGCCAAAGAGTCACCCGCAGCAAGACGAACCCTGCCAAAAAGCCAATGATGGGCGAGGTAAACAGGGCAATCAAAACCTTCTCCAGGCCATGCAATTTGATGGCGTCCCAGCCTGCCCCCACCATCACGGCGCCAATGAAACCACCAATGAGCGCGTGGGACGAACTGCTAGGAAAACCCAGGTACCAGGTCAGCAAATTCCAAAAAATAGCGCCTGTCAAAGCAGCCACCAAGACCTGCTCATCAATTGTCCCGGCCGCCACGATTTCATCGCCAATCGTCGTGGCCACAGCCACGCCAAACAGCAGCGGTCCCAGAAAATTGGCTAGCGCAGCCATGCTCAACGCAACGCGCGGCGAAAACGCCCGCGAGGAAATCATCGAAGCCACCACATTGCTGGAATCGTGAATCCCGTTCAAAAAATCGAAAACAAGCGCCAGGCAAATGATCACAATCACAAAAGTTGCCATGTCTTTGCCCGCCTGTTACGTTATCTTGACGACGATATCGGCAATCACGTTGGCGGCTTCATCGCCGCGGTCGGCCGCATTGCTCAGGTGGCGATACACTTCGCGCAATTTCAGCATCTTGACCACATGTTTGATGTCCTCTGCCCCGCTGAACAAGTCGGCCAGCGCCTCGCGGTACACATCCTCCACCCGATTTTCGAGCGCCTTGGCGCGCTGAGCGTGATCGTTAGCCACCGCCGGATGCTTCTCCAAACGAGCCACTGCCAGCGAAAGTTCATAGGCCGCATCCCTGAGCAGCGAAGCAATACGCTGCATATACGGTGTGGGCGCCACTTTCAAAATTTCCATCTCATTCACCGTGCTGTAAGCATAATCCAACACATCGTCAATGGCCCGCGAAAGCGCAAAAATATCCTCGCGGTCGAAGGGCGTAACAAAAGTCTTGTTCAATTCATCAATTAAGATACGGCGCGCTTCATCGGCCTCTTTCTCCTTTGCACCCACGCGCGCCGCATCTGCCGCATCTCGGCTGGCAAAAAAAGCCTTCAGCGCCTCCATCCCCTCCAGGGCCAGCGTGGCCTGATCCTGAATCAACTTGATGAAAACGCTTTGGCGTTTGGAAAACAGGTTACGCATTCAAAC
>DAOUCM010000194.1:0-2356 GCA_034431895.1 Anaerolineales bacterium
CCGGCCCGACGACCGCCTCGACACCGCCCTGCGTCCCCAGCGCCTGGCAGACGTCATCGGGCAGGACCAGGTGAAAGAAAACCTGGCCATTCTCATCGCCGCTGCCCGTCAGCGCAAGGAAGCCCTCGACCACGTCCTCTTTTACGGCCCGCCGGGGCTGGGCAAGACCACCCTGGCGCACGTCGTCTCCAACGAGATGGGCGTCAGCATCAAGGTCACCGCCGGCCCGGCCATCGAACGCGCCGGCGACCTGGCGGCCATCCTCACCAACCTGCGCGCCGGCGACGTGCTTTTCATTGACGAAGTCCACCGCCTCGGCAAGGCCGTGGAGGAAGTTCTCTACCCCGCCATGGAAGACTATGCCCTCGACATCGTCATCGGCAAGGGACCCTCGGCCCGCTCCATCCGCCTGAAACTGCCGCGCTTCACCGTGATCGGTGCGACGACCCGTCTGGCGCTGATGACCGCTCCCCTGCGCGCCCGCTTCGGCGCGGTCTATCGCCTGGACTACTACGACCTGGCAGCGATGCAGGCCATCGTCCGGCGCGCCGCGGCCAAACTCAACGTCCAGGCCGACGAGGGCGGGGTGGAGGAGATCGCCCGCCGGGCGCGCGGCACCCCGCGCGTCGCCCTGCGTCTCCTGCGCCGGGTGCGCGACTACGCTCAGGTGCGCGCCGACGGCGTCATCACCCGTCCGGTCGCTCACGAGGCCCTCGACCTGCTCCAGGTGGACCCGCTCGGCCTGGACGACGTGGACCGCCGCGTGCTGAAGACCATCATCGAAAAGTACAACGGCGGCCCGGTGGGACTGAACACCATCGCTGCCGCTATCAGCGAGGAGCCGGAGACCATCATGGACGTAGTCGAGCCGTACCTGCTCCAACTCGGCTTCCTCGACCGTACGCCGCAAGGACGGGTGGCGACCAAGTCCGCGTATGAGCATTTGGGCTTCGAGTGGCGCGAGGAGGGCCAGCCGCGGTTGTTGTAGCCTGGAAGTCGCCTCCTTGCAGGTTGGAATATTCACGCCAATGCTATGTATAATTGGAGATGGAGGCGAAAATGACTCTCCTGGATTTGAAAGACGTTCGCTTTGTTTTGGATGCCAATGGCAAACAATCAGCGGTGCAGGTGAGCATCAAGGATTGGAAGACCTTGCTGGGGTATTTGGAAGAGGTCGAAGATCGCGCCGCTGTCAAGGCCAGGATCGCGCGTTTGCGAAAAGGGCCTGAACAGTCTGGCGCCCTGGATTGGCAGGATGTTCAATCCCAATGGTAAAGTCTGGAAAACATTTCCGGCTTTGGATTGAGCCGGAAGTTCATGCAGCGCGTGAAGACTTGCCGGGGAACGTCCGTCAGAGAGTGAGGCGTATCATGGCCAGTCTGGTGAACGACCCCCGCCCTACCAACAGCCGCGTGCTGGATGTTGATGGCTTGGACATTCCCGTCTCTGTTGAAATCCGCCGGTTGCGATTGGAGAAATGGCGGATATTGTATGCTATCAAGAGGCTGAGGGGTGGGTACAAATTCACAAACGGCCTCCCTATCAATACGAGGATTTACCAAAAATTGCAGAGAAATTGAAGTAAGGCATGGTTTCGCTGGCGCGTTTCTTTCTCTTGTTGGGTATCATCTTCTTGCTCATTGGGGGGATGTTATACCTTCTTGCCCGCTTCAACATTGCCCTCGGCCGCCTGCCGGGCGACATTCGCATCGAAGGGCAAAACTTTCGCTTCTACTTCCCCCTCGCCACCAGTTTACTGCTTTCGCTTGTCCTGACGGTCCTGTTGAATCTCATTGCGCGTTTGTTGAAGAAGTAAAACGGGGCTGTAAGAGAAATGTACCCCCGACCTGTGGTCGGGACATACCAGGCAGAGCCTGGTGGTACGTACCCCCGACCTGTGGTCGGGCTACCAGGCAGAGCCTGGTGGTACGTACCCCCAACCTATGGTCGGGCTACCAGGCAGAGCCTGGTGGTACGTACCCCCGACCTATGGTCAGGTTACCAGGCAGAGCCTGGTGGTACGTACCCCCGACCTGTGGTCGGGACATACCAGGCAGAGCCTGGTGGTACTGTCCCCCCGACCTGTGGTCGGGTTTTGACCAGGCAGAGCCTGGTGGTACTGTCCCCCCGACCTGTGGTCGGGACGTACCAGGCAGAGCCTGGTGGTACGTACCTCCGACCTATGGTCGGGACGTACCAGGCAGAGCCTGGTGGTACGTACCCCCGACCTATGGTCAGGTTACCAGGCAGAGCCTGGTGGTACGTACCCCCGACCTGTGGTCGGGACGTACCAGGCAGAGCCTGGTGGTACGTACCTCCGACCTGTGGTCGGGACATACCAGGCAGAGCCTGGTGG
>DAOUCM010000195.1:0-6508 GCA_034431895.1 Anaerolineales bacterium
CAATGCAAATATCCGCGCTGTTGGCGGCTGCCTATCGCCCCGATCCTGCCATCAACCCAACCAGCGCCAGGCCAGCCGCAGCAGCCCCCGCCATTCAGACTTCCGAAGTCTTCAAGACTTCGGAAGTCTTTAAAAGGCTTATCCCGTATTCAGGTTATTAAGTTTTGCCCATTTTGAGGAGGGTATTCGGATAAAATTTGTCTGCTCGTTTTTGCAGTGAAGTCAAACTTCATAAGAGACCTTTAGGATCTTCAAAAATGCAAAGAGGGTGAAATAATTCCGCGCTACGATTGTTTAGGGTTCGATTTGCGCCGTGAGGTGGTTGGTTTGGGTTGGGTAGGTGGTTTGAAGTGGTACGGCGGCATGTCAATGCTGATGATTTTATAATCGGGTGCGCTCAAAATTTTATGCCAGATGACAGGGTAAGCAGTGGCAAAGCCTTGGGGATTGAGCGGTGAGGTGAGGATGGTGGGCAGGCGCGCGTTGTGGCGGTGCAGCAAAATTTGGTTTAGTTTGGTTTCTGCCCATGCCGAACTGATGCCGCTTTCGACTAAGTTGTCTAAAATCAGCAGCGGGGTTGTCTTGATTTCGTAAAAACGGCGGTCGAATGAAACTTCAACCGAGGGGCGAAAGGTGGATTTAAGGTAATCGAGCAGGTCTGCCACATCTACCATAATCACCTGCCCGCCGGATTCAAGGCGATGGTTGCCAATTGCGGCGGCGAGATGGGTTTTGCCGCAACCGGTGCCGCCGAGCAGCAACAGCCAGCCGTGTGGGTTTTCGGCATAATCGAAGCAGGTGCGTACTGCATAACTCAGGGTATCTAAATTGGCTTGGGTGATTTTGGTGGTGATGACTTCGGTTTCTTTTTTGATGTTTTTGTAGCGGTCTTGGCGTTCTACGGTGACGGTGGTGGTAACGCTGCTGTTGAGTTCGTCATCGCGTACTAAAAAGCTGCTAAAGGTTTTGTCGCGCAGCAGCGGGAGCATGGAAAGCCCCGGGTTGCTGCTTTGCGTGGGGCGGCGGTAATCGGGTGCGCTAATGACAATTTGTTTTACAAATTGCTGGTCTTGCAGGCGTGAGCGGATGCGGGGTTCGATTTCGTCTAAAATCAGGTTGGTGGTGATGACGGTGGGGAGTTTGTTGATGTAGCGATAATTGATGATTTGAAACAGTTTTTCTTGTGCCCAGGCGGTGGCGTTTTGCGTGCCAAAGTCATCTAGGATGAGCAGGTGTACGTTGCGGACTTCGTCGAAGCGCATTTCGAAGGTGGTTTGGGGGTCGTCGTAGGCAAAGCGTAAAAAGTCGAGCAGGTCGGGGACGGTGATGAAGAGGGTGGGTACGCCTTGTTCTACGGCGTGGTTGGCAATTGCGGCGGCGAGGTGGGTTTTGCCGCAGCCATACGCGCCTTGCAGCAACAACCAGCCGGTGCGCTGCTGTGCAAACATCAGCGCGGCGGTTTGGGCGGTTTCGAGGCTTTGGAGTTCTTGGGGGGTGTAGGTTTCGCGCTGTGGGTTGCCGGTGAGGTTGAAGTTTTGGAAGGTGAGGTGGCTCAAATGGTCGAGGTTGCTCAATTCGAACAGGCGGGCGCGTTTTTGCTGAATGATGCGTTGTGTTTGGCAGACGCACGGTTCGAGTTTGCCGAATTTTTCATGCCCTATGGGTACGTCGTAGCGCAGGTAGCCGGCACCGCCGCAGTGTGGGCAAACGGGTGCGGGTTCAGTCGCGGTTGATGTATTCGGCGAAGGGTCCTTCGGTATAGCCGCGAGTTTTTGCAGAATCTTGGCGAGGGGTTCGGTCATTTCGTCCTTCGATTTTCCAGCGTTCTAAAATGGCTTGAATGTAACGCCAGGAGCGTTTGTTGCGTTCTACGGCGATGAGGATGGCATCGCGCAGGTCTTGGGGGGGTAGGTTTGTTCGGCTTCTTGCAGGGTTTCAGCCAGCAGGGACGAGGCGAGTCCGCCTAGGCGGGCATTCAGCCGCTTGTTCAGGTAGCCGCGCCAACCCAGTTCCTCGCCGAGCGCGCCCAGCGGCATCCACAAGACCGCCAGCAGCAGGGAATGCTAGGCAGGTGACTTCTCCGCAGGCGGAATGCCGAGCAGGGAAGCCGCCAGCCGCAAGACCAGCGCCGGCACGCCTGCAGCAAGGATACCCGCTCAGGCTGTGCGAGAGCGCTGTCTAGAGAGCCGGGAGGAAAAAATAAGGGCGGTCATGTAATGATCCTTCACCTTTCATCGGCTGCAGCTTCAGGCAGGTCAGCGAGCGCCCCAGCCGTTCGGCAGGCAGGACGATGGCTTGCATGGGGTGGCTGAAAATCGTCATATTGACGAACAGGATGCCGAACAGCGCAAACCCACACAGGATGTCCACGATTGGAATGCACTCGGCAGGCTGAACAGGGATGAGGGGGGAGAATTCATAGAGCGTCCCAAAGATTTTGAACCTTCGGGCAGGCCGAGGTATAATATGTCTTACGCTTTCCGCTCGATAAAGGAGATGTAAAAATGGAAGCCCTGACCACCATTTCCAGCAAATACCAGATCGTCATTCCGCGCCAGGTTCGGGAACAGTTCAATCTCAAGCCTGGACAGAAAGTGCTGTTCATCCCCTATCGCAACTCGATGCGGCTGGTCATCATCCCCCCCATCCAGGAGGCGCGGGGAATTTTCAAAGGGATCAATACAGACAATCTTCGCGAAGAAGTGGATGAGGAGCGCTAATGAACGTCGTTGACTCTTCGGGCTGGATAGAGTATTTCACTGGCGGAGAAAATGCCGACTTTTTCTCCCCACCCATTCGTGACGTGGAGAACCTGCTCGTCCCAACGATTTGCATTTACGAAGTTTTCAAACGCCTGCTGGTGGAACGGGATGAAGATTCCGCCCTGCTTTCGGTGGGATTGATGTCACACGGGCGCGAAGTGGAATTGAATCGCCAGATCGCGCTCGAAGCCGCACACATTTCCCGCGAAATGAAACTCGCCATGGCAGACAGCATCATCCTTGCCACTGCCCGTGTCCACAACGCTACGCTTTGGACTCAGGATGAGCATTTCAAGGGTATCGAAGGGGTGAAATATATCGAGAAGAGGGGATCGTAAAGACTTCCGAAGTTTGACCACACGCCGCCTGGATAGGTTCAGCACAGCGCATCCTAAAGGGGCAAGAGCTTTCGGGGCGATTGCAGTGTGACCCCAAATTGGGTAGTCTTCCTCTTGAGAGCAGGCGTGAAAAGGGGTAAATTTGGGATAAACTGAACGCGAGTGTAAATCTTGCCGGCTTATCCCTGACGCAAAGCGCCCCGAAGATTTACGAACCTGCCGGGCGTTTTATACCGGAAGAAGTTTCGCCTGCGGATTGCTCTGCTTTTGCAACCTTTTTTCAACCTATTAACACGGCCTTTACAACTTGTAGTTAGAATGGGGGAACGAGGTCAAGATGCGAACGAAAACCCTAACTACATTTGTACTTCTATTGTTGCTCCTTTCAGCCTGTGCCAGGTCAAATCGAACCGAAGGTGTCTCTACGGTTCAGCCTGCTTCACCAGTAACAGGGATCCAAGTCCCAATTCCCAGCCCGCTCTCGTCGGGCAATCACAACCTGACCCTGACCGTTGACAGGCTGGAACGCACCTATATCCTGCATGTCCCACCCGCCGCCAACGAGCCTCTGCCGCTCATCATCGTCCTGCACGGAACGTACGGCACGGGGCGCAAAATGCAAGTTGAGCTGGGCTTCGACCCCTACGCCGACCAGCGCGGATTTTACGTCGCCTACCCCGACGCCTACCAAAAACCCGGCGAGCGCGAAACCGCCCGCTGGAACGACGGGCGCGGCACGTTGGAGTCTTCACTGGCAGGCATTGACGATGTCAAGTTCCTCGTCAGCATGGTGGATGACATCGCCGCGCAAGTCCCGCTCGATAGAAGCCGCGTCTTCGTCACGGGCGCGTCCAACGGCGGGATGATGACCTACCGCCTCGGCTGCGAAACCAGCGGCGTCTTCGCGGGCATTGCCCCCGTCATCGGGGACATCCCCGAACCGATTTTCGACTCGTGTAATCCGTCTGCCCCGCTGAATGTCCTTGCCATCAATGGCGACTCTGACCCCTTCGTCCCCTTCGACGGCGGCGAAGTCTGCAGCGACACCCCCAGCATTTTCTGTGAAGGCGGATGGGTGAAATCCCAACCCGAATCGCTTGCCAAGTTCGCCGCCGCCAACGGTTGCGACCTCGCGCTGCAATCCGACACCCTGCCCATCGTTGTGGATGATGGCACTTTCATCGAACAGCAGACCTATACCAACTGCTCAAGCAAAGCGCAAGTGATGGCATACATCGTCCACAACGGCGGGCATACCTGGCCGCCGCGCGAAAGCCAGGTGCAAGCGGGCGGACAAGCCACTGCCAACCTCGACGCTACGCAAGTGATTGTGGACTTCTTTCTGCCATGAGAAAACCTCTCTTTGTTTTGACGATTCTCCTCCTCGTCTCCCTCGCCTGCCGCTTCAGCGCCTCGCCGATGGTCGAGCCTGTCGAGACGGCGGTCGAGCCTGTCGAGACCCCGCCCCCCAGCCTGCCCGATACGGACACAACCTCCTCCACATCCCCGGCGGAGTTTGCGCCGCAGGTCACGCAAGTGGGCGACCCAAATGTCAGTTACGCCAACGTGGAATTCACCGCCGACAATCAATACATGGTCTGGTTCGAGATGACAGATAAGCGCGGCAACGGCGTGGTCTGGCATTGTGGCGTGGACTCTGCAACGGGTGAGTTGATTCCCCCCGATGGCAAAGGCTTCCGCGCCTTCGAAAGCACCGTCTACGGGCGCGCCAACCCCGGCATGGACGCGGACGGCGCGTATTACGTCGGCATGGACCGGGCGGGGAAAATGTTCCTCGTCCGCCCAACCAGCCCCACGTCGGGGGAGATGCGGGAGTTGCCCACTCCGCCAGACCTGACGCGGCGGGCAATCTATCCCACCATCCTGCCAGAGCAAAAGGGCGGTTTCGTCTTTTGGATTAAGAACGAAGCCGTCCCGGCGGGCGGCACGAACCGCGCCAATGACTGGTTCGAGTTGCAATATATTTCGCTCGATGACGCCGCGCAAGTCAAGGTTATCGAGCGGCAGGAACGCCCGCCGCGCGGGTTTGCGCCGCTGGATTCAGCGTTTGCGCGCTGGATGAAAAACAAGCCCGCCCTGACCTATGGCTTCGAAGATGAAAATGGCATTGTGCAGATACGCATGTTCGACCTGACCCAGCCCAACCCTGCGCCCCAGGCTGTGACGAACGACGCCGGCGATAAGATAGACCCGTATTCGTGGTTCTACAACGGGCAGGAGATTCTGCTCCCCGGCATGGACGCCGAAGCGCGCACGCATGTCTATCTCCGCAACGCGGGAGAAGCACAGTTCCGCCTGGCAGAGACCATCCTTCCGCCCGCCTCGGCGCTCGAACATCCCGCGCTGGCGCAATCGAACGAACCGATTGTTTTCAACGGCAGGGTTTACACGGTCTATCAAATCAACGAAGGGGGGACGAGTTTTTGGGATGTGGCGTTTGCCAACCCTGGCGAGATCTGGCTTTCGACGCTGTTTGAATCGCCGCAGCAGCAATGGCTGTTAAGCGACTCGCAGACTGCCAAAGCCGAGCCTGAACCTTTGGTTGGGACATCCAAAGTGTGGGTGTTCTACAACGTCATCGAAGGCGATACCCCCCTGAATGCCGTCTGGCATCTCTACCGCGCCGAAACGCCCATTCGATAGGAGGATTTCATGGATAAAAAACCTCTCTTCATTTTGACGATTCTCCTCCTCGTCTCCCTCGCCTGCCGCTTCAGCGCCTTGGACTCCACGCCCGCGCCTGCTGCGCCAACCCAAGCCTCTCCCACGCTGATTGTTTCTCCGCTGCCCACCACCGTCGCCTACAAAACCATCGAAGGCGTTGACCCCGACCTGCTCAGCCTGGACATCCACGCGCCTGCCAACGCGAGCAACGCCCCGGTGGTGATGTGGGTGCACGGCGGCGGATACGTCACTGGCGACAAATCCAACCAGATGAAATACAAGATTGACCTGTTCAACGCCCAGGGCTGGATTCTCGTCAGCGTCAACTACCGCCTGAGCACCCCCAATAAAGGCGCGGCGCAATTCCCCGACCATTTCATGGACGTGGCGGCGGCAGTCGCCTGGGTTCACGAAAACATCCCCGCCTATGGCGGCGACCCGAACCGCATTGCCCTGCTCGGTCACTCGGCGGGCGCGGATATTGTCGCCAATGTCGGCATCAACCCTACCTATTTGCAAGCCTATGGGCTGAATCTGGATGCGCTGACCTGCCTCGCTCCGCTGGATACCGAAGGCTTCGACAAAGTGACCGCCGGCAGGGACGATCCCGATGGCGAACAACAGCAATGGAAAAATGCCCTCGGCAATAACCCCAACTACCTGACCGAGACCTCCGCCACCCTGCTCATCCAGCCGAACGTCGGCATCCCGCCGGTGCTGGGC
>DAOUCM010000196.1:0-1513 GCA_034431895.1 Anaerolineales bacterium
AACTTCAAAATGGCTCATGTTGACGGGCATCCTGCTGGTCACAGCCGCGATACTGGCGGCATGTGGCGGGCAGGCTGAACCGACAACCGCTCCCGCCCCGGCGACCGAAGCGCCTGCGACGGAGGCGCCCGCCACCGAACCGCCTGCTCCGCAATTGACAGGCGACCCCATCCGCGGCGGCTTGCTCTACGACAACTGGATGAAAGTCCTTGGCGTGGATGCACCCGAAGGCGACCAGCCGCTCTGGAAAACCCAGACCACCAACACCCGCAGCGGCAAAGATACCTGGCGCTGCAAGGAATGTCACGGCTGGGATTACAAAGGCGTGGACGGCGCGTATGGCAGCGGCTCGCACAAGACCGGCTTTGTGGGCGTGTTGCAGGTCGCGGGGAAAGACCCCAATGAGATTCTGGCTTCTCTCAAATCGGGCGACCACGATTTCTCTGCTTACATGGACGACCAGGCGCTGACCGACCTCGCGCTCTTCCTGAGCGGCAACCTGCTCGACTCCTCCGCCTTCATCGCGGACAAGAAAGCGGTCGGCGGCGACCCGGCGAATGGCGAGACGATTTACACCGAGAACTGCGTGGATTGTCACGGTCCGCAAGGTACGGCGCTCAATTTCGGCGATGAAAGCGGCCCCGAATATTTCGCCACCATCGCCATTGACAACCCCGTGGAGTTCCTCCACAAGGCGCGCTTTGGCCAGCCCGGCGTGGCGGACATGCCCGCCCTGGTAGACCTCGGCTTGGGCGACCAGGATTATGCGGACTTTTTGGCGTATGCCCAAACCCTGCCCACCTCCAGCCCGGTCACCGAAGGCGGACGCCTGTACGATAACTGGATCAAAGCCATCGGCGCAGATGATATGACCGAGAATCAGCCGCTGTGGGCGACCCAAACCACCAACACCCGCACCGGCAACGATACCTGGCGCTGCAAGGAATGTCACGGCTGGGATTACAAGGGCGTGGACGGACGCTACGGCTCCGGCTCGCACATGACCGGCTTCCCCGGCATCTTCGCCGCCAAAGACAAACCCGCTGAAGAACTGCTGGCCGCGCTCAAAGGCGAAAACCACGACTTCTCGCAATACATGAGCGATGACCAGTTGAATGCTCTGGTCGCCTTCATGCAGCAGGTCCAGGACCTCTCGCCCTACATCAACGACGACAAAACCGTCAACGGCGACCCCGCCAACGGCAAGACGCTGTACGAGAGCAACTGCATCGCCTGTCACGGCGAAGACGGCAAAGCCATTGACTTCGATGACGGCGAAGGCAAGGAATTCGTCGGCACCGTTGCGGCGGACAACCCGTGGGAGACCATCAACAAGATTATGAACGGACAGCCTGGAGAGGTGATGACCGCGGGCTTGAACATGGAATGGAGCTGGCAGGACCTGCTCGACATCCTCGCCTACATCCAAACCCTGCCTACTGAGTAATCTGATTTGTCAAGGACTTCCAGGGGACGCAAGTTCTCTGGAAGTCCTTTGCCCTCACCCTAACCC
>DAOUCM010000197.1:0-2139 GCA_034431895.1 Anaerolineales bacterium
ATCGGGGGCCCTCATCCCCGGCCCTTCTCCCGAGGGGAGAAGGGGGTCGGCCCTCATCCCCAGCCCTTCTCCCGAGGGGAGAAGGGGGTCGGCCCTCATCCCCAGCCCTTCCCCCGAGAGGGGAAGGGAGTCCCCCTCTCCCTTCGGGAGAGGGGCTAGGGGTGAGGGCGCAAGGCGTTCATCCAACACTGTCCAAAGGGTGTTGAGCACATCTTCGGTTTGATGTAATACTTCGCTGTTCCAGAAGCGAATCACATCAATTCCATGTTGCTCACGCAGGATTTTGGTGCGTTCTTCGTCGTATTTGATCTGTTCCCCTTCGCTATGCTGACTTCCGTCTAACTCAATGGCGAGTCTGGCTTCATGGCAGTAAAAATCGAGGATGTAGCCGCCTACGGGATGTTGGCGGCGGAATTTGGCGCCGTGGAATGCACGGTTTCGCAGGATTTTCCAGAGTAGTGCTTCGGCTTCAGTGGCGTTTTTGCGCAATTCGCGCACACGGGCCTTAAGGGCTTCGGGGAGAGGGGGATTGTAGCGGCGGGGTTGGCCCTCATCCCCAGCCCTTCCCCCGAAGGGGGAAGGGAGTCCCCCTCTACCTTCGGGAGAGGGGCCAGGGGTGAGGGCAGGTTCCCCTCTCCCTATGGGAGAGGGGTTAGGGGTGAGGGAAACAAGCGACTGTATCAACTCATCAATATCCGCCTCGATATTCTCCTTGTGCCGCGCTACGATGCGCCAGTGAATGCGCTGGGCAGGGGTCATTCCTGCAGTGGGGTCGGCCTGTTCTTTTTGTACGCTACCTTTTTTGCCCTCGAAGTATTCGATGTAACGCTGGAGCGCGTCGGGGCGGTGGTTGAAGATGAGGTCTTCGGCCAGTTCGCGCTCCTCGGCAGGGATTTCGGCATAGGGTTTGACGTGCGCCGGGTTGACAATCGCCATATCCAGGCCGGCGCGCACGCAGTGATAGAGCATGACCGAGTTCAGGGTCGGGCGGGCGTGGGGCGCCAGGCCAAAGGACAGGTTGGAGACTCCCAGCGAGGTCAGCACGCCGGGCAGGGATTCCTTAATCAGCCGGATGCCTTCGATGGTTTCGATGGCCGAGTTGGCAAATTCCGGGTCACCGGTGGCGAGAGTGAAGGTCAGGTCGTCGAAGACGAGCGCCGAGGGGGCCAGGCTGTGTTCGTTTACCGCGACATCGTAGATGCGTTTGGCCACTTCCAACTTGCGCTCGCGGGTTTTGGCCATGCCTTGCTCGTCAATTGTCAGGATGATGACAGCGGCGTTATGCTCTTTGGCAAGTTTGAAGACTTTATCGGCTTTGGCGCGCCCGGATTCGAAGTGCGTCGAGTTGATGAGACAACGCCCCGGCGCGGTTTTGAGGGCCACTTCCAGCACGTCCAGTTCGGTGGTGTCAATCACCAGCGGCAGGTCAATGCCCGCTGTGACCAGTTTGCGCATCACCTGGCGCATGAGATACGGCTCATCGCCGCGCTCGGTGACGGCGACCGAGATGTCGAGGCCGTGCGCGCCGCTGGCAATCTGGTCCTGGGCAACGGTCAGAATGGCGTCCCAATCTTCGGCCAGCAACATGCGCTTGAAAGCGCGGCTGCCCTGGGCATTGCAGCGTTCGCCGATGAGGAAGGGCGGCGGGTCTTGCCGCATGGACATGGCGCGGATGCCGGAGGCCAGTTTGGGCAGGTTCAAGATGGGGCGCGGCGGATGGGGATGGCCGCGCAGTTTTTCGACGAGCAGTTTCAGGTGCGCGGGCGTCGTGCCGCAGCAGCCGCCGACGACCGAGATATTATGTTTGGTGACGAATTCGTAAAGCGCCTCAGCGAACGGCTCCGGCTCCAGCGGGTACACGGCCTGACCATCCACATTAAGCGGCAGCCCGGCGTTGGGGATGCACGAGACGGGCAGGCGCGTGTTTTCGCCCAAAATGCGGATGGGTTCGCGCATGTGTTCGGGGCCGGTGGAGCAATTCAGGCCGATGACGTCAATCGGAAGGTCTTCCAGGATGGCGATGGCGGCTTCGGCGTCGGTGCCAAGCAGCATTCGCCCGCTGGTATCGAGGGTGATTTGGGCCTGAATCGGCAGCCAGACGCCGGTCTCCTCGAAGGCGCGAACGATGCCGTGAATGGC
>DAOUCM010000198.1:0-39906 GCA_034431895.1 Anaerolineales bacterium
TTCGTGCGATATTCGTGGACGGTTTGCCCTTCTGGACGCTCTGCCTGTGGGGAGGGGGCGATGCCCAGCCTTCAGTCTGCAACGTGCGGCCTGGTCGAACCGGCCGAAGGTCGGTGGGTACCCCTAGGCTCCGCCTGGCCAAGCCGACCAAAGGTCGGTGGTACAGGTCGGGGGTACGTATCCCCAGGCTCTGCCTGGTCAAACCGACCAAAGGTCGGTGGTACAGGTCGGTGGTACGTATCCCCAGGCTCCGCCTGGTCTAAAACCGACCGAAGGTCGGTGGGACGTACCACCAGGCTCCGCCTGGTCAAACCGACCAAAGGTCGGTGGTACGTAAGTGGGGTAGGGGAGGGGTGGTTCAGTGAGCAGTGTTCTCAGTGTTCAGTAATCAGTGATCAGGGAGTAGTGGAACAAACGCGCGCTGATCACTGAGACTCCTTGCTTACTGATCACTGCCGAACAAGAGGGGAGTTGACAGGCGGCGGGTTCGGCTGTAAAATCATAATGCTTTTGATAAGTATCATTATCATAAACATAAGGAAACCGCCATGCAGCCCCCAGAAAACGGCAAAACCGTCGAACAGGCCATCCAGGCTTATCTGGAGACCGTCCGCAGCGCCCGCAGTGAAAACACCGCCCGCGCCTACGCCAACGCGCTGTCCGCATTTCTGCGCGTATTGAAAGAGCACTGGATCGAGCAGCAGTCCCCCGTTGCCAGTTTGAGCGAAGACGGCCTGACCTGGATGCTCGCTTACCTGAAGGTTTTCTCCGCCGCCACCGAGCGCCTCTATGCGCAGGCCGTCAAGGGCTTCTACGAGTACCTGGCCGCCGAGCGCCTGGCCGAGGTCAACCTGCCGCGGCTGGAACAACTGCTCCGTCAGCGCGCCCGCCGCGCCGGTCAGCGCCTGCCCCAATTCCCACGCGAAGAAATCGAGCAAGTCCTTGAATTTGTGAAAAATATCACAAATAATTTGTCTGACAACTCGCCCGAAGAACGTCTGCGCGTCCTGCGCGACCGCGCTTTTCTGCTCACCCTGGCCGATACCGGCCTGCGCGTCCACGAGGCCTGCGCCCTGCGCCGCGGCGACCTGGACTGGAACGAGGGCCGCGCCGTCATCATCGGCAAAGGCGACAAGCAGGCCGTCGTGCGTTTCTCGACCCGTTCCCTGGCCGCGCTCAAGGACTATCTCTCCGCCCGCGCCGCGCTGGACGGGGCTTCGGGCCGCCCCCTCCCCTCCCTGCCCCTCTTTGCCCGTCACGACAAAGGCGCCGGGAAGAAAGTGAAGCCCATCACCACCACCACCGGCCGTAACATCGTCAGCGAGCGCGTCCGCCAGGCGCTGGGAGACGAGGCCGAGGGTCGAATCACGCCCCATTCCTTCCGCCATTACTTCGTCACCACCGTCCTGCGCGCCAGCGGCAACCTGAAACTGGCCCAGGCCCTGGCGCGGCACGCCAACATCCAGGTCACGCAGCGCTACGTCCATCTCTCGGACGACGAACTGGACAAGGGCTATCACGAAATCTTCGAAGACTAATTTTTCCGTTCCGGCATCAGCGCCGTCATCGTGAACGGCCTGCAATACAGGTTCAGTCGAGGTCCCCCGTCACCGCGCCGCAGGTATGCGGCGTACCGTCAGCATCGGCAAGGGCGACAAGCAGGCCGCCGCGCCTTTCTCGAATCGCGCCCTCGAAGCCCTGAAAGTTTATCTACACGCAAGTCTGGCTCTGGCTACTTGCTCGCCTTCCGAAAAAACCGTTGAAGTCGCGCTTCGATCTCCGCAACGATATTACGCACTTCGGCCATGTCGGTCTCGTTCAAGTGGTTTCCCAATTCCTTAAGCAGGGGCTCCATTTTCGGGTTGAAGGCGTTCAACAGCATGGCAATATCGTTTTCATAAGTTCCCACGCGCTCGAAACTTCCCTGACGGTACAACGACGGTAGGGCAAACAGTTTGAGCAAAATCAGCCCTTCCACTGTCGCGCAACGCATCTCTCGCTCGATGAATTTTTTGACGACCGTATATTTTTTCTCCACTTTCGCAAACAAGGGATTTTTCGTCAGCAGAATGTCAATTTGCAATTCCCCGAATTTTCCGCGCGCAAAATACATTTCCTGGCTTTCGATCTTGATCTCCGGCAATTTGGCAAGGGAAGGCAGCGCCATGATGAGATCAATATCCTGCGTATTGCGCCCTTCCACGTAGGTCAGCAGGGCGATTCCGCCGACGAGAACGTAGTCCACCTGGCGCGAGTCGAGCAAGTTAAATAGTTGCTCGGCCTGGGTCAACAAGGAATCGGCTTTCATACTGACCTCGGCTGGCTTCTTGAAATCAAAAGCGACAGCGTTGCGTAAAACGCTGCCAATCTGGGAAATGCTATGGATGGTCATGGTTCATTTCAACGATCGCCGCTACATTATACCCCGAGAGCAAGTATAATCAGCCCATGCCCGACCTCTTCGATCACGCCCTGCACGAACGCATGAAAAGCGAAGCCCCGCTGGCTGCGCGAATGCGTCCGCGCACGCTGGAGGAGTTCATTGGGCAAGAACATATCGTTGGCGAGGGCAAACTGCTGCGCCGCGCCATCGAGGCCGACAAACTCTTCTCGTCCATCATCCTGTGGGGGCCGCCTGGCACCGGTAAGACCACGCTGGCGCAAATCATCGCCAATCACACCCGCAGTCACTTCGTCACCATTTCGGCTATCCTGGCAGGCAAAAGCGACCTGCGCGCCATCATCGAAGAAGCCCTCGAACGCCGCCGCCTGCACAACACCCGCACCATCCTGTTCGTGGACGAGGTCCACCGTTGGAACAAAGCCCAGCAAGACGCGCTCCTGCCGCACATCGAGGCGGGCGTCATTACCTTCATCGGCGCCACCACCGAGAATCCCTACTTCGAGGTCATTGGCGCGCTCATCTCGCGCTCGCGCGTCTTCCAACTTAGATGGTTGAATCAAGACGAGACGCGCATCCTGCTGGAACGCGCTCTGGCCGACAAGGAGCGCGGCTATGGGACGCGCCGCATCCTCCTGGACCCCGAGGCTTGCTCCCATTTCACCGAAGTGGCCGGCGGCGATGCGCGCAACGCCCTCAACGCCCTCGAACTGGCTGTAGAATCCACTCCCCCTGGCGCAGACGGCGTCATCCACATCACGCTCGACGTGGCGCAGGAATCCATCCAACGCCGCGCGGTGCTATACGACAAGGACGGCGACGCGCATTACGACACCATCTCGGCCTTCATTAAGTCCGTGCGTGGAAGCGACCCAGATGCAGCCCTGTACTGGCTGGCCAAGATGCTCTACGCCGGCGAAGACCCGCGCTTCATTCTGCGCCGCCTCATCATTTTGGCCGGTGAAGATATTGGGCTGGCCGATCCAATGGGATTGGTGGTCGCCAACTCCGCTGCGCAAGCCTTCGATTACATCGGCCTGCCAGAGGGCGTCTACCCGATTGTCGAAGCCACCCTGTATCTTGCTACGGCGCCCAAGTCCAACAGCGCCGCGGCCTACTTCAAGGCCATGAAGAAACTCGAAGAAGAGGGCCAGGTCTCTGTGCCGCGCCACCTGCAAGACGCCAACCGCGACGCGGTCACCGGCCAGGGCAAAGACTACGTCTATCCGCACGACTTCGAGGGGCATTACGTCCCGCAGCAGTACCTCCCCAAACGCTTGCTTGGCACTTACTTCTACCAGCCATCGCAAGAGGGCTACGAGGCGCAGGTCAACGCCCGGCTGGAGAGATGGCGCGAGGCGCAGAGGCAAGCCCTGGGCGTAGAAAGACGCGAGGACCTGCCCGACCTATCGCAAGAAGAAATCAACGTCCTCAAGCGAAGCATCAAGTAAGTGGAATACCCTTTATGACCTCCTTCCTCTCTTATACAAAGCGAATCCAAATCAATGAAAAGAGCGTTCCGTGGGTCCTGCTGGCAGCCTGCGTCCTGGCATTTGGACTGCTGGCGCCAAAATTAGGCTACTATCAAGATGATTGGAACGTGGTCTATTACCACTATCGCTATGGCCCGAGCGGCATCCTGGAATTGATGCAGTACGATGGCCGCCCTTTCGCCTCCTGGATTTACATAATCGGTTTTGCTTTGCTGGGGTACGAACCGCTGGCCTGGCAAATTGCCGCCCTGCTCATGCGCTGGTTGAGCGCGCTGTTGGTTTGGGGTATCTTCTGCACCTTGTGGCCCAAAGCCGGCTGGCAGAATTTCACCGCCGCGTTGTTGTTTGCCCTCTACCCGTTTTTTACCTTACAGCCGCTGGCAGCCACCTTCACCCATCACTGGACAGGGTATTTTCTGTTTGGGCTGTCCATGTTCTTCATGCTCCAGTCACTCAAGCAGCGCTACTGGCTGTATACCCTCCTGGCGTTGACCGCTCAGACGCTACATCTGTTCACGCTCGAATTCTACGCCGGTATTGACCTGCTGCGCCCGATGTTGATTTGGATGGCGCTGGACGCTTCTCTCCAAGAGACGTTCAAAGGGAAACTGAAAACCAGCCTGCGGCTGTGGCTGCCCTATCTGATTGTTTTCATCTTTTACTTCATCTGGCGCGGCTTTCTCTATCATGCCGCTGCCGAAGGCCGTAACGAACCGGTTGGATTGACCGCGCTGCTGAATGACCCTTTAGCAACGGTCGTCTCCACAATTCTCAGCGCCTTGCCCGACCTGGCATTGGTGCTGGTCTCCTCCTGGAACAAACTCCTCGACCCCTCCGCGCTCGAACTGAGACTTTCCGTCAACCGCTATGCCCTGCTAATGAGTCTGGTAAGCGGCTGGGGTCTGTTTTGGTTCTTTTCCCGTCGAAGCGGGTGGGCGTCTGAGGCCGCTTCCCCCGCCCGGCAAATGCTTGCAGTGGGGGGAGTTGCCCTGCTGCTGGGATTGTTGCCGGTCTATGCGGCTGGCTATGAAATCCACACCAAACTGCCGCCGTGGAACAGCCGTTTCAGTTTAGGGATGTTGTTTGGCGCAGCGTTGTTCGTGACAGCGCTGATAGATATGGTGGTCAAGGTGCCGCGCACGCGCTGGATCATCCTTTCCGTGATAGCCGGCCTGTTGTTCGGCTGGCATCTGCGGTATACCAACGATTTCCGCTGGGCGTGGGACAAGCAGGTCAACTTTTACCGGCAGTTGTACTTGCGCGCGCCCTCCATCCAGCCAGGGACAGCCATCTTGTCCGAAGATGAATTCCTGATGTTCATGGGGACGTATCCCATTTCGTTTGGCATCAATTCAATTTACGACCAGCCGGGGGAAACGAACTCGAAAGAAATGGACCTCTGGTATCTGCCTCTGGTCGAGTTCAACAATGACCTGGAAGCGCACCTGAACGGCGAGCCTTTCTCCGATCGCCGCGCTTCGGTCACATTCCAGGGGCAGCCGGGCGGCTCGATTGTCATTTCCTTCGACCCCGGTTCGAACCAATGTCTGTGGATGATGCGCCCGGAATACGCCCAGGCGAAGTTCCTGTCTCCCACCCTGCGGCAATTAGCCGCAATTTCGCATGTCGAGCGTATTGGGCAAAGGCCCTCGAGCGAGGCTAATTTCCTGACCCGCTATTTGTACACGCAGCCAGAACAAGATTGGTGCTATTACTACACGAAAGCCGACCTGGCAGCGCAATACCAGCAATGGGAGGAAGTGACCCATTTGTGGGAGCTGGCTGACCAGAAGGGTTTGACGCCCGGCCACGGCTTCGAGTACTTGCCATTCATCGAAGCCTATGCGCAGCAGGGAGATTGGGAAACGGCCAGGGAAATGACGGTTTCTGCGCAAAAAACCGTGCAAGGCATCTCCCCTTTGCTTTGTACGGTATGGAGCCGCCTTCAAACCGGCACGCCAGAGTCCCCCGAAAAGACCCAGACGTTCCAAACTATCGCTGAAAAGTTGAGGTGCGGCCAAACAGGCGAGTAACCCCAAAAATGTCCCGAAGGGAGCGAAACCTTCGGGACGTTTCCGTCACTCGCCAGGCATCGGCGGATATGTCCCCTCCGCCAGCGGCCAATCGCCGATATGGATGCCAAAGGTATCCTCACCGGGCAGCACCGTAACCAGGGCCAGGGAATGATCGGTGCAATTCGCCTGCGCGCCGCAGACGATGTACTGGGTATAGCCACCCACCAGGCCAGGCGGGAAACTGTCGCCTCCCAGACTATAGGCCACTACTTGATACTCGCCCGGCGGCAGGTTTTCCAGCCGAAAGATATTCTGGTTGAGGACAGTGTCCACGAAATAGACTCGTTTGGTTTGCACGTCGAAAGCAGTCACACGCATGGCAGGCAGGCCTTCGGCCGGGTAACCAAGCGTGCCAGTGATGGAACCCGGCGCGGAGGAGGTGGCCGCTGTGGGCGGCTGCACAGTTGCCTGGGGAATATCCCCCTCTTGCTGCGCAGGCGTGGGCGCTGGCGCACAAGATACCAGGGAGACAGTCAGAATCAAGAACAGCAAGATTGTCTTTTGCATAGGCTCTTTCCGTAACGCGGAACTCATCCGCAAGTAAAGTGAGGAAGGCGTACCGCCACCTCGCCTGTGCCAGCCGTGCCATAAAAAGGCAGGTCGGCTTTTCTTTTCCAGGTTGAGCCTGGCGATACAAGGCTTGTTGGCTAAAATTATAGCCGGAGGCGGTCAACCTGCGCCTCGCCAATTTGTCCTAACGCGTCCAGCAAACGCTGGGGCCAGTCAGGGTTGCGCTCGAACGCCAGCCAGTAGATGCCCTTTCCGCCACGCAGGTCAGGGCCGAGATCTGGGAGGCGAGGCGCAGAGTCCTGTTGGGGCGAGGCAGGATAGCGCAGGGCAATTTTGCCGCCTTCGAGACTGATAGAGGCCAATCCAATCCGTTCGGCGCGCAATTTGACGCGCATCTGGTACAGCAGGTTCTTCGATATTTCGGGCAGGGGGCCAAAGCGATCCTCGAATTCAGCCGTCAACGCTTCGATTTCGCGCTCGTCGCGCAAATCGGCAATACGGCGATAGAGGCGCAGGCGTAAATCTTGGGCGGGGATGTACTCAGAGGAAATGCCAACCGCCAAGGGCAAATCTACATTGACAGGCATCGAAACAGGCCGAAAGTCGAAGGTCGAAAGGTCAGAAGGCTGTTGCGCGGCCTGGTGACCTCGAAACCTTAAGTGACGCACAGCATCCGCAAGCAAACGGGTGTATAAGTGAAAGCCGACGGCCTGGATGAAACCATGTTGGCGGGTACCCAGCAAGTCGCCTGCGCCGCGAATTTCCAGGTCGCGCATGGCAATCGAATAGCCTGCGCCCAATTGGGTGTTTTCAGCAATCACTTCGAGGCGTTGTTGGCCTTCGAGCGTGGGGGGCAATTTACGGTGGCGGAAGAAATAGGCATAAGCGCGCATGGCGCCGCGCCCCACGCGACCGCGCAATTGATAGAGTTGCGCCAAGCCAAAGGTATCGGCCCGGTCTACAATGAGGGTGTTGGCATTGGGAATATCGAGGCCAGATTCGATGATGGATGTAGAAAGTAAAACGTCAATTTCGCCGGCTGTGAAACGGCGCATGACACCGGCCAACTGATTTTCGGGCATCTGCCCATGCGCAACGGCCACGCGCGCTTCAGGCACCAAATTGTTCAGGTGAGCGCGCATGGCTTCGATGGTATGCACGCGGTTATGGACAAAGAAAACTTGCCCGCCACGTTCCAATTCGCGCAGGATAGCCTGACGCACTAATTTGGGCGAGTAGGGCCCGACATGCGTGATGATGGGCAAACGCTCTTCGGGCGGGGTGTTCAAGTTGGAAATGTCGCGCACGCCGGTCAAAGCCATGTAGAGGGTGCGCGGGATGGGCGTAGCCGTCAGAGTCAGCACATCTACTTCGGTGCGCAGTTTCTTGAAGTGTTCCTTGTGGGTCACGCCAAAGCGTTGTTCCTCATCAATAATCACCAACCCCAAATCCTTGAACTGCACATCGGAAGAAATCAGGCGGTGGGTCCCGATGACAATGTCCACTTCGCCGCGCGCCAGGCGGCGTAAGATGTCAGTTTGTTCGCGCGGTGAGCGGAAACGAGACAGCATCTCGACGTTGACAGGAAAAGCAGCCAGGCGCTGGCAAAAGGTTTCGTAGTGTTGCTGGGCCAGCACGGTGGTAGGTACTAAAATCGCCGCCTGGCGTCCATCCATGACGGCTTTGAAGGCCGCCCGCAAGGCCACTTCGGTCTTGCCGTAACCGACATCGCCACACAGCAAACGGTCCATAGGGCGTGGGCGTTCCATGTCGCGCTTGATTTCTTGTAATGCGCGTGTCTGGTCTTCCGTCTCGACGTAGGGGAACGAATCTTCGAGTTCTTTCTGCCAGGAGGAATCAGGGGAAAAAGCATACCCCTGGACGACTTGCCGGCGCGCATACAAATCGAGCAACTCAGCCGCCACTTTTTTGACCGCTTCCTTGACGCGGGCCTTCTTCTCATGCCAAAACTGGCTGCCCAAATGATCTAGAGAGGGGAGTCCGCTATCTGGGCCCACATAACGGCTCAGGCGGTCGGCCTGGTGGACAGGAACGTAGAGCGTGTCGCCGCCTTCATATTCGACTGCCAGGAATTCGCGCTCATAACCTTCCAGATAACGCCGTACCAGGCCGACATAGCGGCCAATGCCATGATCTATGTGAACGACATAATCGCCTGGCAACAAGTCGGCGTAGTAGGCTTCGGGCGCTTCAGCCACCTGGCGCGGACGCTGGCGCGGCGCCGGGCGTTCCCAGCCAAATATTTCGGAGTCGGTGATGAGGTGAATAGAGAGTGGAGAGTACTCATTCGTCAGGATGAAACCCTCCGAAAGGCTTGCTTCGATAAAAGTAGGGCTGCTCCTTGTTCCCTGCTCACTACCCTCTATTCTCTTTTCGATACTTTCCTTCCATAATTCTTGCAAGCGCATAGATTGACGCGATACAACAATCGCCTGTTCTCCACGCTCCACGATGCCAGCCAGGTATTCGATGAACGGCTTGAGCCGTCCGCCAAAACGCTCATCATGGCTGAAATAGGAGGCAAGAGAGGGGAAATTGCCCTCACCCCCAACCCCTCTCCCAAAGGGAGAGGGGAGTTTGCCCTCACCCTCAGCCCCTCGCTCAAAGGGAGAGGGGAGATTGTCCTCACCCTCAGCCCCTCGCTCAAAGGGAGAGGGGAGTTTGCCCTCACCTCCAGCCCCTCGCTCAAAGGGAGAGGGGAGATTGTCCTCAGCCCCAGCCCCTCGCTCAAAGGGAGAGAGGGAGACTGAAGCGGTGGAATGCCCCAATTCCAGCCATGTGCAAGTATGGAGCGTATCCTGAAGTTCAGACCAGGTCAGGTAAGGAAGAGGAAAATCTTCTGCCAACAGGCCTTCAGCGATGCTATCTTGCCGAAATTTGACGGCCTGCTCTTCGACTTCATTGACGACGGCCTCGACCAGCGAAAGGTCATCTACCAATACAAGCGCCTGTTGCGGAAGGTAGTCTAGCAGGGTGGCCGGGAGATGGTGCAACAGCGGGATGTGGAATTCAGACACATCCGAACGGTCCGGCGAGTCCGTGAGGAACTCGCGGGCGGGCGTAACCAGCAAGGAATCCAGTTTTTCGATGGTGCGTTGGGCAGCCGGATCAAAGCGGCGGATGGACTCAATTTCATCTCCAAAGAAGTCTAGGCGGGCAGGAAAGGGTTCGGCAGGCGGCCAGATGTCGAGCAAGCCGCCGCGCTGGGAAAACTGGCCGCTCTCCAGCACTGTGTCTACGCGCTGGTAGCCGGCGGCAGTCCACGAGCGCAGCAAACTTTCAGGCTGGAGGGTTTGCCCTACCTTCAAGCGCTTGCAGGCCTTGAGATAATCCCGGCGCGGCAGGGTGCGCGTCATCAACGAACGCGCCGAGGCGACAATCACCGGCGGCATTTTGGGCTTTTCTACCAACGGCAGATGATATTGCGCCAGCGCCGTCAAGGCTGCTAGACGTTCGCGGCGCGTAGTCACGCCCCAGGCTGCTTGCTCATAGAACAATGGGTTGGGTTCGGCAAAATGGTAACGTGGAGCGTCTGCCAGCCAAAAGCCCAATTCGTCGAACAGCGCCAGGGCATGGTCGGCGCGGTCGGTGACCAGCAGGATAGGAAAAGCAAGGTCGTCATGCAAGGCTGCCAGCAAGGGCAGTCGCACCGCGCGCGGCAAGCCTAGCCCCTTGCATTCGACCTGGGCGGCGAGCGCCTCGATCAACCGGGCATAGGCCGGTAAACGTTTGATGGCCTCGAGGATCAACTGCATCCGAATTCTCTTTAGATTTTACGCATCACGTTTCAGTTTTACAACTCATGTTTCCCATTGAACCGATTCATTGCCGCCTCTACCCCCTCCGTCACAAAGACCAACGCCGCTTCAGCAGCGCGCCCCAGCGTTTCGGAGAGCGTCACCAGGTCGGCGGAGGGGAAATCTTGCAAAACGTAATCGGCCGGGTCCATGCGGCCAGGCGGCCGCCCAATGCCGATGCGCAAGCGGGGAAAGTCCTTCGAGCCGAGGTGTTCTATGATAGAGGCGACGCCTTTCTGCCCACCCGGTCCGCCCCCCGGACGAATGCGAATGGCGCCAAACGGCAGGTCGAGGTCGTCGTGCGCCACCATGACGTTTTCCAACGGCAGTTTGTAGAAGCGCGCCAATCCCCGCACCGCCTGACCCGAGAGGTTCATGTAGGTTTGGGGCTTGGCCAGGATGATTTTGCTTCCCCGGTAGGCGGCAAAAGCCACCAGCGCCTTAGATTGCAAGCGATTGATACGCACGTCGAGAAGCACGCACAGCCGGTCTATCAGCATGAAACCGACATTATGGCGGTTGTCTTTGTATTCGCGGCCCGGGTTGCCAAGGCCAACGAGCAAGAAAGTGTTCTCAGTCATGCGGTTGTTTCAATTGCGACGTAGACGTAAGAGCAGGCCCAACGCCAGAAACAGCGCCAGGGACAGCAGGGCGCCCTGTCTCAACGCGCCATAGATGGAGGGAACGCTCAGACTGGCAGGATTAACGGGTAAAGGCGTGGGCGTAGAGTAGGCCTGGGCAACGGCAGCAGGTACAGGCGTGGAAAGAAGCGCGGTAGGGACGATAACGCCGGGGAAGGGCGTCTCTGTCGGCGTCGAGGTCGAAGTCGGCATAGCCGTATAGTTGCGCACATGCAGAGCGGTCACAATCGTCTCCTGCATCGAACCATCCAACAGCCAGGCGCGTAAACGCAGGTTGTAATCGCCATCCGTCAAAGTGCTGGTATCCCAAACGCCTAATTCGCCCGCCGAGACGACGTTGCTGCTGGTTTGGAGAATGAACCAGGTGCCGGTGGGGTCGTCCTGGTAGGCAAATGCCAATTCGTAATACGAGAAACCCAGCAAGTCAACCGAGCCAGTGACGACCGTCAGCCCCTGTACCACCTGTCCACTTTGCGGGGCGGTAATAGATAAGCCAGCCGCGCCCTGCGCCAAAACAGAAGCACGGCCAAACCCAGAGGAATACAAGGATATAAAGACAAGGAAGGCGAGAAACGCTCGCCTGATGGCAGTCATTCTTACCCTTCTCTTCCCCACAACGTTTGGACCAACTGTTGCACCTGCAGGCGCTGCTCAGCGGTCAAATCGAGAAAAGGAGAATTTGCTTCGGTAGTATCACAATTCTCCACAATCAACACTTTCGCATCCCGGCTAAAAGTATGCGAGTGCCACACGCCCCGCTTGACGTTGTAGAGTTGGAACGGCTGCATATCTACCCCATAGACTTCCTCGATGCGCTCGTTTCCCTCTCCTAGAAACAAAATACACTTCCCCGCCAGCAAGACGAAAACCTCGTCTGTCTCGGTATGTTTCTGCATACGATAGATTTTTTCTGGAACAAGGTCAGGCGTGTAGTTCATGAGCGCCACCCGCCAGGCGCCAAAATCTATCAGCGGCAGGTAGCCAGGGCCATCATAATGGCGAATCTCGAGTAAGGAGGCTGAAATCATTTTTTCCATGCCCTTATTTTACGTTAAAATCAAGAAAGATGGCTCATTCTTCACTCCAACCCCCTGTCGTCATTTTCGCCTGCCGCGTCTTCCAGAACTGGCTGGAGCATTTGCTTCCTGAAGGGCTGCGCGCAAATGTGACCTTCTTCGATTATGCGCTGCACCGCGTTCCCAAAAACCTGCGCCAAACTTTACAGGACGCGCTGGACAACCTCGAACAGCCCAGTTTGGTTATGCTCGGATATGGATTGTGCGGCAATGGCCTGCATGGTATTCAGGCTGGCCGCCACACCCTGCTCATTCCGCGCGCCGACGATTGCATTGCCATCCTGCTCGGTTCCTACCAGGCCTACCGCCGCGAATTCGAGAAACAACCTGCCACTTACTATCTCTCCAAAGGCTGGCTGGAGGGTGGCAGCACCCCGTTGCAGGAATATCGAGAACTGGTCGAAAAATACGGTCCCCAAAAGGCCGAGTGGCTGATGGACACACAATATCACAATTACAAACGGCTGGCCCTGGTTGTGCAAAACGAACAAGACCTGGAGACCTACCGCCCAGCCGCGCTGGAAGTGGCTCGCTATTGCGAACGCTGGGGGATGCGCTACGAAGAACTCGTCGGCACAGACGACATGCTGAGGCGCCTCATCGAAATCGCCGTCCAACTCGATCAGGTAGACGGAGACTTCGTGGTGGTGCCGCCCGGTGGGACACTGACACAGACGATGTTCTTCCGCTGAGGGAGGCGGCGTTCAGACTCCCCTTTCTCTTGCTTCCGCTGCGAGAAGGATTTCCTCGACCCTGGCCTGGACGCTCTCTGGCAGGGGCGCTGGCTGATGGGTGGCAAGGATTTTGTTGGCCTTGGCCGCCGCAAGGGTTTCGGTGGTTGGGCGTCCTTTGTCGCTCCAACGATTGAACGGACTGCGGTCCAAAACCGACGGCACCCAGACCTCCTTGCGGCACAAGGCAGCCGAGGCGGCCTGATTGATGAACGTCCCACCTGGGCCGACCTTCTCGATCAAGTCGAGCATGATGGTTTCGCGGCTGACCTCCACACCGCGCATCACCCGCGCCGCCATGCCAATGATTTCATCTACCAACACCAAATACGCCAGGGAACCGATGTCGGCACAATCCAGGAAACCCACGTCGTGGACAAGCGCAGCGCCGCTCAGGGCTGAAAGCATTACCTGGAGAGCGGCTTCTGCGCCGGCTTGTGCGTCCACGCACTTGGCTTCGGATGCGCCGGCTGTACCCATGAACGGCAAGCCCAGATAACGCGCCAGGTCTGCCGCCGCGGCAGAATGCAGGCTGGCCTCGGGTGAGCCATAAGCAGGGCGCGCAGTGCGCAAATCCATCATCGAGGGCAGGCCGCCGATGGCCATAGGCGCAGCGGGGACGTGAGTCTGCACAACGGTCAAGGCCGCCAATGCAGCGGCAAGGTACAATGTCAACGCCGCCGCGCCCGTAAAAGGCGATTCCAGGCCCACCGTTGGCCCGCCCAAGCAAACAGACGGGATGCCGCGCTCAGCAGCCAGCATCAGGTTTGCCAGCGGCGCTTCAGCCAATTTCAGCGGCGATTCGTAGGTAGTGAAATAGGCAAAGATTGGCTTTTGGCGCAGGGCCGCCTCCCCACCGGCCGCAGCAACCGCCATATCGTAAATATCGCAAAAAGCGGCAGGCGTATTGGCCCAGGCGATAATTGGCTTGGATGTGTTTGCCATCTCTTCGGCAAACTCATATACAGAGGCCAGCGATGGCGTGACATCATCGAACAGGCTCAGACCCATGATGTAATCAATATTGGGCAGCGCATCGCATACTTTGGCGACCATGCCGGCATCGCCCCGCCGGGCTTTTCGACGTTCCCCTGTTTGTGGGTCAATGAAATAGGTACAGGTTGGGCCGGGACCAAAATGCACCCGGCCAAGCGCCACGCGCATCTCGTGTGTTCCATCTCGCCCCCAAACGGTGTACTCATGCGGCGCGGCGGCAACGGCCTGCTTGACCAATTCTGCCGGGATGTAGACGAGGCTGCCGTCTACACGCGCGCCGTGAGCAGCCAGCAAGTTGCGGGCAGCCGGGTTGTGCATTTGGATACCCACCCGCTCCAAGCATTCCAACGCTGCAGCGTATATCTCTTGACATTGCACATCCGACAATACCCGGAATTGAGGAGCATGACGTTCGTTAGCATCTACAAGGATCATGAAATCTCCGCTTGGGCCTGCAAGGACACGATAAATTAAACATGCCCGTAATAATCGCGGTGTACCACCACCGAATAGGCAAAATCCATCAGCGTGCCCCAACTGAAGATGGGGATGTCAATTTCACGCTGTAAAGCGCGTGCAAAGGGCGGAAAACCGGTGCATTCCAACACCATAGCGCCCATGTTGGGATGCCGCTCGTAGAACTCGACTGCCACGGCCAGGAATTCGGATTCCGCCTGGGCGTAGTCGGCGGCCGGGGGAACGCTGCGCAGGCCTGAGGTCCAGAGAGAATCGAATTGCGGGCAGCGTCCATCGTCCATCGCGCCACCAATCACATAGTTGGAACCCAATCGAATGCCCACCGATTCCAAATGACGGTCGGTCAGGTAGCGTGAGTTTGCCATCAAAATCCCTACCACCTGATGGAGTCCCACGATTTGCTGCGCCAGCGGCACTTGTAACAAACTGGACATAAAAACCGGCACGCGCACACTCTCGGCCACCTCGCGCTGAAAATAAGCGAAGTAGCCGCACTCGCCAACGATGGCGCGGCAGCCGAGTCGTTCCAATTTTTTTGCTGCCTGGATAAGCGGCGGCAGGCAGGGACTTTTATCGGTCTCCACCACCAGTTTGTAGATGTCTACACCCGTGACGACCTCGTACTGGATGGGGAAAGGATACCCGCTGGCATTGCGTACGTCGCCAGGGAAGCCAGGGTACACATCGTCGAGCAAAATCACCCCCAGCCCCATCCCATAGGCCTGCTGACCAGGGCGCGCCTGGATGCGCCGAATGCCCAAATCGCGGCTCACATTAGGCCTCGATTTGCACGCCCACGTTGGCGTCGCCAGCCTTTTGGTATGCAAGCAGCGCAATGGCCGTATCCTGCACGCCCACGCCGGTCAAGTCGCAGACGGTAATCTCTTCATCCGAAGCGCGACCCACCTTGCGCCCGGCGGCCACCTCGCCGATCTCGTCCAGCGCATCTTGCTCAGACAACAAACCTGCCTCTGCTGCAAAATGATGCTCCCCCAGCCGGAAGACCTGCGCCTTCAAATCACAAATGCGGCGGTCGGCGCGCGCCAGCACTTCGGGGAAGAGTTCTTGTTTGTGACCGTTGTCGGCGCCTAAGGCGGTGATGTGTAAGCCAGGGTGCAGCCATTCGGCGCGGATGAATGGCTCGCGGGAGGGTGTGGCAGTGATGAGGACTTGACTTTTGCGTACTACGTCTTCGGTTGATGTTGTAATGGCTACACGCAATCCAAGTATAGAGGTCATTTCTTCGGCAAATTGCTTCAGCCGCGCTGCATCCTTGTCATACACCAGCGCCTGCTTGAAATTGCGCACCAGTTTCAGCGCCCGCAGTTGAAAACCTCCCTGCCGCCCAGCGCCGATGAGACCGGCCGTTTCGATATTCTGCAAGGCACAATATTTGGCCGCAATTGCGCCCGCCGCACCAGTGCGGGTATGGGTGAGATAGCCATTGTCGAGCAAGACAGCCTGTGGAAAGCCGGTATGTGCATCGAACAACAGCATCATGCCGCTGCCCGAGGGTAATCCCAATTTGGGGTTGTCGAAGAAACCCGATGCAATCTTGACCGCAAAACTATCCAATCCCTGGATGACCGCCGATTTGACATGCATCTCGCCGTTATACTGTGGGACAGGGATGCTCATCAACGGCGTCGAGGCGCGCCCCTCAGACAGGGCAACGAAGGCTTGTTCGACCACTTTCACCGCTTCCAAGTCGAGGGGAACGCATTGACGGATTTCACTTTCATTCAAGATTTTGATTTTCATAGATATGCCTCTACACGATAGGGATTTCGCCCCGCAAGATGGTGATCAAATGCTCCAGGTTGAGGTTACCGCCGGAAACGATGCAGGCAATTTTTTTCCCGCCGCCGGCCCGCCCGGTCAACGCCGCTGCCAGGGCAACCGCGCCCGCGCCTTCAGCGATTACGCGCTGATTCAAGGCTAACATGCGCACTGCTTCTGCCACCTGCGCCACAGAGACAGGGATGGAGCCATTCAGCAATGCGGAGGCCATCTCCCACATTCCAGGGAAGACAAAAGGCGCGCCCATTCCATCCACAAAACTATGCCGATAAGGAACTTCGACCGGCTGGCCGGCCTGGAAAGAAGCCGCCAACGGCGCTCCGCTCTCGACTTCGGCGGCGTAGATTTCGATGGCAGGTTTCACGGCACGCAGGGCAGCAGCAATCCCGCAACTCAGCCCGCCGCCGCCATAGGGAATCACCACAACGTCCAGGTCTGGCAAGTCTTCCAGCAATTCCAGGCCTATGGTAGCGTTGCCCGCCATCACCGCCGCATCTGCAAAGGGATGGATGAGTGTCCCCCGCATCTCGTCGCAGGCGCGCTGACGCTGGATTTCTTGATAGCGAGCAAAAGGCACCGCGCGGGTCTGTGCGCCCAGGGCCTCGATGCGGGCTTTCTTGAGCGGCGAAACGGTATCCGGCACGATCACCGTGCAAGGAATTCCCAGTTTTTGGGCAAACCAGGCCAGCGCCTGCCCCATGTTGCCGGCCGAGGCCGTCCACACGCCCCTTTCACGCTGTAAAGGCGGCAGCGAGAGCAGAGCATTGCCGGCTCCGCGCACTTTGAACGAACCCGTCGGCTGAAGAACTTCGAGTTTCAAATAAATATCAGCAGGCGCAATGCTAGCACTCCCACTGCACGCATCCACCTTAACTAACGGCGTCCTCAGAATCTTGCCGGCCAGGCTTTGCCTGGCAGATTGAATGGCTTCCAGCGTAGGCGATTGTAGACCGTTCATCCTGTTCGACATCCGGTATGAGCGTTTCTACAGTTTGGAAAGCGCTTGGTCGAGGTCGGCCAACAAATCATCGGGGTCTTCGAGGCCCACCGAAACACGAATCAGGCCATCGTCAATGCCGGCAAGATCGCGTTCTTCCTGGGTCATATGCTCGTGGGTAATAGTACGCGGGTGCATACAAATCGTGCGGCTGGTGCCAAAGGTGACGGCATGGATAATCAATTTGAAATTGTTCATCAAGGTACGCGCACTGGGAATGCCGCCCGACACCACAAAAGACAACATCCCGCCGCCGGTCTTCATCTGCCGGCTGGACAATTCGTATTGCGGATGACTCTTCAGGCCAGGGTAGTTGACCTTGCTCACCTTGGGATGGCTGGCCAGAAATTCAGCCATCTTTTGAGCATTGGAGGCGTGTTTTTGCATGCGCAAAGAGAGGGTTTCAAGGTACTGGAGGGTGAGCCACGAATCGAAGGGCTGCATGATTGCGCCAATGAACTCGGTCGTGTTCCAGCGAATGTCCTCGGTCAAGTCGAGCGGACCGACAATGGCACCGCCCAGCACGGTCGCATTGCCCGCCAGGAATTTGGTGATGCTGAGCAAAACAATGTCGGCGCCTAAGTCCATGGGGCGCTGAAGGGCGGCAGTAGCAGTCGTATTGTCCACCATCAGCGGTACCCCGCGCGCATGGGCCACTTCGGCAACGGCTTTGATGTCGGTCACAAACAAGGTCGGATTGGAGGGCGTCTCGACCCAAACGAGTTTGGTGCGATCGTCAATTGCCTCATCCCAAGACTGGGGATTGGCCGGTTCTCGAACAAAATGGAAATTCACGCCGCAGCGTTCGGGGAAGATGGTAGCCGCCTGTTTGTAGCCTTCTCCAAACGTATTGAGCGAGGTGACGATATTGTCGCCCGGACGAGCAATGGTAAAGATGAGGTTGAAAAGCGCCTGCGAGCCAGAGCCAGCCGTCACCGCCGCTTCACCGCCTTCGAGCGCAGCCAGGCGCTGCTCCAGCAGGTCGGCAGTAGGAGTCTTGGTGCGTCCATAAACCGGATAGGGAATCTCGTCGAAGTGCTTATATGGATACGTCATCGAGGGGACAATGGGAGGGACAAAAGCGCGAAAGCGTTCCATATCTCCCTCGGGGCGAAAACCCGCATGAAGGGCTTTCGTATCGAAACCCACTTCATCACCAGGGCGCACCGGTCGCTTGAAATGAGGGTCGAAATGCCAGGGTTCACGCATGAAGAAAAGTTTTTCGTCGGTCATGGCAAAGATACCTTCCAGTAGGATGATTACGGCATGGGGCAATGTCAGGCTTGCCTTGTCCTAGCCCTCTTCGCAAAGGGAAAGAGCATTAGAGTTTGCACAATTCTTCTTCCGGTAAATGGCAATAAATCAAGTGTCCGCCCCCCATGTCTCGCTTGGGAGGTTCTTCTATTTCACAAATCTCGCCGATTTTGTACGGGCAACGGGTATTGAAACGGCAACCGCTGGGCGGATTGACTGCGCTGGGGACTCGTCCATGCAGGCGCACGCCAGTCTGCTTCAGTTCTGGGTCGGGGCGCGGTACGGCTGCAAGCAACGCAGCCGTATAGGGGTGACTAGGAGAACTGTAAATGGATTCGCAAGGCCCAATCTCACACAGCCGGCCCAGGTACATGACAGCCACATCATCTGAAAAGAAGCGCACCGAGCTCAAGTCGTGCGAGATCAGAATCATCGTGGTGTTTTGCTGGTTTTGGATTTCCAGCAACAAATTCAACACCGCCGCCTGGACAGAGACATCCAACGCTGAGACAGGTTCGTCGCAAATGACCGCCGCCGGATTGGAGGCAATGGCGCGGGCAATACCCACACGCTGCTTCTCGCCGCCGCTCAATTGACGGGGCAGGCGATGGTAATAGTTTTCGCCTAGTTTGACAGCCTGGAGCAAACGCACCACCTCGTCGTATTCTTGCTCGCGCGGCACGCTTCTGAAACGCCGCAAAGACAAGGCAATCTGGTCGCCGATGCTGTAAGAGGGGTTGAGAACACCGTTTGGATCCTGGAAGACCATTTGCAAATCTCGGATGACCTGACGGCCGCGTTTGTTGATGGGGATAGAAATGTCGGTTTCCAGGAATTCGATCTTTCCATCGTGCAAAGATTCCAGCCCAACAATGGCTTTGGCGATGGTGCTTTTGCCGCAGCCCGATTCGCCGACCACGCCAAGCGTGCGACCGCGCTTGACCGTAAAACTGACATCGTCCACGGCGCGCACATACTGACGCTTTTCCAGCCCAAACAAGCCAGCCACCGTCTTGAAAGGTACCGGATAGTACACGCGGGCGCTCTTGACATACAACATCGTGCCTTCGGATTCGCCCGGTCTCTCTGGGCAAACTTCGGTGGGGCCCTCATCTTCTTTCCAAATAATGCCCTTGTTCAGCCACTCCTGCGAGTAGAAACAACGCGCCTGGTGACCAGCGGCCATTTCCTTGAGGCCAGGCCGTTCGTGGAAGCAATTCTCGCGGGCAAACTCGCAGCGCGGAGAAAAGATGCAGCCGGCTGGCAAATTATCGGGAGATGGAACGCGGCCATCTATCGGGTGCAAAGTGCGAGTGCCTTTGGGCGCGTCCACATCCGGCAGGCAACGCATCAACCCCATCGTGTAAGGATGCAGCGGATTGCGGAAAACATCCTTTGTGTCGGCCAGTTCCACAATTTCGCCTGCATACATGACCGCCAGCCGATCGGAGACGCGCGCCACCACGCCCAGATTGTGCGTAATGTAGAGTGTAGCCGTGCGATAGCGTTCTTTGAGTTCAGCGATCAAATCGAGTACCGCGGCTTCGACAGTCACATCCAGGGCAGTGGTAGGTTCGTCCATGATGAGCAAAGACGGGTTGTTGAGCATCGCCATAGCAATCAACACGCGCTGCTGCTGACCGCCAGAGATTTGATGAGAATACCGCTCCATCACGCCTTCAGGATCAGGCATATAAACCGACTTGAGCGCTTCCAAGGAGCGGGCGTACGCTTCTCGCTTGGTCATGCCTTGATGCGCAATCAAACTCTCGGCCAATTGGTCTTTGATCAACATGGTAGGATTGAGCGCCGACATGGGTTCCTGATAGACCATGGAAATGTCTGCGCCGCGCAACTTGCGCAATTCTTTTTCTGAACGATTAGCCAAGTTTTGTCCGCGGAAGAGAATCTCACCGCGCGTCACGCGCCCATTGGGACCCAAAAAACCCACAATCGAATAGGCCACCGTGCTTTTGCCGCAGCCCGATTCGCCGACCAGCCCTAAGTTTTCACCGGCGCGAATCTCGAAAGAGACATCCCGCACAGCGTCCACATCTCGTTTCCGGGTTTTGTAAGTGACCGCTAAATTCTTGACAGAGAGGATGGGTTGTTCAGTCATTGTTTTTTTTCTAGAGTTCAAGTTCTCCAGTTCGAGGAGATGTTGGACTCCACTTTCTTATTGGTAGCGCATACTTTCTTCGCGCAGGCCGTCGGCAAACAGATTCAAGCCAATGACCAGGGTCACAATAGCCACAGTAGCCGAAAGCACCGGCCAGACGTTGGCCATCATGCGTGAGTGACCTTCTTGCACCATGCCGCCCCAGTCGGGAGTCGGCGGCGGCAATCCCAGGCCGAGGAAGCCAAGCGTGCCAATATAAAAAGCGGCATAGCCAATCCGCAAGAGGAAGTCCACAATCAGCGGCCCACGGCAGTTCGGCAAGATTTCGTGCAACATGATTTGAACGTCATGGTCGCCGCGCAGTTTGGCAGCCGCCACGTATTCGCGCGTGCGGATGTCCATCGTCAAGGCACGCACCAGGCGGGCAATGCCCGGCGCGCCGCCAATGGCAATGGCAATGACCACATTGAACGCCGAGGCGCCCACCGCCGAGATGATGATCATATAGAGCAAGATGGTCGGAAAGGACATGATGGCGTCCAGGATGCGCATCACGGTTTCGTCCACCCAGCCGCCGTAATAACCTGCCGGCAAGCCCAGCGCAATGCCAAGCAGGAAGGCCACAAACACAGAAAGCGGACCCAGCGTCAGGATGGTGCGTGCTCCAAAGGCAATGCGCGACCAGACATCTCGTCCAAGATGGTCGGTTCCCAAGAAATGCTCGGCGGAGGGGCCTTTGTTGATGGTCAAGTAGTCCTGCGCAAGAGGATCATAGCGCGTCAACAAAGGGGCAAATATGGCGATCAACACCCAAATCAATACAATCGCCAGCCCAAATACTGCCGTCTTGGAGGCAAATACAACCGTAATAGCCTCCTTCGTGCGCTCCCACTGTCGGGCGCGATTGGCCGCGCGTAAGTCCTTCAATGTACCCGTCATTTGAGCCATGGCTCTCTCCTAGTTGTACCGAATGCGGGGATTGAGGAAGGAGTAGATGACGTCAGCAATCAATTGAGTCACTACTGCCAAAGCAATCAAAACCATGGCGCCGGCTTCGATAGAATAAACGTCTTTGTATAAAGCGGCGTTGAGCAAAAAGTTTCCCAAGCCAGGGTATCCAAAAACCGATTCCACCACCACCAAACCACCAATGAACCAATTGACATGTAACATGATAACTGTAATGGGCGCCATCATGGCATTGCGCAGAACGTGCCGCACCACTACCTGGCGGTAAGAAAGTCCCTTGAGGATCGCGGTGCGCACATACGGGCTGTTCATCACCTCCACTACACTGGCGCGGGTGATGCGCAGCACGTAGCCAATCTCCACCAGGCTGGCTGTCAAGACTGGCAGCACTAACAAGCGTAAGTCTTTCAAGATTGCATCTTCCGAGGTAAAGACCGCCGCCCCTGGCAACACCTTCAACCAAACCGCAAAAACGATGATCAGCAAGATGCCGGTGGCAAAATCGGGGGAGCCGGCAGTAATCAAGCCGCCCACCGAAATGACCCGATCTAGCCACTTGCCCTCATTCAAGCCCGCGATCAAGCCCAATACAACCGCGACCGGGATGGAAACCAGAATTGCCAGCGCAGCCAGGATGAACGAATTCTTCATGCGGCGGGCTACGATCTCAGCCACAGGCGCCTTATAACGCAAAGAAATCCCGGCTTCACCGCGCAGCAGTCCTTTGCTCAACGGGATATATTCGACTGGCGAATCTTCCTTTGCAATCCAGCCTGTATATTCATACCGATACTCCACCCCGCCCTGACCTTTGACCCATTTGGCCGCCCGATTGGCCGTATCTACCCCCCAAAAATAGGTTTCACCGTCCGGGCCGGTCTGCCAGGCATCCTCATCTGGCACCTGAACGGTGGAGCCATCCGGCTGACGTACCAGTTTGACCAGCACACCCCCCACAACGTCCCACTGCACCAAACTGCCGTCCGCCTCCTGCGCCCACCATTCCTGGGATTTTTCCACCACTCCCTGCTGGGTCACCGTTTCGACCAACGGCAAGCCCACTTTTGGCGCAGCCTGCCAATCGGAGCCGAACAGCCAAGAAAGGTAACGGATGACCGGCGGGCGCGTCAACCCCAATTGATTGGCCATCGAGGCTTCCTGCTCAGGCGTGGCGTATGCCCCTAAGATGTTACGCGCTACATTCCCAGGCGCAATCTCGACCACTGCAAAGACGATTATCGAAACCAGGAACATCGAAAGGAGCATGGTCAACAATCGTCGGACGATGTAACGGGCCATTGTCTCTCCTTCAGGGGGATAATGAGGTGACAGTCACTCAAAAGTGACTGTCACCTCGCAATTTCTATACTATCTTTTGCTATCAATCCAAGCCTGCTCGCGCTCGACAATCGCTCGAATCTTCTTCTGCACCTCTTCCGGCAGCGGCTCGACGCGGTGAGAGGCCAAAATCTTGTCCACTTGTTCAGCGGCGCGCTGTTCCATAGTCGTGCCGCCCTTCTTCATCCACACTGCATAGGGCGCTTTATCAGCCAATTTGGAATAATACGGCTCCTTGAAATGCGCCAGCGTATGTGGATGATCGAGATAGTTGCCGGTCGGCCCCAATTCTTCAATGACATCCAAAGCCAGCGTTTCATCGTTGACTACCACCCCGCGCGTCATGGCGCGGATGAAGCCCAGCCAATCATTGCACAGCGCTATCAACACCAGCGAGCCTTGCAAGCCCGAGTCCATGAAACCCACATCATGAACGATATTTGCTCCATGCAGCAAAGCCGTCATCAAACTAATCGTGGCCTCGAAAGCGGCCTGTTGATCGAGCAATTTAGAATCCGTTGATCCGCCCAGGCCAAAGACCGGCAAGCCATAATACTTACCCATCGAAGTCGGCACGCCCTGTTCATCGGCCAACACATAATTGCCCACCATGGTCTTGAGATTATAAGGCCCGCCGTTCCAGCCAGGCACAGCAATCGGCGCACCCGGGCGCACCAATTGTGAAAGCACGATTCCCAAGAGAATGCCCGCATTCATCGAAGCCATACACCCAGCCGTTGTGACCGGTGAATTCACCCCGCCCGCATTGAGCGGAATCCACAGTTGCGGCAGCCCCTTGCCGGCCAAGTACATATTCTTTTGCAAGGCTTCCTGGTTCATGGTCATGCCGGTCGTCACATTGATATAACAGGTAGCAAACGGCTTCTTCTGGAAAGCCTCGGCAGAACCCGCTACCGCCTCGCACATCTCCACCGCCGCTACGCAACCTTCGAAGTCGGGCGTCACGAACACAATCGGCTTGGTCGTGTTGTTCAGCATGGCTTCCATCTGGTAGCGGTCGTAGATGTTCTGGTCCACATCCACGGGCAGGAAGGCCGACATCACAAAATCAATCTCAGGCAGGGCATCGAACAGGCGCGCCGCGTTCTTCACATCTTCCAACACAGGCTTACGACGCTCGCCTGTCTTGTGGTCGAGAATATTCAAACAGTCCGAACCGCCGCCGTAGTAGGTGTTGTAATCGCGGGCGCGCATAGCCACCTTGCCATGGCGATCGTACAATGTAATCGTCTTGGGGGCGGTTGCCAGTGCCTTTGCTACCATGTATTCGGGGATGCGCACGCGGATGCCATCTGCCTTGGCACCGCCCCCCACCAGGACTTCGATGGCTTTCTCATCATGGACATCAATTCCAATACGCTCCAGGATTTCCAAACTGGCTTTGTGAATCTTGTCACACTCTTCATATCCCATGCGGGCATAGTGCGCGCTGGTCATGCTCCAGCCATGAGTTTCGATCATCGGGTAACCTCTCTGCTTGGATGGTTTCTGATAATGCGCCAGACGGCTTGAGCCTCTGGCTAAAAAACGAGAAAATAAGAACTAACCAAAGCGCTTCTCTGCCGGACCCGTGACCTGCGATGTGCTTCGATGAGGCGATTCTGAGCGACGAGGCGAGTCGTCACAGGTCCGGCAGGCTATAAATTCACGGCCGTTCGAGGGAGGAAGCAAGCAGCAAAATAAACAGCCATGACTTTATCGAACTAGGCGTCCTTCCACGTCTCGTAGAAGACCGCATATTCATCCGGCAGGGGCGGGACGTTGTGTACGTTCTTCGTGTAAATCTTCCAGACGTTCATAAAGAACGGAATACACACCGAACCGCGCTCTTTTTGAATCACTTCGAGTTTACCCACCAACTCCTTGCGCTTTTCCAAATCAAGCGTAGCAGCAGCCTGCTGGAGAATTGCGCTGAACTCTTCGTCCACCCAGCGGCTCTCGTTCCACGGTACAGGCTTGCCATCGGCATCGGCAATGTAAGCCAGCGGCAGGAGCATCGGCGCTAGTGTGCGATGCGCCCACCAGGTAATACCGAGATTCCAATCGGTCCAGCCATCCCAGTATTGCGAAGCAGGCATGGTCTTCAATTCGATGTTGAAGCCGCCGGCGGCCGCATCTTCTTTCAAAGCCTGGGCATAGGCCATCGATTCGGGCCAGTCGCTGGCAACCACCAATTCGATGGTCAAGCCATCAGGATAACCAGCCGCTGCCAACAATTCTTTCGATTTGGCAGGATCGAATGGGAAGGGCGGAATATCTACATACTCCGGGTGCGCCGGTGAGACATGGCTATCGTTGCCGATCACGCCCTGGTTCTGGAGCGCCAGCGCCAGAATCTTCTCGCGATTGTGGCAATGCTTGAGTGCCAGGCGCACATTGTTGTCCGTCCACGGTTCCTGATCCACACGCATGCGCAGGACGCGCGTCGCGCCGGTGGGCGTGCCAACGACGGTGAAGCGGTCATCATCTTTCACGGCTTCCCAAATGGCAACCGACGGTTCGATGATGGTATCTACCTGTCCGCTCTGCAAGGCAGCCAGGTCGGCAGAACGATCCTCGCCTAACTGCACCATGATGATTTCGTCCAAGTAAGGCAGAGGTTTGCCGTCTTCGCCCATGCGCCAATAGCCTTCGCGGGCTTTCAAGCGGGCGCGCTCGCCAGGCACATACTCTTCCATTGTGAAGGCGCCGGTGCCAATCGGCTCTTTGGTGATGTCGCCACCAAATCCGGCCGGCACAATGGCAGCCGGATATTGACCCAGATGTTCGGGAATGAAAATCGAGGGCGAGTTCAATTTGAGCGTAACGGTATAATCGTCCGTCTTTTCGACTCCCTCAGGCGAGAGATAGGACAACGAACCCAGCATAGACGAGCCAACCTCTTCGCTCAGCCATTGCTGGAAGTTGAATACCACGTCATCGGCGGTGAAGTCCTTGCCGTTGTTGAACTTGATGCCCTTGCGCACAAACAACGTCCAAGTCAACAAATCATCGCTGACTTCCCACTTCTCCAGCAAGTAGGGTTCTGTGATGCCCTGTGGATTGGTGTAAGTCAGATATTCAAAGACATGCCGCCAGGGATGCGAGGCGCTGACCAGTGAAAACCGCGCCGGATGGTCAACGCGCTCGATACGGGTAGCAGCCGTCAGGGTCCCGCCCCGAACCGGACCGGTTGGCGCGGGCGCTTCCGTAGCCGCAGGCGCTTCAGTCGCAGCGGGGGCTTCGGTCGCAGCAGGGGCTTCAGTTGCAGCCGGGCCGCAAGCCGCCAGGAATTTTGCACTGGCTAATGACATGCCCAGCAGCGTGGACAGCCGCAGGAAATCGCGGCGGGAGATTGTCCCTTTGCGAAGTTGCTCATTTGCCTGGACAATCAAGGGGTGAATCTTTTGAGTTTGCATGAACTTCTCTCCCTTTCTTGGGTAGAATTCTTGGGTAATACGAACCAACGGCAAAACAGAATAGATTGAGTATAATGAACTGGCACCTCCTGATGAAGATAATTGGAAATCATATGGCTCCAAAGGTTTGTCAGCAGATACATCAACTCAATCTAATCATAGCATTTAATATATCAGTTGTCAATAACTGATATATCAATTATTGTAAATATTGCAATCTGATATATCTTATGGTAAGATTTCATTATACCGGAGTAGCAGTATGGATTTTTCAACCATTGATGCAACATCCAAAAGCCTGATTTACAAACAATTGCGGCGTTCGATTATCATGGGCCGCCGCGAAGCGGGGGAACGTCTGAACATTGATGCGCTGGCCGAAGAGTACAACACCAGTGTTACGCCGGTGCGCGATGCCCTGCAAATGCTCAGCCATGAAGGATTGGTAGATATCCGCCCCCGTTCCGGCTACTTTGTGGCACATGTCACTCTCAAACAACTGCGCGACTTGCTCGATGTGCGCCGCATTCTGGAACTGAACGCTGTCGAGCGAGCCGCCTTGCGAGTGACGGATGCACAATTGGAAGAAATGCGCCACGTCCACGCAGGCTACACCGGCGACGACGACGAATCCTATGACCGCTACACGGATGAAAACCGCCGCTTCCACTACCTTGTTGCCAAAGCCAGCGGAAACAACGAATTGGCTGAATTGGTGGGCAAATTGCATGATCAACTAGCGCGTTTTATGGTCATGCGCCGGGCTGGGAAAACGATGGAAGTGACGCACGAGCGCATTGTGCGCGCCTTGGAAGCACATGACGTAGAGGCTGCGCGCCAAGCCCTGCTAGACGACATTGACCGCGCACACGAGGCCATCTTGGATCACATCATGGACGAAGAAGCAAAAGTTTGGCAACTATAACATTTGCCTTGGCGCCCCATTACAGGGGCCTATTTTCAAAAACTCACTGAGGAGATTCCTATGGACCTGAAGCCAATTTTCGAGAACGTGATCAACGGACAGGCTGCCGAAGTAGAAGCCGGCGTAAAGGCGGCTTTAGAGGCTGGCGTAGAAGCAGGTACGATTTTGAACGAGGCGCTGATTGCGGCTATGGATGAGGTAGGGCAACGCTTCGAGGATGGCGATTTCTTCGTCCCCGAAATGCTCATCTCCGCCCGCGCTATGCAGGCTGGTCTGAGCCTGCTCAAACCGTATCTGACCGCCACCGATGTTAAAGCCTCTGGCAAGATTGCCATTGGCACTGTCAAAGGCGACCTGCATGACATTGGCAAGAATCTGGTGGCTATGATGTTGGAAGGCGCCGGCTTCGAAATCATTGACCTGGGCGTGGACGTAGCCCCCGAAGCCTTCGTAGATGCCGTTCACGAAGGCGCCAATCTGATCGGTATGTCGGCCCTGCTCACCACGACCATGAGCAATATGGGCGCCACCATCCAGGCTCTGAAAGCCGCCGGTTTGCGCGACAAAGTCAAAGTGATGATTGGCGGTGCGCCGGTCACAGAAGAATTTGCAAAGTCTATTGGCGCCGACGCCTTTGCCCCCGACGCTTCCAGCGCCACGCGCATTGCCCGCCAATTGGTTGCATAATCTTCCCATCCGCTCATCCCACAGGTATACTAGGATGAACAGGAAGAGAACTCTATGGAAACCAAACTCAGCCTCAAAGAAAAAACTGTCACCATCGGCCCCAATCATCCCTTCGTGATGATTGGGGAGCGCATCAACCCGACCCGCCGCAAGAAACTGGCCTCCAGCATGGCTGAAGGCGATTTCAGTATGGTCCAAGAAGATGCCCGCGCACAAGCCGCTGCCGGCGCTCAAGTTTTGGATATCAACGCCGGCATTCCTGGCGCAGACGAGCCTGCCCTGCTGCGCGGCGCGGCCCAAGCAGTGATGGAGGTGGTGGATATACCGCTGTGCTTCGATAGCGCCAACCCCAATGCGCTAGCCGCTGCCCTCGAAGTCTATCCTGGACAGGCCCTCATCAACTCCACCACCGCCGAAGAGAAAATGATGGACACGGTACTGCCTCTAGCCAAACAATATGGGGCGGCCGTCATTGGCGTCATCACCGATGACAAAGGCGTACCGTCTACGCCTCAGGAGCGGCTCAAAGTAGCCGAAAAATTGATCAAACGCGCTGGCGACTACGGCGTGCCGCCTGAAAACATCATCATAGATCCTCTGGCACTCACCGTCAGCGCCGATCACATGCAAGCGCGCATCACCCTGGACTCGATCTCCCTCATCCAAAAGGAACTTGGCGTCAATATGAATTTGGGCGCCAGCAACGTCTCGTTTGGCCTGCCCGACCGCAAAATTATCAATGTAGCCTATCTGGCGCTGGCTATCTCGCGCGGTTTGACGACAGCCATCACCGATCCAACCGTTCCTGAAATCCAGACCACCATCTTGGCCTGTGACCTGTTGATGGGACGAGACGCATACTCCATGCGCTGGATCAAGGCCTTCCGCGCGCGCGAAAAAGCCAAAGCAGAAGCCGCATAAACGCGCTCGCTTGTACCTTTACAGGCCAGTTGCCAGCCATTTTCGTATGGAGTTGGGCTGGCCTGTTTTCATCCATTTCTTCTCTCACAAAAGGAGCAATCCCATGACCGACCGCAAGAAAATTACCCTGCCCTACCTGTTCCAAAAAGTGCAGGACAAAGAACCCATCTCCTGGCTGACCTGTTATGACTATCCTACCGCTTACCTCCAGGAGCAAGCCGGCGTCGAAATGATTCTGGTGGGCGACAGCCTGGGCATGACCATGCTGGGTTACGATAGCACCCTGCCCGTCACCATGGATGACATGATTCGCCATGCTGCGGCGGTGCGACGCGGCGCGCCTACCGCATTTGTCATCGGCGACATGCCCTACATGACCTACCAGCCCAGCAACGAACTGGCCGTCAAGAACGCCGGGCGCTTCATGGCCGAAGCCGGCTGTGACGCCATCAAACTGGAAGGCGGGGTAGCTATGGCGCCTCGTATCCAGGCCATTGTAGAGGCGGGCATCCCGGCCATCGGTCACCTGGGGCTGACGCCCCAGTCGGTTGCCGCGCTGGGCGGTTTCCGCTTGCAAGGCAAATCGGCTACGCTGGCAAAGAAGATTGTAGATGACGCCAAAGCGCTGGAAAAAGCCGGGGCGTTTGCCATCCTGCTCGAACTGGTTCCCGACCGGCTGTGCCAATTGATTACCGAGCGAGCCGAAGGCTGCATCATCATGTCGCTTGGCTCTGGCCCTCACGCGCACGGACAATTGCTCATCTACCACGATATGTTTGGCCTGTATCCCAAGTTCAAACCGAAAATGGCCAAGGTCTTTGGTAACGCGGGCGAGGTGATTCTCAACGGCTTGAAACAGTATGTGAGCGAAGTCAAGTCGAAGGCCTTCCCTGAGCCAGAGAACTGGTTTGGGATGTCAGATGAAGAATTCAACGAATTGAAAAAAATGCTGGACTAACCATGACCTTTGCCCACCGTACTGCCCATCTCAAACCCGAAGGCGCTTATCAGGTGCTGGCACGCGCCAACCAGTTGGAAGCCGCGGGCATGGAAATCATTCACCTGGAAATCGGCCAGCCAGATTACCCCACCTTCGAGAACGTCAGCCGCGCGGGCATCGAGGCCATTCGGGCCGGCAAAACCCGCTATACGCCGCCAGCAGGCATACCGTCGCTGCGCGAAGCGCTGGCGGAGGATGCCGGCCGCCGGCGCGGCATCGAAGTCCATCCCGACGAGGTGGTCGTCAGTCCGGGCGGTAAGCCTAATCTGTTCTTTCCCACCCTGGCGCTGATCGAGCCGGGCGACGAGGTCATCTACCCCAATCCTGGCTTCCCCACTTACGAGGCCATGATCAAGATAGCAGGCGGCGTTCCGGTGGCTGTCCCTTTGCTGGAGCGGAACCAGTTCTCGTTCGATTTGGAAGCGTTCGACAAACTCATCAACCAGAAGACGAAACTCATCATCCTGAACTCGCCCTCCAACCCGACCGGCGGCGTCATCCCGCTCGCAGACCTGGAACATATTGCCTCGCAAGCCGAACGATTTGGCTGCTGGGTGATGTCTGATGAGTTATACACCCGCATCGTCTACGACGGGCTAGAAGCGCCCTCCATTGCCAGTTTGCCCGACATGAAAGAGCGCACCATCATCGTGGACGGTTTCTCCAAGACCTACTCGATGACCGGCTGGCGGCTGGGCTTTGGCATCATGCCAAGAGAACTGGCTGCGCGCGTGGACTTGCTATTGACGCATTCCATCGGCTCGACGGCCCACTTCACCCAGTTTGCCGGCTTGGAAGCGATTACCGGCCCGCAGGATAGGGTGAACGTGATGGTAGCCGAATATCAACGCCGCCGGGATGTCATCGTGGAGGGGCTGAACGCCATCCCCGGCTTTACCTGCCAGAAACCCCAGGGCGCGTTCTACGTCTTTCCCAATATCACCGCTACGGGCATGAATTCTACCGACCTGGCTAATCTGCTTCTGGACAAGGCTGGCGTGGCGCTGTTACCTGGCAATTCCTTTGGCGAATATGGCGAGGGCTACCTGCGCCTATCGTATGCCAACTCGATCGAAAACATCGAAAAAGGATTGGAAAGTATCAAGGCTGCACTGGCTCGATGACGACAAAGGCCCGCATGGCTGCGATAAACCGTTTTTCTAAAGGACTCTCCTATGCCCGATACACGTGTTAGCAAACTGGCGAAAGTGATGGTTCACTATTCGTTGCAATTGAAACCCGGCCAGCAAGTTCTTTTGCAAACGACACCGCTGGCAGATGAGCTCTCGCTGGCCTTCCTGGAAGAAGCCGTCAAGGCGGGGGCGCATGTACTGACATTGAATGAAGTCCCCGGCGCAGGGGAGGTGTTCTTGAAACACGCTTCTGAGGCGCAACTGGATTTCTTGATGCCCGTCCGCCGCATCATTTACGAGACTTTCGACGCACGGATGGTCATCGAGGCCGAAACCAACACGCGCGAACTGGCCGGTGTCGAGCCAAAGCGCATCGCTCGCTTCCGCAAGACTCATGCTCCATTGTTCAAGATTTTCTCCGACCGCTTGGCGCGCGGTGAAATGAAATGGTGTCTTACCGTCTATCCTACCCAAGCCATGGCGCAGGAAGCCAACATGAGTCTGGCCGATTACCGTGAGTTCGTCTATGCCGCCGGGATGCTGAACGAGGACGACCCGGTCGCTTTTTGGCAGCAAGAGGCTCAGCGACAGCAAAAACTGATAGACTGGCTGGCAGGGCGCAAGCAGGCCGTCTTGAAAGGCGAGAATGTAGATTTACGCCTCTCTATCGAAGGACGCAAATTCATTCCATGCGCAGGGACGCAGAATTTCCCAGACGGCGAAATCTTCACCAGCCCAGTGGAAAACTCGGCCAACGGCTGGATTCGTTTCAAGTATCCCGCCATCTTCGATGGACAAGAAGTAGAAGACATCGAACTATGGTTCGAGGACGGTAAAGTCGTCAAAGAGAAGGCCGGCAAGAATCAGGAACTGTTGACCAGCCTGCTGAACACCGACCCCGGCGCGCGCTACCTGGGCGAATGGGGCATCGGCACCAATTACGGCATCACCCGCTTCACCAAGAATATGCTCTTCGACGAGAAATTGGGCGGCACCATCCATCTAGCCGTGGGATTGGGCTTCCCCGAAGCAGGCGGGGGCAACGAATCGGGCCTGCATTGGGACATGTTGTGCGATATGTCGCACGCGGAGGTCACGGTGGACGGAGATCTGTTCTACAAAGACGGGAAGCCGCTCCTATAACGGAAGCAGGTCAGGGGTGAGCAAGAAGCGCAAGGGCGTTCCTCCTGGATGCGCGCAACCCTTCGTTCCCTTTCCCGTATATCAGACAGAACTCAACGTCAAGAATGGAGAGAATGCTATGTCACGCATCCAAAAAATCATTTCTATTTTTGTGCTGGCGGCTTTGCTGGCGTTGGCCCTGGCCACCCCAGCCTACGCCTTCGATGAGCGCAGCGGTGAAAAAATTGTCATTGCCGCAGATGAGGTGGTGGAAGACGATTTATATCTCTTCGCCGCAGAGATCGTTGTAGATGGCACGGTCAAAGGCGACCTGATTGCCTTTGGCAGCCAGATTACCCTCAACGGGACGGTAGAGGGCGATTTGACCTCCGCTGGGCAGGTGGTGATCGTCAACGGTGTTGTCACCGACGATGTCCGCATTGCTGGCGCCGGTTTGCAATTGGGCGAAAACGCTCGCGTCGGCGATGACTTGCTGGCCGCCGGCGCAAGTTTGGAACTCAAATCTGGCAGCGCTGTAGGCGGCGACGTGGTTGTCGGCTCGGCACAAGCATTGCTGGCCGGCCAGGTCGAAGGTGATGTGCTGGCTGGAACAGGCGCGCTCGAACTGGCCGGTTCGTTTGGGGGCGACGTAAAAGCCTACGTAGACCAAACCGAGGAAACCGTCAACGAACCATCTCCCAATGTGTTCATGCAACAAAACATCCCGCTGACTCTGCCTAGCCTGACGCCCGGTTTGACCGTCAAGGAAGGCGCCAAAATCGCCGGCGACCTGGAATACAGCAGTACCTATGACCTGCAATTCCCTGCAGGGGCTGTAGGCGGTAAAGTCACCCGCGTAGAACCCAAGGTAGACGAGACCGCCTACGTCCCGCCAACGCCTGCCCAACAGGTAGGGAAATGGGCGCTCGACCTGCTGCGTTCCATCGTGACCCTGGTCTTGTTCAGCCTGTTGCTGGCATGGCTGGCACCGCTGTTCCTGGGCATGACCGCCGGAAAGATACAATCTCAACTCTGGCCCAGCCTGGGATGGGGCGCCGTAGCCTGGGCCTCCTTCTTCTTTGCTGTACTGGTCATCCTGGTCGTGATGATCTTGGGCGGCATCCTCTTTGGCTCGCTTACGCTGGGCGGCATCAGCGGCGCCATTGTCTGGGTAGGCCTCTTAGCCTTGTTTGCCCTGACGGTTGCCTTTGTGCTGGTCACCGCCTACTTGACCAAAATTGTAGTCGGCGCGGCCTTAGGTCGGTGGGTCCTGGGCAAACTCAACCTCGAACTGGCCGAACATAAATTCTGGCCGGTAATTGCAGGCGTGACCATCCTTGCCCTTGTGGTAGGTTTGTTCAAGTTCCCGCTGCTGCCGCTGGGCTTCTTTGGCTGGCTGATCAACTTTGCGGTGATTCTATTCGGCCTGGGCGCCCTGTGGCTGTGGGGGCGCGAGCGCCTGCGTATGCAGCCGGCTGGATGACAAATCGTGCAAAATCTTTACGATATATGCACGAACAATGAATTCATGCAAAACGGACAGGCACGCGCCTGTCCGTTTCATTGGCAATTGCCAGATTGACTACGGGCAATCAATGGTGTACGAAATCAAGTCCACAATTTTTTCGGTGCGGCCCACCACCTGCCCCAATTTGTTCATGCCTATGAATTGCAGGTCGAACCAGCCGAAGTCCTTGCGGTTATCGGCCTTCACCGACTCGCCAGAGTAGGTCAGCCAGAAATGATTGCCGCCGTCGGTTTCCAGCGTGCCGCCCAGCGACCACTCAGGGACATAGTTCGAGTGTTTGTCGCGGATGCGGTAATAAAAGTCTACCCGCGTGATGTAGATGTCGGTGGCATACAAATCGAAGGTAATTTCCTTGGGCTGGCAACGCAGAGAAAACGTGTTTGTAGAAACGGTGATGTTCGCAAACGACGGACCGTTGAATTCCGCCGGGATGCTAATGGGGCCGCTAGCCGTAGGCTGCGCAGAAGTCGGGCCTGCCGCGGCTGGCTGAGTCGGCTCGACGACCTGCGTGGGGACCTCGGTGGGCGGCGGCAGCGGCGTGACCGTCGGAATCGGTGAAGGCGGCGCTTGTGTAGGCAGCACCGGCACTTCGACGGTGACAATAACGACTTGCGGCGTCGGCGGGACGGGCGTAGGCTGCGGCGCCGGCGGCTGGGTAGGCGCTGCACTACACGCCGTCAAACCCAAGACAAGCAAAAAGAACAAGATTTTCTTCATGGCGACTCTCCTTCTCACATAACTATATCGAGATTCTAAGCCAATTATGGAATTTCCTGATAACCCATTTGGACTAAAATTTCTTAACAATTTTGTAAGTCCATCGCCTCCCAATGTTAACGGGGCATCTTCCCCATCCCATCCAAAATTAGACAAATTTTATCAGGTATAATCGTACCATGCTTACTCCTGAACAAATCGAAACTCGCCTCGACCGCATTCTCCTCAAGGTAGAAAAACCCGGTCGCTACGTTGGCGGCGAACTGAATAGCCTCCTCAAAGATTGGGACAGCGCCCAAACGAGGGTTGCCCTGCTCTTCCCCGATATTTACGATATCGGGGTGTCCAACGTAGGGTTGAAAATTCTCTACGACCAAATCAACCGGCGGGAGGATGCGCTGGCTGAACGCGCCTACGCGCCCTGGGTGGATATGGAAGCGGAAATGCGCGCCGCAGGGATTCCGCTCTACGCGCTCGAATCGAAACGCCCCCTGGCCTGCTTCGACCTCCTCGGCTTTTCTCTACCCTACGAGACGCTCTACACCAACACCCTCAACCTGCTCGATCTCTCCGGCCTCCCTGTCCGCGCAGAAGAGCGGGACGACTCGCATCCCCTCGTCATTGCCGGTGGGCATGCCTGCCTCAACCCAGAGCCTATGCACGCTTTCATAGATGCCTTCGTCATCGGCGAAGGGGAAGAGGTGATTCACGAAATCATTGATGTCGTACAAGCGTTTCGAAGAAAGAAACAAGATGCGGCAAGCGACCTCTTTCCCCTGTCCTCTTTCGAAAAGCGGAGGGCGCTCTTGCTTGCCCTGGCAAAGGTTCCCGGCGTCTACGTGCCGCGCTTCTATCAGCCGCATTACCTGGAAGACGGCACCCTCTCGCATATCGAATCCCTGGTAGAGGGAATCGCCAATCCGGTCGTCAAACGCATCGTAGGGAAATTGCCCCCCCCACCCACCCACTTCATCGTGCCAAACATCTCAGTGGTGCATAACCGCGCTTCGGTAGAAATCATGCGCGGTTGTACGCGCGGCTGCCGCTTTTGCCATGCGGGCATGATTACCCGTCCCGTGCGTGAACGCAGCGTGGACGAAATCGTCGAAGCCGCCGTGACTGCGGTCGAAGCCACCGGTTTCGAGGAACTGGCTTTCCTGTCCCTGTCTTCGTCCGACTACACGCATATCATCGAGTTAACTAATGCCATCAGCCAGCGCTTCGAAGGCCAAAAGTTGACCATCTCCTTGCCGTCGCTGCGCATCGAGTCCGTTTCGATTGACTTGATGGATAAATTGCGCGAACACTTCTCCGGCGGTTTCACTCTGGCGCCAGAAGCCGCCACCGAGCGAATGCGCCGCATCATTAACAAGCCCATCGCCGACGCCGACATCCTCGAAACGACGCGCGAGATCTACCGCCGCGGCTGGACGACCATCAAACTGTATTTCATGATTGGGCATCCAAGCGAAACCTTAGAAGATGTGCAGGCCATTGCAGATTTAGCCAAACAAGTCATTGCCGAGGGCCGCAAAGTCATCGGTATGAAGGCCAAACTCCATGTCGGCGTCAGCACCTTCGTCCCCAAGCCGCACACGCCCTTCCAATGGGTAGCCTGCGACACACGCGAAAGCGTGCTGGAAAAGCAAGAACTCCTGCGCCGCAATTTGCGCGACCGCAACATCAAACTTTCATGGAGCGACCCCAACGACACCCTGCTCGAAGCCGTCCTGTCGCGCGGCGACCGCAAAGTGGCCGAAGTCGTTTACGCCGCCTGGAAGAAAGGCGCAAAATTCGACGCTTGGGGCGAGCAGATGAAATTCGAGGTCTGGATGCAGGCTTTCGAGGAACACGGCCTCGATCCGGCCTTCTACACCCACCGTCAACGCCGCACGGATGAAGTCTTCCCCTGGGAGCATATCTCCACAGCCGTGCGCAAAAACTTCCTCTTCCAGGATTTCCGCATGTCGCTCGAAGGGCATATCCGCGTAGACTGCCGTCAGAATTGTTATGCTTGCGGCATCCTGCCCACCTTCTCGGCCCTGCGCCGTGAACATCCCGGCCCGGCCTGGAAATGCCCAGAAACGACAAAATAAAAAGCGATTCTCTGGGAATCGCCTTCGGTGGAGGTGGGAGTCAAATAGACGTTCGTTGGAGAGGCGGTAGTCGGCGGGACGGCGCCCCCTGGCGGAGAGGTAGGAGGCGAGGAAGGAGCAGGGTGAAAGCGCGGGTGAGGCGGGATATGGCCCCCCGAAACAATGATGTATTTGGGGAGGAATTCAAGTATAATGCAAGTTGGAGCGTGTGAAATGACGTTTACCGTGCGCGATTATCAAGATTTGCTCAGTTTGCTCAACATGCACCCCGAATGGCGGGAGGAATTGCGGCGCGCCATTTTGAGCGATGATTTCCTGGCCTTGCCGCGCATTGTCCGCGAACTGGCAGAGGCTCAACGGCGCACCGAAGAACAAGTGCGTGAACTGGCTGTCGCACAAAAGCGTACCGAAGAGCGGCTGGACGAACTAGCAGAAGCCCAGAAGCGCACTGAAGAGCGGCTGGACGTGCTTGCTCAGCGGATGGATGAATTGGCTGCTGCCCAGAAGCGCACCGAAGAGCAACTGGCGATACTCGGTCGGCGGGTGGACGAACTGGCAGAGGCGCAAAAACAAAGTGAAGCGCGACTGAGCAATGTAGAAATCAGGCTCGAAAACGTAGAAACCCGACTGGTGAAGGTAGAGAACAGACTGGAAAACGTAGAAACCCGGCTGGTGAAGGTAGAAAACAAACTATCGAAAATTGACGGACGGGTTTTGGAAAGCGAATATCGAAACAAAGTCTACGGCTACTTCGGGCGCTTGATGCGCCGAATTCATCTGGTAGATTTGCAAACGCTGGAGCAGGTTCTGGAAGAGCGCCTCTCGCCGGAGCAGTGGAACGAAGTGATGCGTCTCGACATGCTTGCATTGGGGCAATTGCGCAGCGGACCGAAAGCCGGCCAGGAAGCATACCTGGCGGTGGAAATCTCGTCGGTCATTGACCAGCATGACGTGGAACGTGTTTTACTGCGCGCAGAGTACCTGCGGCAGGCGGGGTTGAATTGTTTGCCGGCCGCGGCTGGCGAAGAAATCACCAAAGGAGCGCAAACCCTGTCGGAAAAGAAGGGGGTGATCTGTGTGCTGGATGGAAAGATGTTGTTCTTGGAGCAAGCCTTAGAGCGTTGGTAAAGTAACCTGAATTCGGGATAAGCCTTCGATGAACCGTCCCGCGAAGTACCCGCAGGGTGAAGGCCCGATTTTGCCCATACAATTGCTCTAAAAAGCCTTCGGGATGGTGCGTTCAAGTGGTCAACGCGCTCCTCTTCAACCGACAATGAAAACCGCTACATACGCACCGGTTTTTCTGCTGGCCCTCTCGCTTGTCAATTTGCTGTTTGCCTCTTCGCTGCCAGAAGTATATGCCTACCGCACACCTACGCGAAAAAGCCCCGTCATCTTGCCCATCGAATGCAGCCGGCCCGTAGACGCGGAATGGATAGCAAAAGTCAGGCGCATTCGCTGGGTGGACTATAGTTCGCCCAGCCCGTCTGCCTCGCTGACCGCCGAAACGATTGCCAGGGACTTGATTGCTTTGAAAAAAGCCGGCTTCAGCGGTTTGGTCACGTATGGTTCGGTGGGGAAAATGGGAAAGCCTTTCCTCACCATTGCCCAGGCGCTTGGCTTCAAGGGAGTCATCATGGGCATTTGGAGTCCCTTCAGCCAGGGCGAGTTGAAAACGGCCCGTGAGGTCGCCAACATGCCCATTGTGCTAGGGTACAGCATCGGCAACGAGGGCCTGTATCAACCCCGCGAGCGATATTCTATGCATGAACTTTGCGATGCCATTGCCCAACTTCGCCAAGATAGCGGCAAGCCGGTGGCTACCTCGGAGGAAATAGACGACTACCTGCTCTACCCCGAATTGCTGCTCGTAGGCGATTGGCTTTTCCCCATCTCACATTCCTACTGGCACGCCGTAAAATATCCCCTACCGGCGGTGCAATGGCAGCAAGCCTACTATTCTGCCCTATCCGAGAAAACGGAGCGTTTCATCCTGTTCAAAGAAGTGGGGCTGCCCACACAAGGTGCGTATGGCCTCTCGGAAGACAACCTCGACCGATATTATCGAGAACTTGCCAAAACACGGGTGCAATTCGTTTATTTCGAAGCCTTCGACCAACCTTCCAAAACCGGTTCTTCTGTAGAGCCTTATTGGGGCCTTTTCTACGCCGACCGCACCCCAAAAACGCTGGCCTGGAATTTGATGGGCTACCGCGTGTTCAACTCCATAGGGGCTTCTGACGGCTGGACCCTGGATTGTTCGGCGCACAGCCATCGCGACTGTGAGGTCCACACCCAAGAACTTATCCTGCGGGTCGGAGACGATGCGCAAAATCGTCAATATCGCGCTTTCCTATCCTTCGATACCTCCGCTTTACCCGATGAAGCCAAAATCACCGCTGTAAAATTGAGGTTGAAATCGGCCCGGCTGACAGGCAGCAGCCCTTTCAAACGACTTGGAGAGTTGGAAGTGGACATCTGCACGCCGCCTTCAGCGTTTGCCTTTGGCCTATCAGCGCCCGCCTTTCGAAACAAGGATTGCGCCCACGCAGGTACGTTCCAGCCAGAGCCAAAGGGTAATTGGTATCATGTCGAATTGTCTCCCTCCTCCTTCCAAAATATCAACTTGACAGGCAACACCCAACTCCGTTTGCAATTCAGCCAAGAGAACCCCAATGACAAAGCCGAGAATATCGAATTCTATAGCGGCGACGCCGACCCTGCGCAACAGCCCGCGCTGACGGTGTGGTATGACTTGCCGTAATCCCCTATGAGACTTCGCATCACCTTCGCCAAACAAGGCGCCCTGCGCTACATCGGCCACCTCGACTTGCATAAAGTTTGGGAACGCAGCCTGCGCCGTGCCCGCCTGCCGCTGGCATACAGCCAAGGCTTTCACCCGCAGCCCAAAATCCAACTCGCCGCCGCCCTACCGTTGGGATTTACCTCCCGCGCCGAAGTGCTGGACCTCTGGCTGACGGAGAACCTCGATCCTGCCAGCCTGCCTGCGGCCTTGCGGGAGGTCATGCCGCCCGGCTTGACCATTTTGGGCGTCGAACAAGTGGATGAACGCGCGCCGGCGCTGCAAACGGAAGTGATCGCAGCCGAGTACCAGGTCGAGATAACGGAGGCAGGCCCCGTTTCCGATCTGAACGAGAGGCTGGCTTCCGTCATGGCAGCCGAATCCCTGCCTCGAGAACGTCGCGGCAAACGGTACGACCTGCGTCCTCTCATCGAGGAACTGAGCCTCATCCCTCGCCCCTCTTCGTCAGGGAACGGAGGGAAAAGAATGGTTCTCATGCGCCTGAGCGCCCGGCCTGGCGCCACCGGCCGGCCAGAAGAGGTGCTGGCAGTGCTGGGCATCCCATTGGAAGCGGGGCGCATCGAAAGGACGCGGCTGCTGTTTCGATCGGCCAGCAGTCAAAAAACAACCTGACGCTTCAAGCGCGTGAGGGAATGATTATTAGTTTACGCTGTAAGGGCGTTATCCGTCCTTTTTCTCCCACCACCCCATCAACTCGCTCATCGGTAGAGACGGCGTTGCATCGCCCTGGCGGCCCGTGTTCCAGGTGACGATCAAGTCGCGTTTGGCGCGGGTGATGCCCACGTAGAACAGGCGCAGGCGTTCCTTGACGTAATCCAGCCGCGAGCGCAGGGTCGCCG
>DAOUCM010000199.1:0-10902 GCA_034431895.1 Anaerolineales bacterium
CACCTAACCTGGTGGAAACGGCGCGGGTGATGATTTTTGGCACGTCCACGCCAATGCCTGTGCCAGGACCTGTGAGCCGGGCAGGCAAATCGGTTCGAGATTTCCCGTGGTGGCTGCTTATGGCGGGCGGGGCAGCGGCGTATGCGGCAATGAAGCGAAAGCAAATTGCCGCCAATCTTACCAAGGGACAAAAAGGAGGAGCGCGACTTTCAGCAAGCCCATCTGGAGACTGTCCTTGGTGGGACTTGCTTTGCCAATGGAAAGCGAAGAGGCGATTAGAAGAACTCATCAAGCAAGCCAACGGAAATGGTGCAGAAGCAATCATTTCTATCATAGGTGATCCGAATCTACCCGGTCAAAATGCACAGAAGCGCCTGGACTGGGTACTGCGCAACACGCGTGGCGGGCTAATACGACAAGGAAAATATCAAGGGCATTCCGGTTCTGGTTGGACGCCGTTTGGTCAATTCAAGTATCACTTCGGTCTGGATAATGGGCTGGCACCAGAGTTTCAAGATAGCCAACTTTACTGCCAGTGGGAGAAAAAGCGTGGCTTCTTAGCCTTCAAGAAGGAGAACTGTAAGGATCTAGAGACTCTAGAAAAATACAGAACTCACTCCAACCAGATTGGGCATTTTCTGAGCGCCGTAGATATGGCGAATCGCGGCAATTTTGGGCTGCGCTTAACAGTGGCACATGAAAAGTGGGGAGATGTGTTTCCTGGGGGGTTGGCGAAACAGCTTTTTGCTACGGTCGTACCGGATTGGATGAAACAACCTATTCACTTCAACCTCTTCAAACGACAAATATTTATTTCCAACCCTTTGAAAAAATATGATTTGCGCGACAGTCTAACCCACTGGTCAGAAGCACAGACGTATGATCTACTCTATTTGGAAACGGGAGATTTTCGCTATCGTCAATTGCGCGATCAGGAATTGAGAAGAATTCTGGGAGATACCTCCTCCCTTCGAGCACCTAAACGCAAAGGCAACAGTCTTCAAGATTTGCGCTTGAGCCTGCGTGGGTTTGAATTCAATGAGTGGGTCAAGGCAAATCCAAAAGCGTCTCTGAGTCAAACAGCCGAGCAACTTCGCCGCATGATTACTAGCGACGGTCCTCAAAATAGGCGAAACGTGGATAAACGTTTTCCACATCCCATTCCGCGATGACAGGAAAGGTTGGCAGACTGATGAAAATACGTTCTCAATGGTTTCTTGTCTTTATTATCATCCTGCTTTTTTCTCTTGCAGGGTGCAAATCACAGGAGTCTCCAATGGAATACGGTATTGTCGTTCAGCTAGATAGAGAATGGTGGCCAAAAAATCTTCTTGAATACCCTTTTACCCGATGGACATATATGTTCAAACCGGATGGGAAAAAGGTGATACCGCCAAGGCGCTTCGGAATAGCTTTTTCATGGTACAGTGCATTTTCTCCAAATGGGGAATGGCTTGCATATCAGAATGTTTGGAACGACCAGATTTACGTGATGAAAGTGTCAGACGGGGAAAAGTTTAAAGTGAGCAGTGGTTCAGAAGAGATAGCCGTCAATGCTATAAGATGGCTGGGGGATGGGCATACGATTGTTTACGGCGACAACAAAGTATACATACAAGATCTTAGTTGCTTACTAACGAAAAAGTTGTCTTCAAATTGCCTTCCACCCCCATCCATCATAAAACTGGGCGTGAATACATCTTTTGAGGATATTTCACCTGACGGTAAAAAGATAATATGCACTCGCTACAAGTATGAAGATTATGTTCCGGTGGAATCTGACACCCTTTTGATGGAAATTACCCAATCTGGTCCAGTCTCTTTACCACTTTCGTTAGCAGAACAAGAAATTCTTATCCAATTTATTGACAACAGGAGTGTGCTAGTAGGGTCTGGTAATAGCGTATATATTGCGGAAGTAGGCGACAAGAGGTTGTCGTCAAAAAGATTGATCGCAACGATAGAAATGGATGCTGGATGGGATATATCCCTTTCACCAGATGGAAAATATATTGCTTTCATATCAGATCAAGATGAAGGGCTAGGAGAAGCAATGGACCCATATCCGGGGTGGGACTCAGTGACCACCACTTCTGCGCTCTTTATCATGGATATAGCCACGGGCAAGGCGCAGCGTCTGACATATCCAAATGACCATGATGTGATATGGTATGGCTGGTATCCACTTCGTTAGCGGCACAACACCGTTTGCACCTGACTGCCTTCGGCGCGGGTATGCGGCGGCGATTTGCGTGAATTTGGCGGCTGGCAGGCGGTGAGGAGCAAAAGAACGGGAAGGAGGAAGAAGAGAAAGCGTTTCATGAGTTTTTGCCTTTTGCCTGGGAGAGCAAATAAATTTCGTGTTACGGCAGTGTTTTCAAATATTCGAACAGGGCTGCCAGATCTTCGTCACTGAGCGACCAGCGCGGCATATCGGCGCTGAGCGCTTCGCCATCGGGATGTTGTCCGAGGATGACCGCCTGCCGAAACATCTCCAAATCGTATTCCATCGCTCCGCCTTCGTGTTCGTCTTTCACCAGCGCCGAATAACGGATGTCGGGAGCGTCCATCGGCTGCATGTGCATCCAGTGGGGGCCGCCGCGCCCATCCACGCCGTGACAGGAGACGCAGGCCAGCCGCCCGCCCATCATCATGCCGCCGTAGCGCGCTCCGCCCGTGTAGCGGATCGGCTCGCCTTTGGCGTTGATGGCGGTGAAATAAATCTGTTCGCCGTTGGAAGCGAACGGGGCGTTTGGAGTAAAACCGCTTGCGCCGCGCCAGAAAAATCCACAAGCCAGCGCGAGCATACTGCCCACGATGATGAAGAGAGAGAGTTTTGCTTTCACAAGGCCTCTTGTTTGAACCATGATAAACAAAACCCTGCCCCTGCATGAGCGCAGGATGGCGGGGTGAGGCATAGGCAAAATGGCTTATGATGAATGTCATAAAAAACTTCGGAAGTCTCAACGACTTCCGAAGTTTGATCAGTCTTCCTCCAGCGGATGTTCCACTTCGCCCGCCATGAAGGCGTCGGGATTTTGCTCGAAGGCGCGCAGGCAGGCGCGGGTGCAGAAGTAAACCCGCTCACCGCGATATTCGGCGCTGGGATATTTGGAGGGGTCTTTGATTTTTCCTCCACAGGCGGTTTGGTATTCGGGGACGGGTGATTCAGAGGTCATGCCTCTCCAAAGCAGTTCGCTTGAGGAATTGGGCGTTCAACGCCACGATGATGGTGCTGAGCGACATGAACAAAGCGCCGACGGCGGGAGTGAGCGAAATGCCCCAAGGCGCCAGCGCGCCCGCCGCCAGCGGCAAAGCGACGATATTATACCCAGCCGCCCACCACAGGTTTTGAATCATCTTGCGATAACTGGCACGCCTCAAAGCAATCACCTTGACCACGTCCAGGGGGTTGCTCTGCACGAGGATGATACCCGCCGATTCGATGGCGACATCCGTGCCACCGCCGATGGCAATGCCCACGTCGGCGCGGGTCAGGGCGGGTGCGTCGTTGACACCGTCGCCAACCATGGCCACGCGCTTGCCGGTCTTAATCCGCGCCAACATCCCCGGCGGAATGGTGGCAGCAAAGCCTCGCAGGGCGGAAGGGTGATGGGTTGAGCCCCACGCGGCGAAGGGAATGATTTTTATCCACTCGGCCCGCCGGGAAAGGGGCTGGGGTGAGGGTGTATTCCCCTCGCCCGCCGGGAGAGGGGCCGGGGGTGAGGGCTATGGTGAGGCGAGTCCCAACTCAAGTCCGTACATCAAATATTATGGATATTGACCAGGGGTGCCTTCTGTTGTAAGATAAAAATGGTTTGGACAAGAGGTGCTGGATACAGCGCGAGGGGGTTACCGAAGAAGCAAGACATGGTGAAATGTCCGCCTAAGCGGCTTGAATGTCTATTGGTGCCGTGTCAGGGGCATTTACACGACGAAAGGACTTCCGGGATGTCTGGCGAGATCGAGAGCAAGCAACTCTCTGGGCTTCCCATATTGCGGGTTTACTTGCTGGGGCCGCCCAGAGCGGAATGGGATCATCACCTGCTGTGTATTCCTCGCCGCCAAACCCGCGCCTTGCTCTATCGCCTGGCGGTTCGCCCCGGACTCATTCCCCGCGCACAACTCTGTTTCCTCTTCTGGCCTGACACGCCGGACTCCACCGCCCGCCGCAACCTCAGCCACCTGTTAACCCACCTGCGCAATGCCCTGCCCGACCCCGATCTGCTGCTCATAGCCGAGGACCGGATCGGGTTGGATCCCAGGCGCACCTGGTCGGATGTGACGGCCTTTGAGGGGCTATGTGCTTCCCTCCCCCCAGCCCGAGAGGGGGCGAAAGGGGTGAGGGGTGAGGTTCTCCGCCAGGCTGTAGACCTCTACCGTGGCCCCTTCCTGGCCGGCTTCTCCCTTCCCGACAGCCCTGAGTTCGAGGACTGGGCTACCCAGGAGCGATACGCCTGGGAACGCCTTTACCTGGAGGCGCTGGCCGCCCTGATCGAGGAGTGGGCAGCCAGAGGAGAGCCCGGCGCCGCCATTGCCTGTGCCCAACGCTACCTGGAAACCGACGATCTGGCCGAAGAGGTGCACCGCCGCTTGATCGAGCTCTATGCAGCCAGCGGCAACCGCCGAGCCGCCCTGCGCCAGTTTGAGTATTGCGCCGCTGTTCTGGAGCGCGAACTGGGGGTCAGCCCGCTGCCGGAGACGCGGGCTGCTTACCAGGCCGTCTTGGAAGGCAGATCAGCCTGGCCGCGACATGCACTGGTCAAGCCTGCATGGGCAACCCTGCCCGGTCTGGATGTGCCCCTGGTTGGCCGTGAAGAGGCGTTGAGCCGGTTGCGGCAGGCCTATGCGGATGCCCGCTCGGGCCGCGGGGGCGTGGTCCTGATTTCTGGGGAAGGCGGCGTCGGCAAGTCGCGCCTGATGCAGGAGTTCGCCACCCCTCTCGCGGAGCAAGCGTTGATCCTGTCCGGGGCCGCTCACCCGCACACACAAACGACCCCCTATCAGCCAGTGACTGAGGCCCTGCGCCCGGCGCTGAATGTTCAGCCCGCAGCCTGCAACCTGCAACCAGTCTGGCTGGCAGAGGTCTCGCGTCTGTTGCCCGAACTGCGCGCCATATATCCTGACTTGCCGCTGCCTCTATCGGCCGAACCAGGTGAGGCGCGTGGTCGCCTGTTCGAGGCCCTCAGCCAGATCGTCCTGGGACTGGCTACCTCACCCATACTCCCCTGCCCTCTTGCTCCCTTGCTCCTCTGTCTGGACGACCTCCACTGGGCCGACAGCGCCACCCTGGACTGGCTGGCTTACCTGGGCCGTCACCTAAGAAACAGCCGCTTGCTGCTTCTTGGGACATATCGCAGCGAAGAGGCCGATGCGGTGACGGAATTGTGTCACAGCCTGGCTCGACTGGGCGTCCTCTTAGAGCTGAAATTGGCGGGATTAGACGCTGTCTCTGTCCTCCGGCTTTTGCGCCATCTGGTTGGTACCGTCCCCGGCGATGAAGAGTTCGCTCGGCGGCTCCAGGCGGCTACGGGCGGCAACCCCTTCTTCTTGCTGGAGATGCTCAGGGCGTTGATGGAGGCGGGGCGGCTGCCGGGGAGCCTGGCCAATGTGGAAGATCTCCCTCTGCCGGATACCTTGCGGGAGGCGCTGGAAGCACGCCTGGCGCGTCTCAACCCGGTAGCCAGGCAGGTGCTGGAAGCCGGCGCTGTCTTGGGCACAACTTTCGGCTTTGATCTGGTGCGTCTGACGGCGGGGCGTCGGGAAATGGAAACCATGGACGGGCTGGAAGAGTTAGTGGTCCGTCAACTGCTGGTAGAGCAGGTCCCCGGCTACTGCTTCCACCACGACCTCACCCAGCGGGTAGTGCAGGCAGGTCTCAACCCCATGCGATGCCAGTTGCTGCACCGGCGCGCCGGCCGGGCGCTGGAACGACTGGAGCCGGAGGCGGTGCCTGCTCTGGCACACCACTTTGATGCTGGTGACGAGGTGAAGAAGGCCTTGCACTATCACAGCCTGGCGGCGCAGCAGGCCGAGGCCGTCTTTGCCTGGCGGGAGGCCGAGGAGCACCAGAGCCGCATGCTGGCGTTGCTGGACCGGCTCGACCCCGAGTGCAAGCAGCCGGACTGCCTGGCCCAGCGCGGGCAGGTGTTGGTAGCCCGCGCCCATCAGCGCTACCTGCAGGGCCGGCTGGTGGAGCGCGATGCCGACCTGGCGGCGCTGGCCGCCCTGGCCGAGGCCAGCGGCGATGAGCATCTGCGCCTGCAGGCAACGCTCCTCCAAACCCGCTACCTGAACCTGGCCGGACAATACCAAACAGCCATCGCCATGGCTGAGGCAGGCCTGACCAATTTTGCCCTTTCCTCTGGCTCCGCACTGCCAACCCTTTGCCATCTTTTGGTTGAGGTCGGCTTCGCCTGTTATTTGCTGGGCCAACCGCGGGAGGGGCTTGCTGCTCTGGAATCCGCCCTGGCTATCGCCGGCGACCAGGCCAGCCCTGAGATCCGGGGCCCTATCGCCCATAACCTGGGCTACGTGTACCTCCACCTGGGGGAGTATGATCGGGCGTTGGCCTGTCAGCAGGAAGCGTATGCGTGTCACCAGGCGGCAGGTGACTATAACGGCATGGCCTGGGCCGAGTTGGACATGGGCTTTCTACACCTGAAGATGATGCATCTCCCTGAAGCCGAGGAGCACCTGGCCGAGAGCCTGATCCTGGCCCGACGGATTGGTGCCCGGCCGGCCGAGGCCTATGCCCTGACCTATTCCGGCTACTGGGAACTATACCAGGGCCACTACGCTGCTGCCGCCGACCGCTTCCGGCAAACCCTGCCCATGCACCAGGCGGTATGTCAGGAGCATGGTGCGGTCGCCGCCGAGACCGGGTGGGGGCTGGCCCTCTATCACCTGGGCGATCTGGCCGAAGCCCGGCAGCGGCTGGAAGGGGCTGTCGCGCGGGCTCGCACCGTGACTCACCGCCGACGGCTGGTGGAGGCGCTGGTGGGGCTGGGTCTGGTAGAGTTGGCAGGCAACCAGCTACGGGCAGCCCGGCAGTGCCTGACCGAGGCCATGGAATTGGCGCGCGTCAGCGAGTGCCGAGAGAACCTGGCGGCGGGGCTGGCTGCCCTGGCCTGCGTCGAGCGGCAGGGATGCGATCCGGCCAGTGCTCTCGTCCACGCCGGGGAAGCGGTGCGGATGGCCCAGGAGAGTACTTTTCCTGTCTGCCAGATGTGGGGCGAAATGGAGGTTGGCCTGGCCCTGCTGGCCCAGGGGAAAGTCGAGGCCGCCCTGGAGCACACCGGGCGAGCCCTCGCCATCTTGCCCCAGGCCCACGAAGGCTGGATTGGCACAGAGGAGGTACACCGTGCCCACACCCGGGTCCTCCAGGCCTTGGGGCGCGTTGAGGAAGCCGACGAGCATGTCCGCTTGGCCGAGGCCATCATTGGGACCAAGGCCGAGCACATCGCGGATCCCCAACAGCGCCAATGCTACCTCCAGTTTGCCCATTCGTCCGTTCGTTGATTCGCCGATTCGCTTTGTAGCCACTTTGTAGCCACCTGTGCGCTATGCTGCTATTCAGAAATGGATAGCCGCTTTTTTATTTTCCCACTTCCGTGCCCAAGGCGGTTGAAAGGCAAAGGGGTGCTCACGACGAAGGAGGTGGTCAAGGTTAGAAGAGCGGTGTAAAGCAGATAGAACATAGAAAGGAGATCCTGCCATGAAGTTTATCGCGCTGTGGAGTCTGAAGGAGAGGGTAGATCAGGCCAAGTTGGCGGAGATGATGGGACGCCGGGCTGAGTGGAAGTTTCCTGAGGGCATCAGCCTGATCGCCGAGTACTGGTCTTCCAAGACAGCGCCGGCAGTCGTGTCCATCTTTGAGGCCGACGATGCGGCAGCATTAACGATCAATTCGGTGGCCTGGATTGACGCCCTGGAGGTGGACATCTTCCCCGTCGCTACGTGGGAGGAGGGCCTGGAGAAACTGGCCCACTATCTGGCGGGCGAGTAACGGGGAGCCGATGACGGTAAGGGCCTGGCTCCCTATGGAAATTGAACGGAAAGGAGGTGATTGCGATGGTGCTCTTTGTAGTCAAGTGGGACATCCACCCGGACAAAATGGACGCCTATCTGGAGTGGCTCAAGAGCGCGATGCCGCGCACCCTGGCTGTGCCGGGGGTGGTTGAGTTCCGAGGGTACCGCGGAGCCGTTGGCACGTCCCAGGTCGTGGCGACCTATGAGTTCGCTGACATGGCAGCCTGGGCCGCCTGGCATACGCATGAGGATGCGCAGAAAGTGTGGTCGGAACTGCACGCTCTCGGCCTCAACGTGACCGCGGAACTGTGGGGGCCATCACCGACTGCGCCTGCGCCCATCCGGCCCGGCAGGTAGGCCCTGTCCCCAGCCACGGCGGGGCCTGGCGCTCTTCAATGGTAACAGCCTGTCCACCTGTGTCATTGTGAGCCGCCTTCACCGCCTCACAATGACCAGTGGGTAGGTAATCACCTTCGTTGGCTCTTGCGCCAGGCCTCGTCCCCATGTTAAACCCAGAAATAGAAAGGAAACAGACGATGGCACACCTGAAGAAGAGTATCCTGATCCACGCACCTGTGGAGCAAGTGTACGCCCTGGCCCGGGACCCCCGCCGTTGGGTCACCTTTTGGGTTGGTCTGGGCGAGCCAGAGGAACTGACCGGGCAGGGCGAGGTCGGCACCGTGGTGAAGCACAGTTACCTGATGGCCGGTATGCGCTTCCCGGTCACCAGTCGTGTTCTGGAGGATCACATCGGCCCAGAAGGGGGGCGCTGGAGAGGGAAAATTGAGGGGCCGTTGGCCGGCGAACAAACCTGGACCTACACGCCCAAGGACGGCGACACCGAGGTGACAGCGGATATTAAGTACACCGTACCCGGATCGGCCCTGGGCCGCATCGCCGACCGCTTGATCATCGAGCGTATGCAGGAACAGGTTGTGGAGCAGACGCTGGGGAACCTCAGGCTGCTGTGCGAGAAGGGCGCGAAGTAGGGTGGACGGCAGGGGGAACCAGCCGTAGTCTGGCTCCCCCTGCTCTGCGAAGCAAAGTCAACTGGCAAAGGAGTAAACCCAATGGACGCTGACCTGAGACTCATCTGGCTGCGTCGTCTCCTCTTGGTCAAAGTGCTTCTCACCCTTTTTGCGTGGGGGCTGCCGGCCCTGCTTGGACCCATGTCCCTCCTGGCTATACTGAGACTTCCCATCCCGGCAGAGCCGATCTATCTACGACTCTTCGGCGGGGCCTGCACGGCTTTTGGCGTCGCCTATTGGTTTGCCTACCGGGATCCCATCCACAATGTGGCGATCATGAAGGCCGGTCTGGTGGACAATGGCCTGATCACACTGGTCATTTTCTACCTGGGACTCACTGCGAAGGTCTCCAGTGCGTTTATCTTGATATCGGGGCTTCTCACCGCCCTGTTCTTCGTGTCGTTTCTGGCGTTGATGCCACGGGAAGAAAGTCGTCCGACGAGGTAATCACTCCGATCAACGGCTTTGTCACCCATGAGTTGTGATTGCATTGGGAACAGAAGGCTGGAAAATGGAGCGCCCATGTCCATACCTATCGAGTACACCTCATTCCTTATCCGCTTGTGGCGCGAAGTCAACCCCGAGGCGCAGGCGCCGCCCGCTGAGTGGCGCAGCGAGGTCGAACACATCCAGAGCGGGCAACGCTGGACTTTCAACACCTTGGACGAGTTGCTGGGCTTCTTGCGCCAGCATGCGGAGGGCCCGGAGATGCCAATCTGCCGGGAGGATGAAGGGGCATAACCCGTCTTCGGAGGCCTGGAAGGAAGGGGCTCACCACCGATGCGCTGAAAATGCAAATATGGGCTGGGCCAACGGCTCAGGCGCTTCTGTCGGGGGAGATGGACTGGCCAAAGGCCAAAAAGCAAGGAGATGCTTCCCAACAATGTCAATCTCGGCTTCAATACTGGCTCCTCTGCTCAATGCGTTATTCTTCGCTTCCGTGACCGGGGAGCAATGTCAACCTTCATCAAAAATGCCATGGTGTTTGTCCGTACCAGCAACGGGCAGCGCGACTTTACAGGACACCCTCTATCAGCAAGCCCGTAAATGGCTCAGGTTGCGCGAATCCAGGCCGGCGGCGATGGTTTTCGACGGGTAGGTGAGCAAGCCGCTTTGCCTTATCTGGTGATCGCCCTCGCCCCGGTCAACTTCGAGAAGCCCTACACCAAGCAGCTGGAAGGGGTCAGCACCGTGTATAAGAAGACGCCCCCTGACCTGGAAGTCCGGGCTCGCTTGAGCCGCGGTTATCCAGCGATGACGGCTACGGTGGTCAATACCCCGGTGCCGGCCATCTCCTATGCCAACTGGTTTTCCTGTCAGAGCGCCGACTTTCTCAGCCAAAACCGAGAGATCCAGCGTTCGATCCGCACCACCCGCTGGGTCTTCCCCGATCAGTCCCTGCGGTTTGTGATGGTTGGCGGCGGCGAACTGATATGCCTGCTGTACCATCACGGGCGCGGACTGCACCTCGGTGGGCATTTGCTCCGCAGGCAGCATATTCAAATCATCGGTCTTGTTTTGAGGAGAACAAGCGGAAAGGGCAGCGCTCCATAAAACTGCGATGAGGGAAAGAAATAAAAGTTGGCGTGTTTTGGAAATCATAGCGTGTCTCCTGTATCGGATAGCCCAATGGTAGCCTGACCTGGCGATTGTCTCCAGAGCAGGATGGCGGGCGAAACCATACGCCAAATGGCTTATGATGAATGTCATAAAAAACTTCGGAAGCCTTTGGGACTTCCGAAGTCTGTTTAGTCTTCTTCAAGCGGGTGTTCAATCTCTCCCGCCATGAAGGCGTCGGGGTTCTGCTCAAAGGCGCGCAGGCAGGCGCGGGTGCAGAAGTAAA
>DAOUCM010000200.1:0-23135 GCA_034431895.1 Anaerolineales bacterium
GCCGAGAAATTGGGCGAAGATGTGGAAGTATGGGGTCTGACCGGTCTGCTGCACGATTTCGACTGGGAGATCCATCCCTCCGCTGAGCAACATCCTCGAGACGGCGCGCCCATTCTACGGCAGCGCGGCGTGGATGAGGTCATCGTGCGCGCCATCCTTAGTCACGGCGACCATACCGGCGTCCCGCGTGAGACGCGCATGGAAAAGGCGCTCTTCGCCTGCGACGAGATTACCGGCCTGGTCACGGCAGTGGCATTGGTGCGGCCCTCCCATTCTTTGCTAGACCTGGAGCCGGCCTCCGTCAAGAAGAAATGGAAGGACAAAGCCTTTGCCGCCGGCGCCAACCGCGAGGAAATCGAACGCTCGGCGCGGGAATTTGGTGTGGACTTGTGGGAACATGTCGGCAATGTCATCCAGGCTATGCGCCGCATCGCTCCCCAATTGGGACTGGCAGGCACTCTTTCGTAAAACGCAAATTGCAATTTACTTGTAACCTTTAGCCCCAATGGGGCAAGGTACGGATGATAAACGCCCTTGAAAATTATGCTATACTCTATTCATGCAAACGCTGCGCGCCTATTGGCCGGCTTGGATCGAACGTCTCCGGAGCAGGAGGTTGGATGCCTTGACCGCCTGGCTGCTCGAAGCAGGGGCGCCTTTTGCCCTGCTTGCGGCCCAGGCATTGCACTTCTTGCGCCCTTTCCACCACAGAGAACAACTCGAAGCCTTGGCCGCCATGCTCGAACAAAGCGACGAAACGAGGGCCTTCGTTGACTGTTTGAGAGGGGAAAACCTGCCATGAACGAAATGATCGCCCTGATATTGATTGTTTTGGCAGCAGGCCTGCTGCTTGGATTTACCCTGCTGCAACGCAAAAAGGCGCCCGTATTCCGAGAAATCGCTGCATTCACACAACTACGGCGCGCCATCGGCCTGTCCGTCGAAGATGGCACGCGCTTGCATGTCTCTCTGGGATGGGGCGGATTGCAAGAAGCGCACGGGGCAGCGACGCTGGCCGGGCTGGGCTTGCTGCGCCACCTAGTAGAATTGACCTCGGTAAGCGACAAGCCGCCGGTGGTGACCTCTGGCGAAGGCGTGACAGCCATCTTGACCGGCGACACAGCCCGCAGCGGCTACAAGGCTGCCGGTGCAGAAGAAGCGTACGACCCGGTGACCACTCGCCTGAGCGGTCTTTCTCCCTTTTCGTATGTGGCCGGCGCCATACCGGCTATTCGAGATGAAAATGTGTCGCTCAACGTCTTGGTCGGCCATTTTGGGCCGGAGGTGGCGTTGTTGACCGATGCTGCCGAGCGCGCCAACGCCCTTGCCGTAGCCGCTGCCGACCAGCCCTCGGCCCAGGCAGTGTTGTTTGCCGGTCTCGAAAAGCCGTTGATGGGCGAGGAACTGTTTGCCGCCGGAGCCTACGCGGGCGTAGGCGCGGCGCATCAGGCGAGTTTGCAAACGCAGGATATCCTGCGCTGGCTGATCATCCTGGCGCTGCTGGCCGCTTCGGGCTTGAAATTATTGGGGGTGTTTTGATGCGCGTCCTGGCCGCTGGCGTCGCTATCGCCTTTGGACTGCTCGTCCTGGCAGGCTATCTCTTCCCGCTGGGAACGCTCCTGCAAGTGCGCTTGTTGCTGGTGCAATGGGCAATCATCCTTGCAGCAGCAGCGGTGGTGGTTGGCGCTTTCAATCTTCTGGGCGTTCACTGGAAGAAAATCCGCACCAAACAAAAAGACAGCGCCTTGAGCGCCCTGCTGATCATTGCGCTGGTCTTCTCGGCCTGCTTTGGGCTTGCCCTGGGGCCAAACAGCGATTTCATGCGCGCTGTGCTAGACGCTGTGGTTGTGCCGGTCGAAGCGTCGTTGATGGCCCTGCTATCGGTGACGCTGGTCTATGCCAGCATTCGCCTGTTACGGCGGCGCGCCGATACGATGACCCTCATCTTCGTAGCGGTGGCCGTCTTTGGCCTGCTGGCGGCTGCGCCCCTGCCCATCGGCAAAATCCCGCTGTTGAGTGAAATTCAATTCTGGTTCGTCCAACCATTTGCCAGCGGCGGCGCGCGCGGTTTGCTTTTGGGCATGGCACTGGGGAGCCTCACTGCCGGCTTGCGCGTCTTGTTCGGCATGGATCGCCCCTATGGAGGCAAGTGATGAAGGAAATTGCCTGCCCGATGTGCGGCAAACCCAATCCGCCTGACCTGGACACCTGCCAGTTCTGTGACGCGCGTCTGCGTCCCCTCACCGACGAGTTGAGCCGCTCCCAACCGCCCCTCCGGCCCGGCGAACAGCCTACCCCAAAATCCACCGCCGAGTTGGAGCCTATTCTCCCCCAATGGCTGCGCCAGGTGCGTCAACAGGCGAAGGAAGCGGCCGAGGAGGAAACGAAGCAAGCCGCGGCCCAGGAAGAAGCGGCTGCGCAACCCGAAGCGGTGGATTTGCTCGCCGGTCTGCAATCCCCATCCGAAGACGAGGAAGAGATTCCCGATTGGCTCGCCAACTTGCGCGGCCAGGAGCGTCCGCAGGCCGAAGAAAAGCCTCCTGCCGCATCCAAAACGACGGCCGCCGATGAAAGCCGCGCAGAAGCCCTGCCCAGTTGGATGGCCGACTTGGGCTCGGCCGCCTCTGCGCCAGCGCAAGACGCGCAAGACGAACTGGCTGAATGGTTGGCCAACCAGGGAAAAAGGGAAGAGGCGGCCCCGGCCAAATCGAGCAGCGCCTCTCCCCCGGACCTGGACTGGCGTGCCGGACTAGAGGCTGGTTTCGATTCTGAGGCCGAATCCCCCGACTCCGCTGACATTGACATAGACCTGCCCAATTGGCTGAAATCTGCCGAACCAGAAGAGGCCGCGTCACAGCCTGCCTCGACGCCCGCCTTCACCGATCAGCCGTCCCAGCCGTCCGCGGACATGCCCGATTGGCTGGCTTCTCTCGACCAGGAAACGCAGGCCGCCCCGCAAACGCCCGCCCTGACCGAAGAACCTGCCCAGCCGTCCGCGGACATGCCCGATTGGCTGGCGGCTCCCGGTCAGGAAACGCAAGCCGCCCCGCAAACACCCGCCCTGACCGAAGAACCTGCCCAGCCGTCCGCCGATATGCCCGATTGGCTGGCGGCTCTCGGTCAGGAAACGCAAGCCGCCCCGCAAACGCCCGCCCTGACCGAACAGCCCTCCCAGCCGGCCACAGACCTACCCGACTGGCTGGCTACCTCCAGGCCAGAGAGCGAAGCACGAGCCGAGAGTCCGGTCTCTGCTTTCACAGAAGAACCACTACCGCCCTCTGGAGAAGCCGTACCGGACTGGCTGACCTCCATGGAACAGACCATTTCCGCCAAGGATGAGGAACAAGGCCCTGAGACCGGCCAAACCACCGACTGGATGGCTGTCCTGGGGCAAAAAGAGCAACCATCACCAGGCAAAGAAGCAGCCAGCATTCCTGCCTTTGTAGACGACGAAGGCGCGCCTCTTTCCAGCGGAGATGTAGACGCAATCTTTTCGATGGAGATGCCAGAGTGGCTGTCCGATATCGGAAGCGGGGAACAGAGCAAAACGCCAGCAGAGGAAGGCGGAGAAAGCGCGCTCAGTCCGGCAGAACTGCCATCCTGGGTGCGGGCGATGCGTCCAGTAGAAGCCGTCCTTTCGGAAGGCGAAACAGCCGTCTCCGAGCAGCCTCTGGAAGAGAAGGGGCCGCTGGCCGGTTTGCGAGGCGTCTTGCCGCTTCCGGCTCAAGTCATCCCCTCCAGCAAACCCAAGCCCTACTCGCTCAAATTGCGGGCCAGCGAGGAGCAGCAAAACAGCGCGTCCTTGCTAGAGCAATTGCTGGTAGGCGAGTCCTATCCGCAGCCTATGAAGACAACGGCAGCGGCATTCTCACAACGTCTCCTCAGACAATTGCTGGCGCTGCTCTTTTTGCTGGCGGTTGGCATCCCTATTTTCTTGAACACGAATATGGCCCCCGTGCCGTTCAGTGTACCCAACGAGACCAATGCCGCCAAACAATTCATCGAAAGCAATCTGCCTCCAGATTCGGCAGTTTTGGTCGTCTTCGATTACGAGGCTGCCCTGGCGGGGGAACTGGAGGCCAGCGCGGCGCCTCTGATTGACTATATGGTGCTTTTGAAGCATCCGCGCCTGTGCCTGCTTTCCACCACGCCAATCGGCGCAGGTTTATCCGAACGCTTCATGAAACTGGGGAATACGCAAGTCTCTACGTATTATCGAGCCGGGCAATCCTATGTCAACCTGGGCTTTTTGCCTGGCGGCGCGGCCGGGGCGCTGGCATTCGCCGAAAACCCGGCTGAGACCAAGCCGCTCGACCTGAACGGTCAACCCGCCTGGGAAACGCCTGTGTTGCAAAACGTCCGGCAATTGTCTCAATTTGCGGCGGTCATCCTGCTCACCGACGACGCCGACAGCGCCCGCCTGTGGATCGAACAAACACAAGGCAAAATGGGACAGGCTTCCTTGCTGGTCGTCTCGAGCGCGCAGGCCGGCCCCATGCTCCAGCCATACGTTCAATCGCAGCAGATAGAGGGTCTGGTGGTTGGCTTGGGAAGCAGCGCGCCCATCGAACAAATCAACGGTGGGCGGCCTGGGCTGGCGCGCCGCTATTGGGACGCCTATGGAATGGGGCTGATGACCGCTATCCTGTTGATTTCAGCGGGAGGGCTGTGGAATCTGGCTGTCTACTGGCGCTCTCGCCAAAGGGAGCGTGGCAAATGAGCGTTTCGCTCGTGGTCGGGTTTCTGTTCACGGTTCTCATCCTGAGTTATCTCTTTGGGGATCAGGTCTTGTTCCGCGCGGCAATCTATATCTTCGTAGGGATCGCGGCCGGCTATGCGGTGGCTGTGGCCGTGCATCAGGTACTCTGGCCTTTGCTGCTACGTCCATTTTTATCCAGCGCCGTGTCCAGCAACCCCATGGCGACTGTTTGGCTGGCGATTCCGCTGCTTGCCAGCGCCCTTCTGTTGACCAAAATGTCGCCCCGCTTATCTTCGTGGGGACAGATTCCGGCGGCGTATCTGGTGGGTGTAGGCGCAGCGGTCGCTATTGGCGGTGGCCTCTTGGGAACGCTCATCCCTCAGGTCTATGCTGCCGCCGCTGCCCTCGACCTGCGAGCGGCTGCCACGCGCGGCGACAATCCCCTGCTTTTCCTGTTCAATGGCGGTGTGGCCCTGATAGGCACAATCAGCGTGCTGGTCTACTTCCATTTTGGAGCGCGCCGCAAACCAGATGGCGCCGTCCGACGCAACCCCATCATCGAGGCTGTGGCCTGGCTTGGGCGCCTCTACCTTGCCATTACGTTTGGCTTGCTTTTTGCGGGCGTCTATCTGGCCGCCTTGACCGCTTTGGCCGAACGTCTGGCCTCCATTCGAGACCTCGTTTTCAGTCTGTTAGGTCGCTGACGTATGCCCGTCTCCTTGCTCGAAGATAGTTCTCTCCTGGCTATAAACGTTGGCGCTTCGACCACGCGAGCGGCGTTATTCGACGTGGTTGAAGGGGAATATCGTTTCCTGGCGCAGGGACAGGCGCCCTCTACAGCCGAGGCGCCGTTCAAAGACGTTTCGCTCGGCGTGCGGCAGGCCATTGCCGACTTGCAAGCCATCACCGGCAGAATTCTGTTGGACGCAGACCAGCAATTGATCAAGCCAACTCAACTAGATGGTTCCGGCGTAGACGCGCTGGCAGTCACCTTTTCAGCCGGGCCCACGCTGCGCGCTGTGGTGGTGGGATTGCTCTCGGATGTCTCCCTGGAAAGCGCGCGCAAATTGGCCGAGACGGCTTACCTCCAAGTGGTAGAGACGATTGGCTTGAACGATCACCGCAAAGCCGATGAACAAATCAACGCCCTGCTGCACGCTCGTCCAGATGTCATCCTCCTGGCAGGCGGCACGGACGGCGGCGCTACTCGTTCCATTCAAAAAATTCTCGAGTCGATTGGCCTGGCCTGCTACCTGACACCGCCAGAAAAGCGTCCGGCCGTTTTGTTTGCCGGCAACCAAAGCCTGACAGACGACATCAAATCCTCGCTGGAAAAATGGAGCGCCTCTCTACACACCAGCCCCAACATCCGCCCCTCGCTCGAAACCGAGGACCTGACGCCCGCAGCCCGCGAACTGGCCCAGGTCTTCGTGGACGTGCGTAAACGCCAGATGCCCGGCCTGGCCGAACTCGCCGCCTGGTCGGGCGGACACATCCTGCCCACCGCTTACGCAGAAGGACGCATCATCCGCTTCTTGAGTCAGATGAGCGGTTCGAGTCGCGGTATTTTGGGCGTGGACATCGGCGCCACTGCCGCCGTAGTCGCGGCAGCATTTGGCGACGAATGGACGCTGGGCGTGTATCCTCAACTCGGAGTAGGCGAAAACCTGCCAGCATTGTTGCATTATTGCCGCATCGAAGACATCGTCCGCTGGATGCACCTGGACATTTCGCCCTCTGTGGTGCGCGATTATCTCTATCAATGCTCGCTCTTTCCCGGCACATTGCCGGCTACTCAGGAAGAACACGTCATCGCGCAAGCGATTTCCCGCCAGGCGCTCTATTTGGCTGTTCGAGCAGCCAAAAAGAACTTCCCGCGCACGGCTCGCCCTCTACGCCCCGATTTGTTGCCCATATTCGAGCCGATTTTAGCGGCCGGCGGGGTGGTGGGAGATGCCCCCGGCGGCGGGCAGAGTCTTCTGCTGCTGTTGGATGCCATCCAACCGGTCGGCGTCACCTCGATCATTCTCGACCAGAACAACCTGCTGCCGCTGCTGGGCATTGCTGCCGAATTCAACCCCCTCTTGCCGGTGCATATACTCGAATCAGGCGCGTTCATGAGCCTGGGAACGGTCGTTTCGGTGGTTGGTCAAGCGCCATACGGTGCTCCCGTCCTGCGCGCACGTCTGACATATACCGATGGTAGTGAAGCGCACGTGGAGGTCAAGTTTGGCGGGCTGGATGTGTTGCCGCTGGCGCCCGGCCAAATGGCACGCCTCACACTCCAGCCATTGCATCGCGCCGACATCGGTAATGGGCCAGGGCGCAATGCAACGATCCAAGTGACGGGGGGCGCGATCGGCGTGGTGTTCGATGCGCGCGGGCGTCCACTAGAGTTCCCGAGCGACCCGGTGCGCCGCCGCGAATTGCTCAAAAAGTGGAACTGGTTCGTGGGAGGCTGATGTATGCTTGCGCCGGTTTACCATGTTCTGCCGTTTACCGCCATCGAACGCGAGCGCACCTTGCCCATAGATGGCAACGTCCTTGCCAAAATGGGCCAAAAGGTCAACGCCACCGATGTCATTGCCGAGGCTTCTTGGGCGCGTGAACATAGATTGGTTGAGGTAGCGCGCGCCCTGGGCGTCTCCGCCTCCCAAGCCGACCGTTTATTGCGCGTCAAGGTAGGGGATGAAGTCAATCAGGGCAGCGAACTGGCAATTGGCAGCGGCATCATACCGCGTTCTGTTCAAGCGCCGTGCGATGGACGGGTGGTCGTGACCGGCGGTGGGCAAGTTCTCATCGCAGCCGGCGACACCTCGTTGGAACTGAAAGCCGGCTTGAGCGGAACCGTCATCCAAATCATTCCCAATCGCGGCGCAGTCATTCGTGCGGTCGGCGCGCTCATCCAGGGAAGATGGGGAAACGGACGCATCCAATCTGGCACGATGGTAAGCCTGAGCGAGACGCCCGATGAGTTGATCACCGCTTCGAACCTGGACGTGAGCCTGCGAGGCTCCATCCTGCTGGGCGGCTTCATCCGCGATGCAGATGCGCTGCGGGTAGCGGAGGAGTTGTCTTTGCGCGGCCTGATTTTGTCTAGCATCTCCCCCGCGCTGCTCTCGACGGCTATGCAAATGACCTTCCCCATTATTTCCATCCAGGGCTTTGGACAAATTCCGATGAATTCTGCCGCTTCCAGGCTGCTATTCAGCAACGTCAAACGCGAAGTGACGGTCAATGCAGAAAATTTCGACCGTTACACAGGGAAACGCCCCGAAATCATCATCCCCTTGCCGGTGACGCAAGAGCCGCCCTTGCCGCCCGAGGTAGATACCCTCGCGCCCGGTCAGACAGTGTGGATACGCCGTCCGCCCCATGCCGGCGCAGTGGGGACCCTGATGCATTTGAAAAGCGGTTTGACAGCCCTGCCTAGCGGCATACGAGCGCGCGCCGCTGAAGTGCGCTTAGAAAGCGGAGAACAAATCCTCGTTCCTTTGGTGAATTTGGAAATTGTGGGATAATACGATGAGCAGCAATTTGCATCACAGTTTGCTCGTAGTTGAACTGCGGGTGGAACGAATTTACGAAAGCGAGGAGTGAGTTATGTACGAAGGCGAAGACCTGAATTATGACGAAGCCGAGGCGCCGCCAGAAGAGTCGAGCAACCGTACTTTCTTGATTGCAGCCGGCGTTCTAGGCGGTATTGTGTTGCTCTCGCTGATTTGTGTGGCTGTGATTGTGTTGGTATACCTGCCCCAGCGCGCCAATCAAACGGCGGCCCAGAGCTCGGTGCAAACCCAACAGGCACAGATCAATGACGCCTTGACGCTTACGGCCATGGCGTTCAACCTCTCTCTCACACCGCAGCCCTCGCCTACGCTGCCGCCGCCGACCAACACGCCAGTGGTAGCCCAGCCCTCGGCCACCAACACCCCGCTGGTTACCAACACGCCCGACCCTGGCACAGCCACTGTGATGGCCGGCTTTACCCAGGTGGCTGGCCTGACTCTGACGCCTTTCCCCACCGCGACCGCTTTGCCGAGCTCAGGCTTTGCCGATGAAGTAGGACTGCCGGGATTGGTGGGAATGGCTGCGGTGTTGGTTGTCGTCATTTTCCTGGTACGCAGGCTCAGGGTAGCGCCGACGCGGTAATTCCATCCTCGAATACCTCGCGCCCCTCGAAGACTCACCCCTTTGAGTCTCTTGCGCGCCATTTGTGTCCGCGCAAAAGAGATGAACGGTGGCGAGGGAAATCCGCAGATTTCACAGATTACGCAGAAACATCTGCGAGAATCTGCGTCACAGCGCCCCCTTTGGGGGGATCTGCGGATGGTTCGACAACCTTTGCATACACATTCGAGAAGATACCCTTTTGCAACATGAGGAACGACTATGGAAAATAAAAAACCCACAAGCAGGGTGCTCAGTAATTATCGCAAGCGTCGCCAGCAGAATCAAACGCTCATCATTTGGGGCGGAGCGGTGCTGCTGGTGCTGATCGGCATCATCCTGCTGGTCATCTGGCTGACCGGGCCAAGCAAGCCGCTCAATGCTCTATTTGCCACCGATACCCCTACTCCCACCCTGACGTTCACCCCCACCCTGACCTTTACTCCCACCGAAACGCCCACCATCACGCCCACTTTTACCGAAACCTCCACAGCCACGCCTGCTGCGCCCTTCAGTTATACTATTCAGGAAGGCGACAATCTTGTCCTGATTGCCGAAAAATTCAACCTGGCGGAAGATGGCATCCAACTCATCCTCATCCTGAATCCTGACATCGAAAAGGCCAACGGGATTATCTATCCTGGTCAGGTCATCTCGATTCCCAATCCAGGAATGCGTGCGCCAACGGCCACTTTGCTGCCGCCCGATATTCCACGCGGTACCAAACTGGAATACAAGATCTTGCCCGGCGATACGCTGGCCGGCATTGCGTCTAAATTCAACAGCACGGTCGAGGAAATCATCAAGGAAAACAAAATTGAAGATCCAAATCTTCTGCAAGCCTACCAGACGCTGATCATCCCCGTCAACATCGTCACTCCCACCGCCACCCGTCCGCCTACCAGCACCAGCGCGCCCGGCACAGGAACGGCTGAAACGCCGACAGCCACTCCAACCGCCACACCTTGAAACAGTTCGAAAAAACAGTAGCATCTCAAGCGATCGCCGTTCTGTGTGGAAAAAAGCCGCGCCGCAAATTGTTGCGGCGCGGCTTCGATTTTACCCTTCGTAGCCGGCGCTGTTTAGCGGACAGGGCACTCCTGGCTCACATCATCCGCCCAAGTAAGGCCGATTGACTGCTTGTAGTTTGTCCTTGAGTCGCGCCAGCAATTCGTCTGCAACCGTTTTCTTAGCATGTGACAGATCGGTCATTTCTTCTGCGTCGGCCTGTATGTCGAACAGTTTCACCATCCCCTCTGGCGGCAGGTTTTTATAGCCAAAGTAGTAATGCAATTTATAGTTCTCGGTGATTTGCGCCACAGAAGCAATCGTCAGCGGCGCAGAAGGTGAGTTTTGGGTAGCGCGCACGGCATACACATCTCTTTTGGACGAGGGAGCAAAGGGCGGCAAGATGGTCCCTTCTACCCAATCTGGGATAGGCTGGCCGGTCAAATGCGCTAGCGTTGGCAAAAGATCAATCGAACTGACGTGATCATACACCTGCAGGCCAGTCTCGCGTCCTGGTTCGAAAATGACCAGCGGCACACGGATGATCGGCTCATACAACAAATGGGTGCCATGCCCGCTGACGCCGCGTTCGTTCATCTCGCCATGGTCAGAAGTCAAGATGAGATAAGTACTATCGAGCAAGCCTGACTTCTCGAGCGCATCATAGAGGCGGGCAAATTGCTGATCGCAATACAAGATGAATTCATCGTAAACACGGCGTTCGAGGGCCAAATTTTCCCGCCCGGGGCGGGTCAGTATTTCGTCAATGGGCTTTTCAAGGGGCAGATAACCATCATCCCGAAAAGCCTCATAAAATTCTCGAGGGGGCCGATAAGGTTTGTGGGGCGGCAAGAAGTGGAAATAGCCAATGAAGGGCCGCGGGGCCGCCTCCATGCGCCGCACGAGATAAGCCACCGCCTGCTCAAGGATGAACCCCCCATCCGAGCCGGAGGTAGGAAAACCAATCGGAAAGTTTGGCTCGAGGCTCTTGACTTGATAGCGAATCAAGGATTCGTAAAAACGCGATAGAAACAGGGAATAAGCAAAGCCATATTCCTTGCTCTTCATCGTCCGCGCCCAACTGACCGCCGCCAGGTCTTCGTCGTTTCGGAAGATTGCGCCAATGGTAGCGTCGTAAGAGGAGAGATAAAGGCTGGCGCGAGGGACGAATTCCTCGATATCGTCCTGAAATTGTTTTAGAAAAATATCTGCCCACGTATTGTGAGTATAGGCCAGCGCATAATGACCGCCTAAGGCATGGAAGATATTCTTGAAAGTGAAATCAGCGGCAACTTTGCCTCCAAAGGCAATAGCGCGATGCGTCCACGGCAGCGTGCCGGTCAGCAGCGAGGCCGTGCCAGGAGAGGTAAAGTTACTGCCCGAATAATGGTTATGATACACAATGGCGCGCTTGGCCAGGCGCGCCAGGTTGGGCATTGTGTTGCGCTCATACCCGTACAACGGCACGTTGTATGCCGACAAAGCATCGAAGACGATGATGAGGATGTTCTTAGGCTCAGGCTGAGAAGACGGCGCTGCAAACGTATCGAACGTTTTTGGCAGCATAACCCCCAAAGAAAGCGCACCGCTCAGTTTCAAGAAATCGCGTCGGCTGAGTTTATTTTTCATTCATGGCTTATCGAAGAATACACTAATGATGATACTATTTCAATGATACCACAGCAGATACTTTCAGCGTCAAAAGCCAAGAAATATGACAGCCTGCCCATTGCGCCAAAGCCTGGCAACCTGTGGCCGCAAGCCCTCAGGCCACGGCTCGTATAGGAAAAAAAGAAACCCAAAATTCAACCACTTTCTTTGCTCACAACAAGTATAATAGCCTCGAAAACATGCCCTACGCCTTACGTTTTACGCATCACGTTTTACCCACTACGCATCACCAATCACACCCTCGAAATTGACCACATCCTACCATGTCTCAACATCACATTACCGACGATTTGGACGCCCTGCTAGACGTCCTCCCTTCTAACATCCGCCATGCCGTCGAGAAGGCCAACGATAGCGACAACCTGCTCGAAATCATCCTCGACCTGGGGCGCGTGCCGACTGCCCGATTCGTGGAACGAGAAATCGTGCTGCGCTCTACCGAAATCACCCGCGCCGAAATTGACTACGTGGACGAGCGCGTCGGTTCTTTCGACGCCGATAACCGCGCCGGCATCGAACGCACCCTGCACCGTATCTCTGCCATCCGCAACCGGCTGGGCGTGATCGTCGGCCTCACCCTGCGCGTCGGCCGCGCCGTGTATGGCACCATTGACATCATCGAAGACATCATCGAATCAGGCAAGTCCATTCTCATCCTGGGTCGCCCCGGCGTAGGCAAAACCACCCTTCTCCGCGAGGCCGCCCGCACCCTGGCCGAAAGCAAGCGCGTCATTATCGTAGATACCTCCAACGAAATCGGCGGCGACGGCGACGTGCCGCATCCTGCTGTGGGCAAGGCGCGCCGTATGCAAGTGCGCGAACCCATGCTCCAGCACGAGGTCATGATCGAGGCGGTCGAAAACCACAACCCCGAAGTCATCGTCATTGACGAAATCGGGCGCGAACTCGAAGCCCTGGCGGCCCGCACCATCGCCGAGCGCGGCGTCCAACTCATCGGCACGGCGCACGGCAACACCCTCGACAACTTGCTGCTCAACCCCACCCTGAGCGACCTGGTAGGCGGCGTCGAGGCTGTCACCCTGTCAGACGAGGAAGCCCGTCGGCGCGGCACGCAGAAAACCGTCCTGGAACGACGCGCTCCCCCCACCTTCGACGTTCTGATCGAAATCCAAAACCGCGACCGCTTTGCCGTCCACCCCGACATCATGGCCTCGGTGGACGCCCTCCTTCGCGGGTTTCCCATCCCGCCAGAAATTCGGATGCGCGACGCCGACGGGCAGATCAAAATCGAAAAAGCGGCGACCGCTTCAAGTTTCAGGATGGAAGCGAACGGGAAAGGGCCGCTTCGGAGTGGACCTCGGCCTGCTCCCGTTTCCCAACCCCTTCCCGTCCCCGAAGCGGATTCCGCTGCCCCCGCCGAACCGCGCGCGCTGCTCCAGACCATCCGCATCTACCCGTATGGCGTAGCGCGCAATCGGCTGATGCAGGCCGCCAAACGACTGGGCGTGCCGGCCATCGTGGTGCGCGATGTAGAGGAAGCCAACGCGCTGGTGACACTGCGCTCCTACTACCGCAACCGCCAGCACACCGTCGTAGAGGCAGAGGCGCGAGGCATGCCCATCTACGTCCTGCGCGCCAACACGGTCAACCAAATCGAACAATTCCTGAGCGACCTGTTCAATTTGCCTAGCGTGCAAACCTCATCGAGTGAGATGGACTATGTGCGCCAACAAACCCAGCAAGCCATTCAAGCCGTGCTGAACGGCGAGCGCTGGGTAGACTTGCCCCCCGGCCCCTCGCTGGTGCGCCGTTTGCAGCACGAGATGGCGCGCCAGGCTGAGTTGACCTCGCATTCGTATGGGAAGGAACCCAGGCGGCATGTGAGGATTTTCAGGGAGTAACCAGTCATCCATGGTCAGTTTTCAGTGTACAGCGTTCAGTCACTGATGACTGATGACTGATGACCGATGACCGAACACTGATTCCCATGTTCATCACCCTCGAAGGTCCCGAAGGCTCTGGCAAGACCAGTCACATCCCCTACCTGGTCGAATACCTGCGCGAGAAGGGCTACAAAGTGTTCCCCACCCGCGAACCGGGCGGCACCTCTATCGGAGAACAAATTCGCGAGGTGTTGCACAACCTGAAGAATACCGAAATGCACCCGCGCACCGAGACGCTGCTCTTCCAGGCCGCGCGCGCGCAGTTCGTTGAGCAAGTCGTGCGTCCACGCCTGGCCGCCGGAGAGATCGTGCTTTCTGACCGCTATGCCGACTCGACCCTTGCCTACCAGGGCTATGGTCACCAGCAGGACCTCGAACAAGTGCGCGCCTTGATTGCCTACGCCACCGGCGGCCTCGTCCCTGACCTGACCATCCTCCTAGACGTGCAGGTGGAAATTGGCTTACAACGCAAGCAAAAAGCCGAGGAGTGGAACCGCCTGGACGCCTACACTGTCGAGTTCCACCACAGGGTACGAAACGGCTACCTGCAAATGGCCCGCCAGGAGCCGGCCCGCTGGGTAACCCTCGACGCCAGCCAATCGTGGCAACAAGTACAAGAGGCGTTGAGAAACGCCATCATGAGCGCCTTGTCAGCGTAAGACGGGCGTTTATCGTTCACTCGATAAATCGGGGTGCGAGGGGTTGGGCGCGCAGCACATCCCCCGCTTCCCCTCCTTACTTTTCGTTTGAACCGTCCCGCGAAGTACCCGCAGGGTGAAGGCTCGATTTTGCCCATACAATTGCTCCAAAAAACCTTCGGGACGGTTATCCCGAACTGGCGTTACAATTACCTCATGCAGAAAGTAACCGATTGGATTGATATCGAAGCCCCGCCCGAGCAGGTATTCGCTGTCATCGTAGACAACGCCAGGCGGATGCAACTCAGCCCGTTGTGGGGAAACAGTGAACTGCTGAAAGTTTCGCCCGACTTCCCCCATAACGGTAGCCGGTATTGGGTGCGGCTATCGAACAAGACGCCGTTCGTCTTGAAGGAGGAGCAGAAGACGGCTACCCAAAACGCGCTGGGAGGGCTGGCACAGGTGTTGTTCATCAAATTGAATCAGCCCGATTTCAAGCAAAGAAATCTACCGCCAGAAGAGACACAAGCGACCGTCCATCGAGACAGCCTCTCCCTCGAGTTCGTCGAACAGGAATACTGCGTAACAGCGTATGAACCGCCGTTCCTCTTCCGATATTCTCTGGTGTCCGATTGCAAGACAATCGTCACCTGGTCTTGTGAAAACATCCCGCTTGGCACCCGTCTCAGATACGAGGAAGAATTTTGCGAGGAAGCAATCATGGAGAGCGCTTCCCTGCCGGTGCTGCGGCAGGTGATTCGCGAGTGGTTGGAAAATATCAAGCGGTATAGCGAGTTAAAAGGCGGCCGGGGCCGCTTGTTCAGGTGGGTCTTGAACCACTTTTACCTTAAACTGCGCCCCGACCAACGCCGTGTGATACTGATATTGGGTTTCATGCAGGCAGTGGGATTGATTAGTTTTGTCCTGGCACTGCTGCTGTGGGGATTAGTCAATTTGCTTTCCTGGCTCTACGCCGGCGGTTCATAGCAACAGCGGAAGCCAGTATCATCGCTGCGGTGCATGGGAGCAGCCCAGCCGCGGTAGGCGCAACGCGCCTGAAATTTCGTCTCTCGCCACGAACCTCCGCGGAGGACCGCTTTGCCAACGGAAGCCTCAGCCGATTCGATCAACGAGGTCGTGCCGGTCTCCCAGATTTTGGGCATGAGATTGGCCTCTTGCAGACTGTAAACATACGCCTCGCGGCCATCGGTGGGGTCGTAGGGATAGGCCCCAAACAGGGAAGAACACCACTCCTGCACATTACCGCCCATATCCGCGATACCGTAGGGACTATCTCCTTGTGGAGAAAACTGGTCTACCGGGGTGGTGCCGCCGTATTTTCCTTCCATGGTATTGCATACGCCTTCTTTCCAATCGTTTCCCCAAGGAAACAGGCGCATTTCGGGCCCGCGCGCAGCCTTTTCCCATTCGGGTTCGGTCGGCAGGCGAATCGGCAAACCGCTTACCTGGCCGGCCCATGCGCAAAAAGCCAGCGCATCTTGGCGCGTCACGCCAACGACCGGATGATTGGCCTTATCGGCCGGGTAAACGCCGTCCTTCCAAAATAAGGGAGCGCGATAGCCGGTTGCTTGTATGAATTGATGATATTGCTCATTCGTCACCGGATACTTCATGATGAAGTAATCGCTTACATGCAAGACATGGGCAGGCAATTCATCATCGTGCGCCTCGATGTCCTTAGAACGTTTGCTGCCCATCGTAAATTCAGACGCAGGAATCTTTACAAAGTTGAGTTGCAATTCAGTCATGGACTACTCCTGAGGGTTATGATTTTGTCACTTGCAAATTTATTCCGCAATTGGCAGGCTAAGGATGGGATTGTTGGCTGCAAAACGGATCAATTCGACCGTATTCTGCACGCCCAGTTTGTTCATGATGTTGGTGCGATGTACAGAGACCGTTTTGGGGCTGATGCCCAACGACAGGGCAATTTCCTTGTTGCTCTTCCCGTTCACCAGCAGTTGAAGCACTTCGCGTTCTCGCGCCGTCAAGGCATGTTCGTCTTGCGAAGAGTCCATATGCGAGTATTCCTGTAAAACTTCCTTTGCCACTTTCTCTGCCAGGAAGGCGCCTTGCTCATGAACCTGTCTGACCGCATTCAGCAATTCGCGCCGGCCTGAGCGCTTCAGCACATACCCTGAAGCGCCCGCTTGCAAGGCAGGCGAAATGTACTCGCGATTGTCATGCTGAGTCAAGATGAGGACTTGAACCTGGGGAAATCTCTCTTTGATGAGGCGCGTCGCTTCCAGGCCGTTCATGTTGGGCATCGAAATATCCATCAAGACCACATCGGGGAACAATTTGCCCGTCTGCTCGATGGCTTCGACCCCATCGGCGGCTTCGCCCACTACAAGGATATCTTCCTGACTCTCCAACAATGACCGGATGCCATCGCGTAAGATAGCGTGGTCGTCAACGACAAGCACCTTGATCATAAAGTCAGACTCCTTTCGCGCATATCCAAAGGCACCTGGATGTAAATTTGGGTCCCGCTGCCAGGCGCCGAGTGAATCTCCAACGTCCCGCCTAGCAATTCAATGCGCTCTTGCATCCCCAGCAAGCCCAGGCCGCGCGTATTATCGGGAACTTGCAGTTCTTTGAGCGTTTCGATGCTCAATTCGGTCAGGTCGAAACCGATACCGTCATCGGTAATGCTCACCAGAGCAATGTCATCCTCTTCTTCCAAGAGGCCCAAATGGATTTCTACATTTCGGGCAGCCGCATGACGAGCAATATTATTGATGGCCTCTTGCAGCACGCGATAGAGCGTCGTTTCGACTTCGGGGGACATGCGGTGATAGGCTACACTGTTGACATCTTCGAATTTGGGAGAGGTCACAACGTTGACTCGTATGCCTTTTGGCTCCAAGCGAGTCTCGGCCATCCAGCGCACCGCCGGAATCAATCCCAATTGGTCGAGCATCGAGGGACGCAAGTCGAACATGAGTTTATGCACGTTGTCAAGGGTGTGGCGGGTCAAGTCGCAAATGCTGTGCAAACGCTTCCTGATGGCCGGCGGACAATCCAATTCCAATTGATCTTCGGCTTCATAAAGCAAGGCCGTCAAAGATTGACTGACCTCATCGTGCAATTCACGCGCAACCCGCTTGCGTTCCTCTTCTTGGGCCGCCAAAGACTTCTTGAACAACTTTCTGCGCAGATGTTCCTTTTGCTGCACTTCACTATACAGGCGGGCGTTTTCGACGGCAATGGCAATCTGGTTGCCGATGGCCATCAACAAATTCTGTTCCTCTTCCCGGAATTCATTGGGTTGATGCGTGCCAACACACATACTCCCCAACGCCCATCCTTTGGTCATCAAAGGCACATGCATGATGGAGGCGACCCTCTCTTGCTGTAACGAGCGCGCCCCCCGCCCACGATAATGGGACAAGTCAGGCACGACCACAGCCCGTCCAAGTTCCATGACACCGCCACAAGAGCCATCCAGCAAGCCGACCTGCTTAGCCAAGTGCGCCGCCTTTTCAGAGAGCCCACGATACGCCATCAGTTTGAGATGCCCCTCGGTTGTATCTTGAAGGAAAATCACCGCCACATCAATGCCGCTCAACTGCAAGACCTCATCCAGGGCGCGGTTCAAAATGTCTTCCAAATTCAAGGATTGATTGACCGTCAAGGCAACTGCATTCAATATGGCTAGTTGCTGGGTACGCGCTTTTACGCGGGCATCCAACTCGCGATTCCAGGTTTGAATTTCTTTCATAGCCTGCTGCAAGCGATTACACATGGTCGTGAAACCGTTTGCCAACACGCCAATCTCATCGCGGCGCTGAATGGACTGCTTTGCCAGGGTAGTTGCCAGCGTGCATTCTACCAACTCCAGATTGGAAGGGTTGCACAAGGCATCGCTAATCCTGCGAGTCGCCTGAGTCAATGTTTGAACAGGGAGAATTACACTGCGTGTGGTGATGAATACCAGCACCAATGCCCCCAAAATAGCCAAAAAGCCAAAGATCGCTGTTTGCAAGGCCAATTTACGCACGGGAGCAAGCAATTCTTGTGAATCACGCCAAAGGATAACCCCCCAGGGCACTTGCGTAAGCGGGGCAAAGGCAATGATTGTGCCGGTCTCTGCCATCTCGTCACTGGTACATCCCAAGCAGGCTTCGACCATCGGTTGTCCCTCGACGAACAACTGCCGTATGATCTTATCAATGGTTTCTTGAGAAAGAGTGTGCTCAGGCTGCGTACTGACCAAAACTTGCCCTTTGCCATCCAACACCTGAAGTGTTCCGCTATCCTGAAGGTTCGACAAGCCGCTGGACATGAACAAATTAGGATGGGAAAGGTCTACCAACGCAGCCAGGCTACCCCCTTCGGCCAAGCCGGGCTGATTGGGAACGGGCACCGCCACAATGACATAGGGGCGCGGCAGTCCTTCAATTGAAATAGTGCGCAGCGTGAGCGAAGAAACATCCCGTATGGCCGGCACCTTCTCCCAAGCGATGGAAAGACTCTCTCCCGTTGCTGCCAGGAGACGCGCCTGCCTATCGAACAAGTAAATGCCTCGCACCGGCGGAAAATCATATTCCAAAACGGCCTCCAGGGCCTGTAAATCGCCTTGAGGCGCCGCTGGGTCAATTTTGGAGGCCATGATGGTCAGCATCCCTCCCACATGGCTCAAGTTGGCATCCAGGTTTTCGGCCAGCATGCGGGCGCGCAATACGTGTTCGTTCAATTGCTGTTGGGTCGTCTGACGCACTGTGGAAATAGCAATGAAAGCAAAAATCAAAATCAAACCCACCAAACCCACTGTGACCAGTGCCGACATCTTGCTTTGCAAACCAACGTCGAACCAATTACGCGCCAAAATGCGCTCGATGCCTCGTCGGAAGAAACGATCCCATTTCATACGTAGTGTTTCGAGCAGTTTCATAGGACTTGCCTTCACTTTACGCTCGTCGCCGCAGAGGGCGGCGGCCAGGTGCAATAGCGGGCGCGCTTACAATATTTGCAAATTCCATCCTCTTCGAGACTCTCATACACGCCCTCGAACTCACCCATTTCTTCATACCATTCATAAGTACGACCAATTGTAATACGCAAAGGCGTTTGGGGCATATCGAATGTCGAACGCGCCTTGGTCGTTTCGTAGTAAAAGAACTGCGACTCTAGCCGCAAACGGTCACCCGTCAACGGCACCGGGCCGCTGGTTTGAGGCTGCAACATGTCGGTCAAGCCGGCGACAAAAGAGACCTGCCAGCGCGGCATGACCTTCAACTTCATCCCGCAGCCGACTACATCTGCAATCGTCTGGTACAGTTGCAAATGAGTCATATTTTCGCCGCCAAGGATATAGCGCTCTCCTACCTGTCCCTTGGTAGCCGCCTCGATCGTGCCTTGCGCCGCGTCGCAAATCGGCACGACATTGATCCCCCCCGGCGGAATGAGCGGAGGGACACAATGTTTGGCCACTTCCACCACCATCCCGCTCGACACTTTACGCACATCGCGCGGGCCAATCACCGTCGTGGGATTCACGATCACCACCGGTAAGCCCTTCTTGACGTACTCGAAAACAATCTCCTCAGCCAAGTACTTACTGTGACCATAGACGAACCGTTCCGGTTTGACGTTGAACGTAAATGTCTCGTCTACCAGCACGTCGGGATGAATGCCCATCGCAGCCGTCGAACTGACATGCACCACGCGCTCGATGCCGCTCTTCAGGGCTGCTTCCATGACATTGCGCGTCCCCTCGACATTGACCTGGTACATGCGCTCCACGCCTTGATTCCAATAATCCACCACCCCGGCCGTATGGAAAACCACATCTATCCCTTGCATGGCAGGCGGCAGGGTTTCCGGCAAAAGCACATCGCCGTTCACGAACTCGAACGGCCCGCCTTCCAGCAACTCTCTCGAAGCCCCCGGCCGCGCCAGAATGCGAACTTGCCAGTGGCGTTCCACCAAGCGTAAGGCCACATTCGAGCCAACAAATCCTGTTCCACCGGTCACCAAGGCGCGCGCCATGTCCTCCACTCCTTATACAAGCGGGTCCGATAACGAAAAAACAGCCTCGGGCCTGAACCAATCGAGCGTAGCCCCCAGACTGACCACCTTCCCGACCACAATGATCGCCGGAGGCTCAATACTGACCGCTTTTTCCAATATATCTGCCAACGTGCCTGTAACCACCTTTTGCTCTGGGAGCGTTCCCTTTTCGATCACAGCCGCAGGGGTATCCGGCGAGCGCCCCGCTTCCAGGAGCGAGTTGACGATGATGGGCAAACTGTGAACGCCCATCAAGAACACCAAAGTATCAATGCCCTCTGCCAGCGCCTGCCAATTCAAATCCAGAGACGGGGAGCCGGCGCAATGCCCCGTGATGAAAGCCACACTGTATGCCATCCCGCGATGCGTGACCGGAATACCCGCATAGGCCGGCACCGCCACTGCGCTGGTCACGCCAGGCACCACCTCGAAAGGGATACCTGCTTCAATCAAGGCTTGTGCCTCCTCCCCCCCCCGCCCAAACACAAAGGGGTCGCCACCCTTCAAGCGCGCCACAACGTTACCCTGACGCGCCTTTTCGACCAAAATCGCATTGATGCGAGACTGGGGAATGGGGTGATGATTGAACTGCTTGCCCACATCAATCCACTCTGCCTGAGGAGCGTACTCCAACAACTGAGAGTTGGCCAGCCGGTCATGCACCACCACATCCGCCCGGCGCAAATACTCCAAACCGCGTAAAGTCAAAAGCCCGGGGTCGCCAGGACCAGCGCCAATGAGGTAAACGACGCCTATGGAAGAAGAGTCAGCATTGCCGATAGAGTAGTTCTCTTGCATAGGTTAAAGCCATATCCTTCCCGTCATTTCGAATGACTTCAAGAATATCCGAGTCGACCACACGCAAAGCCGCCTGTAAACGCGCCTCGCCCGCAGGGAAGCGCTCGATGATCTCCGGGCGCAACGCTCCAAGCAACTCGGTCAAGAGGCCATATTCCGGCCCAATCAGCGTCTCGATGCGTTCTCTCAACCGACGCGCCAACGCCGGGCTACCGCCGCCGGTCGAAATGGCAATGCTCATTTCGCCGCGCTGTATCACCGCCGGCAAAATGAAACTGCTGTGCTGGGGATCGTCCACTACATTGACCAGGCAGCCGCGTTCGCTGGCCTCGCTCCACACGGCTTGATTGACGTGTGAGTCGTCGGTAGCGGCAATCGCCAAAAATGCGCCTTCCAAATCGCCATATTGATAAGGCCGCTGAAGGAAAGTAATCGCGCCGGCCTCTGCCAGGGATTGTATGGAAGGCACACAATTTGGACTGATGACCTTGACTCTGGCATCCGCTGTAAGCAGGCCCTCCACTTTCCGAGCCGCCACGCTGCCTCCCCCAACAACCACCGTTTGCCGAGCGTGCAGTCCAATCAAACATATTGTATAAGTTTTCACAAATTCTTTTTATCACATCGAATTTCGACTGTCAAATGACAGAAGTCACTGATTGGCGACTGCAATTCCTACCTTTATAGTCTAGTTATTTCCTCCCTATCCAACAATTCCCGCAACTCCGCCAGGGCTTGTTGCGGAGTGCGGAAATGAACGCCGCGCATGCCCACCGCTCGACAGCCCTCGATGTTGACAAGCATATCGTCCACGAAGACCGCCTCGCTCGGACTCACCCCGGCCTGCTCCAACGCAATTCGATAGATGCGCGCTTCGGGCTTCATCACCCCCACCTCCGCCGAGATGACGAGGTGGTCGAAAGCGTCATCGAACTTCTGTTTGACGATATATTCCCGCAGGTCTGGCCAGGCATTGGAGATGAGGCCGGTGTAGATGCGCGGGCGCAGCGCGCGGATGAAGGCCAGCAATTCGCGGTCTACAATGTCCCCGGCAAAGAATTCCTCGCGCATCCTTTGAGCCTCGCTTGGCGGCTGTCCCAACCGTTTGGTGATGGTTTCCCAGTGCTGCTCGGCGCTGATTTGCCCCATCGAAGCCTGTTGGCTGCTCGCGCTGGCAAAGACCAGTTTTTCCAGTTCATCGTATTCCATGCCCAGCCGCTCCGCCAGGCGCTGACGTGGCGTTTGGTATTCGGTACGCACGATGACCCCGCCCAGGTCGAAGAACACTGCGCGGATAGTCATTTCGTTTTGCCCTTTGCGGCGGGCTTCTTCCCCGTCACGGTCTTGGTCTTCTTTGGAGCGGCAGGCCGAGGCTCTTTCTCGATCGCGGCTGTCTCTTTCTCCGCGCTGGAAGCCTCTGCCGCCAAAGCCTTGACCGCCTCCTGCCAGTTCGGGTTGGCGCGTTCCAACTTGGCGCGCTCCACGCGATTGGCGCGGCGGCACTTGGGGCAATGAAAATCATAATACGACAGGGACTCGGCTTGCATGGTCTGCAGGCCAATCAGCATGGCGTCACGACTGATTCCAAACAGAGTCTGACAATACATACAACGCAGATTCATGATGTTCTCCTTGTCCTGGACACAAGCAACATGGACGAGCGCACAAGCCTCCATCGAACCAAAAGGTTGTGCGCCTGTCCCATGCCCCCCGTGTCCCAAAAGTTTCTCGAACGGCTCTTCCAATGATTGTACACTGATTTCTGGGTTCGCGCCGCAGTTGCTTGTCCCCTCGACACTCGTTTCACCCACAATCCAACCGCGGGTGAACAGGGAAGACCGCTGAGACGGCTCGGTCTCGACACACCTCCAACTGCACGGCGCCGCTCGACCGGCACCTTCCCCAATGACATCCTGCTGCGGGCTTCCGGATTCGGGTACAATACGCGCATCGAGAGAGAGGAGGCTTTCATGTTCCGCAAATGGACTCTAGCGGCTCTGGTCTTTCTGCTCAGCGCCTGTCAGGCGGGGATATTTCCGCCCACCGTCACCCCCACCCCCGCCCCCAGCCCCACCGCCACGCCCCTGCCCGCCGACGTTCCCCTCGACCTGGCGCGCGTCCAAATGCCCGCCGAAACGACCGGGCGCCTGCTCCTCTCCCAGATTCCGGGCTTCGAGGATGCCTCCACCCTGCCAGCCGAAGACGCCCCGA
>DAOUCM010000201.1:0-2862 GCA_034431895.1 Anaerolineales bacterium
GCTTGAATCGCCTTTATCCCGCCTGAGGGATTGAAAAATGTGACACCTGTCACATTGGGAGGGTAAAATACCCGAAAAGAGAATGTCCAGGCGATCACAATAGAGACTTCGGAACGATTGGCTGAGAAAACGCCAGAGGCAGTCTTTCTATATCTCATGCAGAAAGAGTTTGGTTTTCCGAAGCGCCCGGCGCGGCAAGTACTGGGAACAGCAAAGGATGTGCTGTTGGGCGGCGATAGTCGGGGGCGACAGCAGCCTGGACAGGTGCGAGTGATTGTGGCCAGCCTCTGAGGGTGCCGTTTGGGCTACCGCTGTACTTGACCGCTTGTTGCACTACTCCACCACGCTCAACATCAAAGGTGAATGCTATTTATTGGCAAATGACAAGTGGCGACTTGCTGAGATATAATTGTAAAGTCGCTATGGGTAGGAGTGAAGTGTTGGTGGCAATTTTGAGCGCTTGGAGGAGGTAGAAGTTAGAAACGATGAAGAAAATCTCTTATGTTGTTTTGGCAATGGGCATTTCGATTGCATTGCTCTCTTTTTTCGCAGACGTGATTGGATTGGGAAAAGGAGGAATACAGGCGGCGCAATTGCTGGGTCTGCAAATAGGTCTCTTATTTGTGTTGCTTGGCTGGGGATTGAGGATAGCAGCGCAGGATGGAAACAAGATGCCCGCTTGGAGTCAAATCTATGCGTTTGGAGAACGCATTCTCGATTTGCCGGTGGTTGTCTGGTTCTTGGTCTCTTTTTTGACCGCCTATTTCTTGTTTTTCATTTCCCCTGTTTTTCTCAATGCAAAATTGCAAATGGCTTATTTGAACAGATATTTACCGCATACTGGCTTGATAGGCGCTGATCTCAGAGTGTTTGTAGATTACATCGAAGCGTGGCTTCGTTTGAGGGCATCTCCTTATACGTCCGGATATATTGCGTATCCGCCTTTGGCGTTTTTTTTGTTTTCTCCTCTGGTTCTTGTCGGTTATCCGGCTAATTTTCGCTTGATTACGGTCATTACGCTCGTCTGCTATTTTCTGGTTGCTTTCTTCATCCCGCTTTTGATGTCTGCGAAAAAATCAATCTCATTATTGCTGTTTGTCTTCATCACCGGCTTGTTTTCTTATGGGTTGCAATTTGAGTTGGAAAGGGGGCAGTCCAATTTGATTGCTTTTGCTTTTTGTTTGTTGGGCGTCTATATTTTTCACTTTCATAAGCGATTTCGGGTATTTGCTTATTTGTTGTTCACGATTTCCATCCAATTGAAATTATATCCAGCCATTTTCGTCCTGCTGTTCATTGATGATTGGCAGGCCTGGCGAAGCAACGCAAAAAGATTTTTGGGTCTGGCCTTGTTTAATTTTTCTTTACTGTTTGTGATGGGATTGGCTCCTTTTGAAGACTTTTTAAGGGCGCTTTCGTTTCAACAGTTCAACTTATCTCAATGGAATGGCAATCATTCCATCAGAGCCTTTGCGGTTAATCTTACTGGACATGGATTTGGATTGTTCAGCCCACAGACGGTCGCATCTTTGGGTCAATATACTCGAACAGTAGAAATGATGCTTATGGGCATTGTGATGGGCTGTATAGCCTTGATGGTTTGGGAGAGTTATCGGCGCAAAGTAAAAGGAATCAATCCTTATCTATTGCTAGCCTGTACAATTGGGGCGTTGGTCATCCCTTCCGTCAGCAACGACTACAAATTATCTCTGTTACCCGCCTCGATTGCCATTCTGTTTTCTGATTTCTCCATAACAGGTAAGCCGTGGAAGAGGGTAGGTATCATTTTGTTGATTGTATTGTTTTCTGCTGCATTTTGGTCTGTTTTATATCCATTCAAGGTAAAGCCTGAATTCTTGTCCAGCAGTTTTCCGCTCTTGCTGATTATGTTGGTTTTGGGAACCGTCCTTTATTTTGTTGGGGGGAGTACTCAAGCCACGAATCGACACGATTGAAAACAACGAAGTGAGTATTCATGGTAAAACAATCTTTCACCCGTCAATTTCAACATCATGGCAAGCGCGTTGTGAATTTGCTTTTTGATTTATTTTCGAAGGGTGTCAACAGAAATGGTACGGTGCTTTTTTTCTTGACAGGTTTTGCTTTTTTCTGGTTTTATAGTTTTCTTCACAGGGATACTCTCTTTGTCCACGATGCAATGAATTATTGGCAAGCGCGGAATAGTTTTGTCAATAACGGCCATTTTTCGCTTTTGAATTACAATTCTGCCTTAAGGGGATATTTTTTCCCATTTTTGTTGTTTGTTATTCAATGGCAAGCCAATTTGATTGGGATAGATGCGCAGTTGCTCTTTCTTACCTATTCGGCTTTATTGTTTGCTGGATTGGCATTCTATTTACTCCCCTGGTTTTTTGAGGCTGCATTTACTTGGGATACCCCGCTTATAAAGCGGCTTTTGTTTTTCATACTCATGTTTTTCTTCTGGCGAGGGCATTTCTTATATCCCTTGACAGATTTCCCTGCTTTGTCGTTTTTCCTTTTGAGTTTGGGTATCTTGGTCAATATAGGTGCTTATAAAACAAAACTGCTGTGGGCAGTCTTAGCTGGCTTTGCAGCTGGGGCAGCGGTCAATATTCGGCCGATTTATCAGGCGTCATGCGTGGTACTGTTGATTCTGCTTCCCTTATTTTGGAATAAATTGAGGAGACAAGAGGCATTTCTTGGCGTTGTTTTATTCTTTCTGGGGATGGGGGTCATTTTATTTCCTCAACTTCTTGTCAATCGAACCCACTTTCAAAAAAGTTCTCCTCTTGTACTCAGCACATATATCGAGCAGGAAAACATATATGAAATTCAATTATTTTGGGGGTTGAAAACACAAAAGTATGAGACAAATATAGG
>DAOUCM010000202.1:0-2011 GCA_034431895.1 Anaerolineales bacterium
CGACCAGGCAGAGCCGGGTGATCCGCCGTCGTACCACCGACCTTTAGTCAGTTCGACCAGGCAGAGCCTGGTGATCCGCCGTCGTACCACCGACCTTGGGTCGGTTCGACCAGGCAGAGCCGGGTGATCCGCCGTCGTACCACCGACCTTGGGTCAGTTCGACCAGGCAGAGCCGGGTGATCCGCCGTCGTACCACCGACCTTGGGTCAGTTCGACCAGGTAGAGCCGGGTGATCCGCCGTCGTACCACCGACCTTAGGTCGGTTCGACCAGGCAGAGCCGGGTGATACGCTGTTTGCGCCTGGATGCGGCTCGAAGCCGGCTTTCATGCGCTGAGGCGGGCGATGGATCCCCCACCGGATGAAAAGGTTACTTCTTTCCTCATTAGTACAACCCAAGCCTGGCAAAGCCCGGTGGCGCGTGCTTTCAGATAAAATAACCTGAATTCGAGATCAGCCTTTGAACCATCCCGAAGGCTCGATTTTGCCCATACAATTGCTCTAAAAAGCCTTCGGGACGGTTATCCCGTAAATAACTACTCGATTACATCCAAGAAGCGGTGCCATGCTCCCACCAGCGGCAGGAACCAGGCTTTATCCCGATAGAGTCCCAATGGCGCGCCGGGGAAAGGAAAGCCAGCAAACAAATGTTCTTTGATGGTGCCCTCCAGCAGGGCTTCGGCTACCGTCTTGCCCAGCCAGGTGGCCATGGCGACCCCATGCCCGGCATAGCCCAGCGCATAATACATCCCGTCCATCTCGCCGGCGTGCGGCATCAAATCGAAGGGAAAAGCCAACGTCCCGCCCCAGGCATACTCCACCTTTGCATCACGCAACTGCGGGTACACCTGCACCATTTGTTTACGCAAAATCTCTGCGCTCTGGCGCACGGTCTGTCCAGTTTCGGGAAAAAAAGCCGCCCGCCCGCCAAAAATCATACGGTTGTCATCCGACAGGCGAAAATAATTGATGAAATGCTTGAAATCGAAGATCATGCGGTTGTGGGGGCTGAGTTCGCGCGCCAGTTCGTCCGACAACGGCTCGGTGGCTATGATATAAGAACCCAGGGGGATGATTCTGCGCCGCAGTTGCGGCGTGAGGCTAGACGTATAGCCGTTGGTAGCCACCAGGACATGCTCAGCCGTCAGCGCGCCGCGTTCGGTTTCGACGTAGAACCGCCTCTCCCTCCGCTCCAGCCTGTGGACTCGCGCCCGGGCGTGCAGCGTGGCCCCGGCCCTTTCCGCTGCCCCTGCCAGTCCGGCCACGTAGCGAGCCGGGTTCAAGCCGGCGCTGGCTTCATCCACCAGGGCGCCATAGTACAGATCGGTGCCAATTTCACTGTGCTGCTCGTGGCGCGGCACCAACCGCACGGCGTGGTCGAATTCCTTTGCCATGAAGTCCACTTCGGCGGCCAGGGCGTCATAATGTTTCGGTTTGTTGGCTGCCAGCAAGTGACCGGTGCGCGCAAAGCCGCATTGGATGTTCTCTTCCCGCACCACTTGTTCCACTAAGTCAATCGTATCCAGCGAGCATTGGAACAGGCGGCGCGCCATCTCGCGCCCGTAGCGTTTGATCGCCGTTTGCAAGGGAATCTTGAGGCCGGTCAGCACCATGCCGCCGTTGCGCGAACTGGCGCCCCAGCCGATGCTTTCGGCCTCCAACACCGCCGCCTGTGCGCCGCGCTTAGCCAGCGTCCAGGCTGCGGTCAGCCCGGTATAGCCGCCGCCAATGATAGCCACGTCCACTTTTTCGGGCAGGGGAGTCTGCTCGTGACCAGACGGCATTTCCAGGGTGTCGAGCCAGAAGACCTTTTCTTTGAGCATGGTTTCCTCTCATCCTTTGGATCATCTCATTCAATTGGGATGCCGGGTTTTCCTATACCTTGACAATGTCACATTAAACATTTGTTCTAAAAACGCTATGTTTTTTGTCACTGCGAGCGATAGCGAAGCAGTCTCCCGGTCTGCCAGGAGATTGCTTCGTCGCAAAGAACGCTCCTCGCAATGACAACTA
>DAOUCM010000203.1:0-2665 GCA_034431895.1 Anaerolineales bacterium
ACTTGTTTGGCCGTATCAACCAACTGCACTACATCGCCTTCGAGAATTCTTCTCTCAACAGTTTGGGCTTGCATAATCAACCTCCTCTTGTAAGAAACTGCGCCCAGCGGGCCGAGAGCGCCTCATGCCGCAAATCGGCGTTCATGGCGGTAAATTTCTCCCGCAGGGTTTCTACGGTCTGGCGCGCATCCTGCAATGCCGGCTTACGCGCATCCAAACTCTTCAGCACGCGGCTGAACTGGTAAGCCGCCAGCCACGTCCAGCGGCCATAGACAGGTTTCTTGATTTTCGTTCTGCGTATCGACTCCTTTTGTTGGGCATGGAACATGAGCATCGTTTGAACCAGCGAACGCGGCAATTGATGCTTTTGGACGAAGCCAGCCAGTTGATAGGCCAGCGCCTGGGCCGCTTCGAATTCTTTCCAGTGAAAAGCCTCCCCCAGAAAGCAGAAGGCGTCCTTGCTTTCCAAACTCTTGGCTTTGTGTTCTGCCTCGCCCGCCTCCTGCGCCGCCAGGTAGAGCGGGTATTTCTCGGCAAACAACTCCACCCCGCCGGAGATGGTCACGGTTTCGTTGCCGGCAGCGTACTCGCCAAATGCCTTACGGATGCGGCGGGCAAACTCCGGCAAGGCATCCCACGCGCCGACCACGAACACGTCGTCGCCGCCAGCGTACTGGATGTAGAGATGCTCTCTCAGGTCGCGGGCGGTTATGTCGGCATTTGGTTTTCCGCTTGCCAATTCTGGTAAATATCCCTCGAAGAACAAACGCAGGGCAAACGAGAGACTGGCGATGCGCGCCAGGCTGACTTGGGTCCCGAATCCCTTGCTGAACAAGTTGCCGAGGTTGTCCACATCCATGCGCAGGACGCCCCAGCGATGGAAACCGCAATCTTTCTCGACCGGTCGGTTGGCAAATTCATCGAAGGTTTTGGGACGCTTCCTGCCATTCTCGACCACTGTGGGTGTCAATTGAGCAAAGGGGCGGTAACTGACCACTTTCTGCGGGCCGAGCGGTGAGAGCAAGTCGGCTTCGTTTTCCGGCGGTTTGGGCTGCAAACGCCAGACGCGCAGGAACTCTCCCGTCAACGGCGCAATGGACTTTGCTTTTTCGCCATCTTCCAAAATGTGGACATCCATGCCAAACACAGAAAGCGCCTGATGCCAATCAACCGCCCGGCTGGCTGCAATCGGCTCGATACGCTTCAGAACAAGATAAGCCGCTTGAGGCAATTGTCCGCCCAAGTCCTCCAGGCTGGCAACGAATTTCGATTTCCAGCGGTTCGAATTCTTCTCGAACGGTACAAGATTTTCGCCATCCTCGCCGCTGACCACACAATAGCGTAACGGATCGCCGCCCAGGGTCAGCGGCTGGCTGACTTGCTCAAACAACGTCTTGCTCGAGGCACGCCCAAAGGGCTGCCGCTTGGCGCGGTTCAGCCGCTTTCCCAGCCGGTCATACACCTTACCGAAATCTGCAAAATCAGCCATCGTGACCTTTTCCCATTCTACAGTCAGACCCAGTTCGCCCCGATGGACGGTGAGCAAGCGTTCGGTCAGGTCGCGCAGGAGGGCAGGCAATTGGTCCGCTGCGCTCAGAGGCACCAGAAGTTGAAAACCGCCGCCGCCTACGTAAATCGAATTGGTGATTGGCAACTTCAATTCATGCAGGATGCAAAAAGCAATCGCTTCGCCCATTAATTGAACATAGAACGAGCGCGCCCGCAGGCACTTGGCTGCCCCTTCGGAGGCCAGCGAGTAGATGAATTTTTGCAGGCCAGAGAGGTCGCCCCAAACCAGCAGGGCTACCGGCGTCTCGTTTCCATCCAGAGTGTCCGGGACGTTGCCCGTAAAGCCGTCGGCGGCAAGACAGGCAGAAATGGCCGCCCGGATTCGCGCATAGTTGAAAAACGAGACATCCTCCCCCGCCCCGGATGGCAAGCACCAGGTGTGGCGCTGAAGAAGTTCCAGCAAGGTCTCCAGATAGATAGCAGGGTCTTGCGTATTGGGCAAGCCGACCGAATTGCAATCCTTCTCGAAAGATTCCCAGACCGTATCCTTGCCAACATCTTCTTTCGACGGACTTGGGAAGATACTCTCCCGCTTATGGGGATCGAGCGATGCAATCGGCAAATACGCCTGCCGGTCTTTTCCATTGAGCCGCGAGAATATGGAGAGCAGGTGAGAAGGCGGGCTGGTTGTATGGCCTCCGGCAGCCAGGCCGCCCGCCAGTTCGACAATTGGCTCCAACTTCTTTGGATCCAAAGGCGGACGCAATTTCGCGGCGACATCACCTTTCACATCGTGCAGCAACCCCGCCAGCGCGGCCTGAAAAACCAGCAACTTCTTTTCGTCTTCTCCCATAAGCATCCTCCTCGAACATCACAACAACTGACGACTGATGACTGATGACTGATGACTGATGACTGAACACTGATTCACCCCGTCTCCCCCTTGCTCCCCCTCTACTGGGGCAATCATAGTATAGACTTTTTGGAGAAAAGAGTCATCCGTTTTTTCCCTGAATGCCTCCCGAAGATTGCAAATGCCCTAGCAGCGCGTCCATCTCCGCCAGGGTGACCGGCCAGCCGCGCGCCTGTTGGATTTCGTCCATGGCAGCGGGTGTAAATCCGCTGCGCGCAAACACGGCATGATAAACTTTCCAGC
>DAOUCM010000204.1:0-4267 GCA_034431895.1 Anaerolineales bacterium
GGTTGTTTTTGCAGTTCAGCCAGCACTTCCATGCCGCGCCGGCCACGCTGGCGGCGCAGGCCGTCGGGCGAGTCAGCAATGTATTGCAATTCGTTCAGCACGAAGCGGGGAATCAACAATGTGCCGGGCAGGAAGCCCGTTTTGACAATGTCGGCCACGCGCCCATCAATGATGACGCTGGTATCGAGCAAGATGGTGCGGTTCAGGTTCGTCCAGGCAGAAGAGCCGCCGCCCTCGTTGCGCCCGCCCAGGGCGCTGAGCAGGCTCATGATGTCGCCTTGCCGCATGATGAACAATGACACTGACAGATAGCCAAAGATGACCACCCCTACAAAGGGCAGGATACTGCCAAAGGGGTCAGGCAGGAGCGAAAGCGGAAAGGCCAGCAGCGCCGCAATCAACAAACCGACTACCAGCCCAATCAAGCCGGCAAACAAGGTCTCTGCGGCCAGGCGTCCCAGCCGAGCGCGCATGGCGCGCGCCGGGCGCGTGGTAAGGTAGGGAGTCAAGATGAGGCCGGCCAGCGCCCCCACCAATCCAAGCAGTACGATGTAGAAGAATCGCTGGGAAGGATTGACGCGCCCCAAGATGTCTCCTCCATATCCGCCCATGACGGCAAAGACAATCATTCCGACAATGCGGAAAACAAATTCAATGCTCATAGAATAACTCCTACGAAGTACAATGAAAGAATAATGCTTGCATGATAGCATGGCTCGAAAACCTCGTCAATTGCCAATCGCGGCAAATTCAAGTTCCCTGTCGTATAATAGAGATGGAGGCTTTAGAAATGTCTATGCAAGTTCTTTCTAGTGCGCGCCCCTCGCCTATTGCCGGGACGTGGTACGAGGGCGACCCCCAGTCCCTGGCCCGCAACGTGGACACTTACATGGACGAAGCCCGCCTGCCAGATTTGCCCGGCGAATTGGTGGCGGTCATTGCGCCTCATGCCGGTCATCGCTATTCTGGCGCTGTAGCGGGCTATGCCTTTGCTACCCTGCGCGGCCGTTCCTTCGACCTGGTTGCCGTGATTGCGCCCATGCATCACCCTTACCGGGAGCCGTTGCTCACCACCGCTCACGCCGCCTATGCCACGCCATTGGGCCTTGTGCCAGTGGATAGAGAAGCGGTGGAGGAATTGAATCGAGCGTTGCAGGCCAGTGTAGGCTTTGGCCTGAGCGCCGTGTCGAACGACCCAGAGCATTCGCTGGAAATCGAACTGCCGTTCTTGCAACGCGCGCTGAGCGGGGATTTCCGCTTACTGCCGGTGATGGTGCGCTCCCAGCAGCAGGACATCTCGCAAGCGTTAGGGAAGGCGTTGGCCGGGGTACTGCGCGGCAAGAACGCCATGCTGGTCGCCAGCACGGACCTTTCCCACTTCTACGACCAGAAGGTAGCCCTGCGCCTCGATCGAGCCATGCTGGAACAGGTGGAGGCCTTTTCTCCCGAAGGCATTTTCCAAGCCGAGCGCAGCGGCAAAGGCTTTGCTTGCGGTCATGCTGCCATGGCGGCGGTGCTGTGGGCAGCGCGTGAACTGGGCGCAGATACGGTGCAGATATTACGCCATGCTACCTCGGGCGATGTCACCGGCGATTACGCCGGGGTAGTAGGCTATGCGGCGGCTGCCGTGCTGAAAAAGGCTTGAGACGGGTGTCTGTCTAGCCGGCCAACTACCACCCCGAAATATAAGTCGCCCATTCGAGGTTCTCGGACAAATGCCGCCCATACAAATAAGCGGCGCTGGCAGGCGGTTCTTCGGGCGCGCGCAACAACGTCATGTGCACTTCTTCCAATTTGCGCCCCCCTTTGCGGTGATTGCAAGCCGGGCAAGCCGTTACCACATTCGTCCAGGTATGTTCCCCGCCCAAGTGCTTGGGCAACACATGGTCAACCGTCAAGGGCAGGTCGCGGCGTCCGCAATACTGGCAGGTATAATTATCGCGCCGAAAGACTTCGCGGCGCGTCAACTTGACGCGCGGTCGCGGGCGATGCACCATCTGCTCCAGACGGATGACCGAAGGGCGCGGTAAAACCTGGCGAACCGTGCGAATAGAGCCGCGGCCATTGACGACCATATCGGCCTTCCCTGAAAGGATGAGGCCAATGGCCCGCCGCGTGGAACACACGTTGATTGGCTCGAAATTGGCGTTCAAAACCAACACCGGCTCTTGCATAGCGACTCCACAATAGCGCTCATTATAGCACACTCGAATTTAGGAGACTCTGCGATGAAAGTACTGCTTGCTGGCGGCAGCGGCTTTTTGGGCCGCCACCTTACCCAATCCTTGCTGACAGATCATCACCAAGTTTGGATCTTGTCGCGCCGTCCCCAACAAACGCCTGGGGGCCTCCACATCGTCCCCTGGGATGGACGCTCCGTGGGCGATTGGAGCCGCCTGGTAGGGGAAATGGACGCCGTAGTCAACTTGAGCGGCTTCAGTCTGAATCATTGGCCGTGGACAAAGGCCAACAAACGGCGCTTCCTGGACTCGCGCGTCATCCCCGGACGGGCGCTTGCTTCCGCTATCGCCGGCGCCGATCGCCGCCCCGGCGTGTTCGTGCAAATTTCTGGCATCAACCATTATGGCCTGCACGGCGAAACGGCCGATGAAACGACGCCCGCCGCAGACGATTACCTGGCACAACTGACCGTCGCCTGGGAAGACGCCACTCGCAGCGTCGAAGAACACGGTGTGCGGCGCGTCATCTGCCGCACGGCGGTTGTGCTGGCTGCGGATGCCAGCCTGATGCAACTGATGGCCCTGCCGGTGCGCTTGTATGCAGGCGGCCCGCTAGGCAGCGGAAAGCAAGCCCTGCCCTGGATTCACATTGCAGACCAGATTGGCGCGATTCGCTTCCTGATGGAAAACCGCGAAGCCAGCGGCGCCTACAATCTCATTGCCCCCCAGCCCACCTCCAACGCCGAATTCATGCGCACCCTGGCGCAAACCCTGCGCCGTCCCTACTGGCTGCCTGCGCCGGCCTTCTTGATGCGGCTGGTCCTGGGTGAGATGAGCAGCCTGGTGCTAGAGGGACGTTTTGCCCATCCCCGCCGCCTGCTCGAACAAGGCTACGCTTTCCGCTTCCCCACCCTTCCAGAAGCCTTGCAAGATATTTTCAGGAGCAGAACATGAAAAAAAATCCTTTCCTGGCTGTGGCGGGCATTCTGCTGGCTGCATTGGCCTGCGGCCCTTTGACCGTTACATCTCAGACGGCTGTCCCTGTAGCCTCTCCGGAAGCACCGCTCATCGTCATGCAGCCTTCGGCCACCCCCTTCATTGCCGCCTCCTATCCTACTGCCGAGGCGGCCGAAATTTCGCCTCCGCAGGCGGTGGGAGGCATTCAAGTCAACGTCACGCGCGCCTGGCAGGAAGGCAAACAAGTCTATGCCGAGGTGTGTTTCACCCTGCCCGACGCCTCCGATTGGACCATTTGGAAAGCCAGCCTGAACTATGCCGATCAGACCGTGCAAGAATATGGCACTACCCTCATCAGCCTGCAAGAACCAGGCGCAGACGGGCAACCCGGTTTGCGCTGTGATTTACTGGAATTCTACGTCCCGCCAGATGCCAACCTGGACGCTGTCACAGTCAGCATCCAATCGCTGGCCGCCTATCCACGCGAAGGGGAATATTGCACGATTTACATGCCCAAAATTCAGCAGGCGCTCCTCGAGCGCGGCATTGCCATTACCCTGGAATGTCAAACGGTGAACGGCGCCGAGAGTATGCAAATCGTCTCCAAGCCAGAGACGATGAGTCAGGAAGAGGCCGAGCAAATCGTGTTTAGCGACGAGTTCTTTACGGTGAGCGGCCCTTGGGAATTTACCTTCGATTTAGGAAACTGACAACGCCAGGTCGCTATTATTCCAACGCAAAGTCACAGGTCTTTCCTGGGTGGACAACGGATGTCAAGCGGATGAACGGATGGGAAAAATGGCGAGTGGATTCCTGTCGTGAGATACGATACCGCTCATGGATACGCCCATCGCGACATTCTGCAGGGGAAAATGCTCTGTTGCGAGGATGTCATTGCGAGCCGCTGAAAGCAGCAACCGCGAAGCGTACCCGAAGGGTAAGCAATCCCCTTGCCGGCTGGGAGACTGCTTTCCCCACGCTACGCTCGGGACATGCACTTCGCTCGCAGTGACATACTTTGAGAGTGTTTGCAACAGAGCAACTAAAAAACGAAATGCTTGCTTTTTGCCTGCACTGGCATGAGGCCAGGGGACAAGAATTTTCACCACAGAGACACAGAGAACACAACG
>DAOUCM010000205.1:0-3665 GCA_034431895.1 Anaerolineales bacterium
GTGCAAGTGCCGCTGACGCCGCTCAAACAAAGCCTGGCAAGCGAGGTAGGCGTACAGGCGGTCATTGCCGTATTCCGCGCGCAGCCCGATTGTACACTGGCGCAACTGGCGCAAATGACCATGAGCGTACTCAACAATCAACCAATCGCCCTGTGCAACCTGCCAGAAGAGTTGTACCCCGGCCTTACGCCCATCATCCAGGAACAACTGCAATGGACCGCTGCAGCGCTCCCTGACCAAATGACTGTATTGGACGGAGCGAGCAGCGAGCGCCTTCGAAACGTCCGCCAACGCCTGCAAACCATCCGCCTCGCTATGCGTCTCAGCCCGCTTCTGCCGCTGGGCTTCCTGTTTGCCCTGACCCTCCTGATCGTCCGCAGCCTGCGCGATTGGCTGACCTGGTGGGGCATCCCATTTTCGATGACCGGCGCTTTGGCGGCCTTGATGGGTCTGCTGGGCGCGCCCCTGGCCGGGCGTCTCCTCTCGCAAATCCTGATGCGCCGTATGCCCGCCTACCTGCCCTCATTTCTGTTGGAAAACAGCGACCAATTGACGGCCCTCCTCCTCAAGGAACTGTTGAAACCGCTCACAACACAGGGCTTGATCCTGTTGGGAGTGGGGCTTGCCATGACCGCGCTTGCCATGCTGGTCACGCGCAACGCCTCGCCGCGCAGGACGGTGAAGAAAGCCCGGCAAGAAACCTGACCTTCCACGGAGTTGCCTTATGTCTACCTCCCCTCCCCCACAACAACCGAACACGCTTGGAAATGCCAGCCTGGCGCTCGGCATCGCCTCTATCGCGCTGGTGTTTGGCATCGGCTTGTGCGCACTGACAGGCGCAAGCCAAAATTGGATTCGGCTGGCAGGCACGCCGCTCTTCGTATGCGGCGGCAGCAGCGCCTTTCTGGGCTTCCTGGGGTTTGTGCTGGGACTGGCGGGCCTGTTTGGGAGCAACCGGCCCAAAGGCGTTGCCATCGCGGGCCTGATTCTCGGTCTCAGCGGTGCCTGCCTGTTCTTTGTTTTCCTCAACCTGCTCGCCCAGGCAGGATAACTTCTCCCAAAAGACGCGGCACGTCCGCGTCTTTTTTTGCAACTTTTTTCCCCTTCCCCTTGTAATAGTATATAGACATGTCGTCTCCACACGAACGCGGACTCGCCCTACGCGCCGCGGCGGGCGACCAGGAAGCCTTTGCCGAAATCGTCCGCGCCCACCAGCGGGCTGTGTTCAACGTGGCTTACCGCCTGTTGGGCAACGTGCGAGACGCCGAGGATGCCGCGCAAGACGCCTTCTTGCGCGCCTGGCAATTCTTCGACCAATTCGACGCTGACCGGCCGCTGGCGCCCTGGCTGAAGCAGATTACCGTGAACGTCTGCCTCAACCGCCTGCAAGCGAACCCACCCGCTTCTTCTCTGGACGATGACCTGCTTCCGCTAAAAGATCCGCAGCCCGGCCCCGAAGCACAAACCGTCAACCGCCTGCGCGACGAGCGCATCCGCCGCGCCATCCTGTCCTTGCCGCCGCGCTACCGCGCCGTGATCGAGTTGCGGCACTTCCAGGGACTGCGCTATGAAGAGATCGTCCGCGCCCTGAACCGCCCGTTGAGCGACGTGAAATCCGACCTGTTCCGCGCCCGCAAGTTGCTGACAGCATGGTTGAAGGATGTCGAGGGGTAGGGCAGTGTTCAGTGAGCAGTAAACAGTGAGAAGAGAAATGCACTTGACCGAAGAACAAATTCATTCCTATCTGGATGGTCTGCTGGAGGAACCCGCCCGGCGGGTCGCCGAGGCGCACCTGGCCGCCTGCGCCGACTGCCGCCGCCGCGCCGACGAACTGCAAGCCCTGTTTACCGCCCTGGGAACTTTACCCGACCTGCCCCTGCGCCGCGACCTGACGCCGGTCCTCTTGGCGAAGTTGCATCCCAAGCAAAGCAAAATCGAATCCCGCCCTGCGCTGGCCTGGTCGCGCTCGCTGGCCGCGCAGTGGGGGCTGGTGACAGGTTTCGCCCTCTGGCTGGGAATGCAACTGGCCGCTATCCTCGAACTCCCGGCCGTCCCGCTTCCATCCATTCCCCTGCCGGTCCTGCGCTTGCCCGCGCTGCCGCTCGACATCCTCCCGGAACAATTCCCCATGCCCCAGATACCGGTTCCCCAACTCCCAACCTTGGACTTCCAAACACCGTCTTTCTTCTTCCTGCTTTCCTCCTCCCACCTCACTTTGTTGTTGACGCTCACCGCCCTGCTGTGGGTGATGGGAAATGCCGCTTTGTTGCGCCACAGGCGGGAGGCGTCATCCTGCGAAGTCCCCGAAGGGGGAGCCTGTCGAAGGATCCAGAAATGAAGCGTGTTTCCATCCTCTTGCTTTTGTTGGTCATGGCCGCGTTGGCCTGCGGAGAACAAGTTCCAGCCACGCCCTTTCCAACGCCCAAAAACACGGTGTTCGACTCCGGTCGCACCGCCTATGGCTTCTTCCCCTCCCCGCCGAAAGCCTCACTGGAAAGCATCCTTCGACACTTCGAAGACTTGGGGCAACATGCCGATTTCGTGCTTTTTCAACACCCGATCCCCTGGAACGATTTTTCTCACGGCATAGACGGCGAGTCGCAAAAGCGCACTGACATCCGCAACCAGATGACGCTGGCCGTACAAAATGGTCTGGAGGCCATTTACGTGGTAGACCCGCTGAATGGACTGAACCGCCGCGAGTTCATGGGGCTGCCGTTCGGTTGGGAAGCCAGTTTTGCCAACCCGCAAGTACGCACGGCCTTTACCAACTACACCCTCTGGATTGTGCGGCAATTCCACCCCCGCTACTTGGGGCTGGCTTCTGAGATCAACACCTATATGGACGCCCACCCCGAAGATGCCGCCAACTACATCAGCCTGTACCATAGCGTCTACGCGCTGGTCAAAGCCGAAGCGCCCGAAACGCAGGTCTTCGTCACTTTCCAATGGGAAGACCTGAACAACCTGTTCGCCAGCGCCGCCGAGGGACGCAAACCCTACGAGACCAACTGGGAGCAGGTGGAAATCTTCGAGCCAAACCTGGACGTGTGGGCGATTTCGTCCTATCCCTTTGTGGCGTTTCCTTCGGGCGCCGACATTCCAGCCAACTACTACACTCCGCTTCTTGCGCGCACCTCCAAGCCGCTGGCCGTAGCCGAGGGCGGATTCACCTCCCGCCCCAACCCGCCGCTGCCCGGCGACCAGCAAAGCCAGGTAGATTACCTGAATGCCCTGCATTCCCAAATCGGCGGGGAACGGCTGGCCTTTTGGGTCTATTTACTGCTCAACGATTTCGACATGGACTCTTATGCCAAAATCATGCGCCAACAGGGATTGAGCGCCGAAAACATCCATACGCTGGGCTTCTTTGCCTCGGTGGGCTTGCGCGAATTCGACGGCCGTCCCAAACCGGCCCTGCACATCTGGGACTCGTTTCGCAATAACCCGTAGCACAGCCTCCAGCCATGACCGAATGTCATCGAAAGAGCGGTGCTTTTTGCCGCTCGAAGCAATCCGCTTGCAATCTCAAGAGACTGCTTCGAGAAGAACGTCTTTACGATGAAATTGGAGAAGGAGAAAAAAATGGACAATATCTTCAACCTGCTTTTGCTCGTTTTGTTCGGTATCGCCAGCCTGCTGGCCTTCTTTGCCGCGCTGACTCT
>DAOUCM010000206.1:0-3097 GCA_034431895.1 Anaerolineales bacterium
ATGTCGTCCGCGAGGCGGTGGCGGAGTATGTGACGGCGCAAACGCAGGAGTCTCTACGCGAACGGCGCCTGCAAGCGTTGGAGACGATCAGGCAACACCGCCACGCCATCTTGCGTGAACATGGCGGCAAGCCTATAGAGGGCGACACAGTCGAACTCATCCACCGAATGCGAGAGGAGCGGGACAGTGAGTTACTCGCCGCTATCGAGAATTTCCAAAAACATCGTCATTGATGCCAATCTCGCCGCAGCGATGATCCTTCCCCTTCAAGGGTTGGAAACGGTCGAAGCATGTTTCCTCCGCTGGGCGCAAGAAGGCAGCGACCTCTATGCTCCTGAATGGTGGGTGACCGAGGTCGTTTCGGTCCTGCGCCAGCATGTCTATGGCAAGTTGATTTCTCCTGCCAGGGCGCGCGACGCTGTGAAGGATATCTTCCTACTCGATGTCAACAGGGTGCCATTGGATGTTTTGCTTTGCCAGCGCGCCCTCGATTGGGCAGAGAGTATCCAACATTCGAGAATTTACGATGCTGTTTATCTTGCCCTGGCCGAGCAATTGAATGCAGAGTTGTGGACCGCCGATAAGAGATTGGCCAGCGCCGCCCATGCCGCTGGAGCAGATTGGGCGCACTGGATAGGGGAGGCGCAATAACGACCTACCCTATAGCCTCTTCCATCTTCTGATTGCTGGCAGGGAGGTTCGTAAGACAAAGTAACCTTTTTATTATGAAGAAATGCATGACCCGCCTCTGGAATCAAATAAAAAACTGGTCCGCTTTCGACCTGGCCTGGTGGCTGCTTGCGCTCCTGGGCATGATCCTGCGCCTGCGGCAATATGCCGCCAACCGCTCATTGTGGGCCGACGAGGCCAGCCTGGCCTATAATCTGGCAAATCGCTCCTTTGCGGAATTGACCCAATTGCTGGACTACCATCAGGCTGCGCCTATCGGCTTCCTGTTCATCGAAAAATTCTTCGTGGTGATGTTGGGCAACCACGATTACGTCATGCGCATCTTCCCATTATTGGCTGGCCTGCTGGCGACCGTCTTGGTCTACCGCATCGCGCGGGAGCACTTTGGATGGGCGGGACTGCTTGCACTGGCGATGTTCTCCGGCAGTACCTGGTTGATCTACTATTCATCTGAACTCAAACAGTATTCCAGCGACGTGATGGCGGCGGTGGCGTTGGTCTACCTGGCAGGCCGGTGCCTCAGGGAAGAAGCGCATGGACAGGACTTTTTCTGGCTGGGCGCGGTGGGGACGATCCTCATCTGGATTTCGCATCCGTCCGTGTTCATTCTAGCGGGCATCGGGTTGACTTTGCTGCTCGAGGCGCTGACCCGCAAGGGACGCGCGCCGTTGTCCTGGCTGGCAGGGATGGGGCTGGCCTGGCTGGCCTCCTTCGGCTTGGAGTATCTCGTCTCCCTGCGGCACATCATCGCGGACGGATACCTGGTTGACTATTGGCGTCGGACGTATATGCCCATGCCGCCCTGGAGCAATCTGGGCTGGTTCTTGAAGACTTATCACTCCTTTTTGTTCATCTGCTTGCACCGCACCGACTGGGTTATGTCTGCTATTTTTCTCACCCTGGCTGGAATTGGCGCAGTGTTCCTGCTTTTCAAGAACCGTAGTATGGCGCTGATGGTCATCTCGCCGTTCGTGATGGCTCTGATCGCCTCAGCCTTGCAGCGCTATCCGCTTCAGTATCGTTTCATGCTGTTCCTCAACCCTTTTGCATTCTTCTTGATGGCGGCTGGCTTACAAGGCATTTACTGGCTGTTTGCTAAGATAAATCGTTTCCTGGCGTTGACTGCCTGCACCGCGCTGGCGTTGACGGTGCTTTGGCTGGTTGCGCCTTATACGTTCAACATGGCTGTCCATCCTGGCGAGACTGACATCAAGCCCGCCCTGGAATACATTGCCACACATAGATTGGAAGGCGATACCCTCTACGTTTTCCATGCCGCCGACCCCGTGTTCCGTTATTACGCTCCCTTCTATGGCCTGGACAGGGGAGAGGTGGTCATCGGTTTTGACACCCCCCGCAAAAAACTTGCGCTTCAGGGATTTCAGGACGATGTGAAAGCGCTGTGGGGAAAGGACAGGGTATGGTTCCTGTTTGCCGAAATTGTGGACTGCCCCGGCTGTGAGAGCGACCAGCAGGCTTTTTACCTGGAATACGTCAACCGATTTGGCGTGATGCTGGACAGTTTCGATGGGACGGGTGGAAACGTCTACCTGTATGACCTGAACCCGTAGGCAGGGCTCCTTTTCCTGCCTTGAAATCGGAGTAAAAGGTCATATTTCCTCTGTGACCTCCATCACTTGCTTTGTTGTAAATCTCACAATAAAATTACTATAACTGATAAAAATTACCTGCATTGTAAGAGAGGCTGTTATGCAAATCACCCGCCAAGCCGATTATGCTGTTCGTGCCGTGTTGTATCTGGCGCGCATAGAAGGAAATCAACGCGCCGCTACCAGCACGATCGCCCAGGAGCAAGGCATACCCCCCTCCTTTCTGGCAAAAATCATTTCGCAACTTTCGATTGCGGGGCTATTGCACACCTCGCGCGGTGCACGCGGCGGCGTCACCTTGGCGCGCGACCCGAAAGATATTACACTTTTGGAAGTCATAGAGGCCATTGATGGCCCCATTATGCTCAATGAATGCGTGGGCGATAGTGCTGCCTGCACGTTCGACGAAAATTGCCCGCTCAGGCCGGTGTGGTGTGAGGCGCAAAACGAACTGGTGGCACGGCTGAAAGGCACCAATTTTGCCCAATTGTTGACACAAAACGCCGTCGCATGATTGTACATTGTACAAAGTCGTAACGGTTTCCTCCTGGCAGTCCCAGGAGGAAACTTTTTTACGGAGGAAGCCAATATGTCTCGAAAAAACATCCTTTTCGCAAGCATCACCGGCCTCTTGCGGATTCTTTCCTGCGCAGTGCCTCCTATCGGCGGCCTCCCCTGACTCTTTTCATCGCGTATAATAGTGGGGAATTGGATGTCCGCCCGTTGGGGCGGTGGAATTTCGAGGCGTTATGCACAAGCGAGTCATCTTTCCTTTCCTTGCCTTGACGCTGGCTGGA
>DAOUCM010000207.1:0-13865 GCA_034431895.1 Anaerolineales bacterium
ACGAAAAGCGCCTCCCCTCTCCCATCGGGAGAGGGGTTGGGGGTGAGGGGCTTTTCGAGAAGATACGAAATGCAGGTGAATTATGCCTTTTACCCCTCTCAACTACTCTCAGCAAGACCCGCAGTGGAAGGCCGTCAAGATTGGCGCCAGCGACGAGACCATCGGTCATGTGGGCTGCGCGCTCACCAGCGTTGCCATGTTGGTCAGCGGACACGGCTACCCCGAAACGCCCAAATCGCTCAACGCCAAACTCAAGGCCAAAGGCGGCTTTGTGGAGGCCTCTATCATTTGGGGTGCGGTCACCAGCCTCTATCCGCAGATTGTTTATAAGACGCTGGTGCTATGCCGCGATACCGATGCCCCGCTGTCCCAGATCAACGCCTCGCTGGCCGCCGGTCAGCCGGTATTGGTGGAGGTGGACAGTTCGCCCAAACCCGGCCTGCAAACGCATTGGGTGGTGCTGTATGCCCGTAAAGGCGACGACTACCTGATGCTCGATCCCTGGCCGTATCCCACCGAAAGCGGCCAGGAAGTTTTGCTCATGCCTCGTTACGGTCATGACAAACCGCTCAAGAAGAGCATCACGGCAGTGGTTTTCTACGAGTGCAAGCAGGGCGGCATAGCAGGCGGAACGGTTGAAGATGAGACGCTAACCGAAGCCGGGACGTATGTCCACATCCCTGTCACGGTGGAGGCCGGTCTACGCCTCCGGACTCAGCCGACCATTGCCTCCGCTACCCTGGCCATCCTGCCGCCCGGAGCAGACCTGCGCATCGTCGAGCCTTTGGAGGTGGCGCTGCCGAAGATCGGCGTCTACGACCAGTGGATTCGCGTGCGCGACCGGCAGGGACGCGAAGGCTACGTAGCCGCCTGGTATGTGGAACAAGGCCCGGTGGTGGAAGGAAAAGCCCAGGCGACGCCCCCGCCTGCTATAACGGAAGCAAGGACGGGGGAGTCTGGAGCGGCGTCCGTTTCCGAATCCAAGCCGGAGAGATTGACGGTCTATGTGTCCCAAACGGTCGGCGCATCGGGTCTGCGCATCCGCAAAACGGCCAGCAAAGGAGGGGCGCTGGTGGCGGTCGAAAAGGCAGGCGCAGCCTTGACCGTGTTGGAGAAGCCGCACACAGCCAGGCCAAAGATCGGCGTGGCGGGCAAATGGCTGCGCGTGTCGAACGCAAAAGGACAGCGCGGTTATGTAGCGGCTGAGTTCGTGAGCGCCAGCCGCGGCGCGCCTGTATCGTTCGAAGTGACGGCGGCAGAGGGGCTGACCGTCTACGTCTCCAACCTGGAGGCGGCCGGGCTGTGGCTGAGGAGCGCGCCTGCCTTGGATGCGGCTGCGCTCAAAGTGTTGCCGGCCGGTGCAGCATTGACCGTGTTGGAAGGCGCGGTGGAGGCTGTAGGCACTTATGGCAAGTGGCTGAAGGTGCGCGACGCGCAAGGCGACGAAGGTTACGTGGCGGCATGGTTCGTGCATATGTAAAGGCAGCGCAATATGCCTTGCTGGCCTGGGCGGCTCTGACGCTGCTCCTGTTGGTCAGCCTGGGCGGGCTGTGGCTCTGGCGCGCGGGTGAAGGGTTCGAGGTGGCTATTCAGCGCGGCCCCATCAGCAGTCTGCCGGTCACATTGGCGGCAGTGGCTGTTGCCTGGCTGTTGGGCGGCTTGTTCCTCTTTCTTCTTTCCTCGGGGCGTATCCACGAGCAGAACGTCTTGTTGTGGGGGGGCTTTTTTCTGGTGGCTCTGGTTTATCTTAACGTCCTGCGCGAACGCCCTGAGTATGGCGACATCGAGTATTACACGCGCGCCGCCTTCGACCTGGCGGCCGGTAAACCGCTGCCGCCGCAGTATTTTTACCCGCCGCTGTGGGCTGCCCTGCTGGCCTGGCTGACGCCTCTGGGTGAGGACGGCCTTTTCCTGTTCGTGTGGCTCTTCAATTTATTGGCTCTCTTTGCCTTTTACTTTTTGCTGGTCAGGTTGCTGGAACACTACGGCTTTTCGCCTTCGCTGGCCGCCTCGGCGACGACCGTCTTCATGCTGGCCAATGCGCCGCTTCTTCGGACGATGGTTTATTTGCAGGTCAACTTGCATGTCTTGAATGCGGTCTTTCTCAGCCTGCTTCTGTTCCGCCGTTGGCCGGCGCTTTCTGCGTTGATGCTGTCGCTGGCCGTGCATCTCAAGGCCTCGCCGGCGGTGCTGGCGCTGGCCTTTTTACTGGCATGGGATCTGCGCTGGCTGGGCTGGGCGGCCTTTTGGATGCTCGCGGTGGGACTGTTGCCGGTGGCGGGGTTCGGTTTTTCTCCTTACATGGATTTCTTCCACAACGCGCTTGGGTTGGCGGCCGGGCATGGCTTGAGTTTTCGGGAGACCTCTTTCGACGGATTGTTCACGGCGTTGGGCGAGTTCCTGAACCTCGCGCCCGCTGTCGTTCGCGCTGCAATCTACGCTTGCAAGATAGCATTGCTGGCGGCGGTGTTGTGGGTCGTGCGGCGCAACGTGCAGCGCAAGACCTTTTACGCCGGGCCGCAGGCGCCCTTGTACAACGCTATGCCGGCCCTGTTCGTCCTGATGACGCTGGCCTCGCCCATTGTCTGGGAGCATCACGGCGTCTTCGTTGCTTTGCCGTTCCTCCTGCTGTTGAAAAAAATGGACTCGCCGTCCGAATGGGCTTGGTTTGGCCTGGCTTACTTCTTCGAGTTCCTGTTGCCTACCTTCGATTTCTTCCCCTGGTCATACGGGCGTTTGGTTGCGCCGCTGGTAGCGTTGTGGCTGATGTCCGTTGTACCGGCTTCCAGCAGTATAATCAGCGCATGTCCATCATCAACGGCAAACACCTGATTTTAGGCGTCAGCGGTTCTATTGCCGCTTACAAGGCCGCTGACCTGGCCTCCAAACTCACTCAGGCCGGCGCGCTCGTGGATGTGATTCTCACTCCGGCTGCCGAGAAATTCGTCACCCCGCTCACGTTTCAGTCGGTGACCGGCCGCCGCGCCTACACCGATTCCGACTTGTGGGGCAGCGAAGCGCACGTCCTTCACGTTGGGCTGGCGCGCGAGGCCGACCTGTTGGTCATCGCGCCCTGCTCGGCCAACACTCTTGCCAAACTGGCGCACGGCATGGCCGACAATCTGCTCACCCTCACCGCTTTGGCAGCCGCCTGTCCGCTGCTGGTTGCGCCGGCCATGGAAAGCCACATGTTTGCTCACCCTGCCACGCAGGACAACCTGGCCGCGCTGGCAAAACGCGGCGCGACCATCGCCGGGCCGGCCGAGGGACATCTGGCCTCGGGACACAGCGGACGCGGACGGATGCTCGAAACCGCCGACCTGCTCGGCCACATCCGCCTCGTTCTCGGACGGGGGGGCCGGTTGGCCGCTAAAAGGGTTTTGGTCACCGCCGGGGGGACTCAGGAACCGCTCGATCCGGTGCGCGTGCTGACCAATCGTTCGTCGGGCAAGCAGGGTTACGCGCTGGCCCAGGCCGCCCTGGACGCCGGCGCCGAGACGACGCTCATCACCACAGTTCATTTGCCGCCTCCGGTGGGCGCGCGCGTGGTCCCGGTCCACACGGCGCAGGAGATGCTGGAGGCTGTGTTGGCAGAAGCGGCTGCCGCCGACGCGCTGGTCATGGCGGCTGCGGTGGCCGACTTCCGCCCGAAGATTGTCGCCGCAACGAAGATGAAGAAACGGGACGGGATTCCGCACATCGAACTCGAGGCCGCGCCCGACATCTTGGAAACGGTAGCAGGCCGCAGGTCCGGATGGAAGCGGTTGAAGGCGGTGGTTGGGTTTGCCGCCGAGTCCCGCGATCTGCTCGAAAACGCGGCGATTAAGTTACAATCCAAGCGTTTGGATTTGATCGCCGCCAACGATATTTCCGCCGCCGATGCCGGATTCGCGGTGGACACTAACCGCGTCACCCTGTTGTACGCCGACGGCCGGCAAGAGCCGCTGCCGTTGATGAGCAAATCGGAAGTAGCCGAAATTATCATGGCGCGCATTGCGGCCCTTTTGGAGTAATTCATGCGTATCTTGGTCATGTCGGACATCCACGCAAACTATACCGCCCTGGAGGCTGTGCTGGAAGACGCCGGGCCAACCGATGAGGTCTGGTGTCTGGGCGACTTGGTGGGCTACGGCCCCGACCCGAACATCTGCGTCGAGCGCATCCGTGAACTGCCCATGTTGACTTGTTTGTTGGGCAACCATGATGTGGCCGCGATTGGCAATATGCCCTTCGAGGCGTTCAACGGCGATGCGCGCCGCTCGCTGGCATGGCAGGAGCGCGTGCTCTCGGCCGATAACCTTGATTTCCTGCGTTCGCTGCCAGAGAACCCCAAAGTGCGCGGCGATGTGACCATGGCGCATGGCAGCCCGCGCGATCCGGTATGGGAGTACATCATCAACACGCTCTCGGCGCGCTTGAATTTCGATTATTTCGATACCCACTGGTGTTTCGTAGGGCATTCGCACATCCAGTGCATCTTCCAACTCGATGAGGTGCGCAATCGGGTCAAGATGGAAGCGCCAACAGTAGGCCAGGCAATGCCGTTGAATGGGCGCGCAATCTTGAACCCCGGCTCGGTGGGTCAACCGCGCGACCGTGACCCGCGCGCCGCATATGCGATTTTCGACCCCGAAGCCTGCACGTGGGAGGCGCGCCGCGTGGAATACAACATCGCCGAGGTGCAAGAGCGCATCCGTCAGGCGCATTTGCCGGAGAAACACGCCGTGCGGCTGGCAGAGGGGTGGTAGTTTGCCATGATCGCGACCTTGCGCGGAGAAGTCAGCCAAATCGAAGACCATGCCCTGATTGTAGAAATCGGCGGCGTGGGCTTGCGCGTGTTCGTCCCGGCTCCCTTGCGTGGGCGGTTGAAGGCGGGCGATATCGTTTTCCTGTACACGTATCTAGTGGTGCGTGAAACCGAGTTGTCGCTGTATGGCTTCGAATCCCAGCCTGACCGCGACCTGTTCGCCCTGTTGCTGGGGGTGGATGGGGTGGGGCCCAAGGTGGCGCTTTCGGTGTTGTCCACCCTGACCATAGAGGCCGTGCAGCGCGCGGTCTTCAGCGAAGAGCCGGAACTGCTGGGGCGGGTGCCGGGCGTAGGCAAGAAGACGGCGCAAAAAATCGTCCTGTACCTGCACGACCGCTTGCAGCCGGCCGATGCGCTCAAGGCCGCGGCGGCTCTGTCTGATACGGACTCGGAGGTGCTGGCGGCGTTGACTGCCCTGGGCTATAGCGTGGTGGAGGCGCAGGCGGCCATCCAGTCGCTGCCCAAGGACGCGCCCGCTGAGGTGGAGGAGCGCCTGCGGCTGGCGTTGGGGTATTTCCAGTAGGACAGATTTTTAGATTTGTTTTACAGTGTAGGGTAGTTTAACGCCAGTTCGAGATAACCGTCCCGAAGGCTTTTTAGAGCAATTGTGTGGGCAAAATCGAGCCTTCAGGACGGTTCAAAGGCTTATCCCGAATTCAGGTTAGTTTAGGAGTGAAAATGCTAGATAAAACCATTGCTTTTATCGGCCCCGGCGTCATGGCAGAAGCCATGATTGCGGGCTTGCTGCGCCAGGGACTGGCACAGCCCGAGCATTTGCTGGTCTCTGGCCCGCGCCTCGAACGCGGCGAGGAGTTGCGAGCCAAATACGGGCTTCAGACCACTACCGACAACGCCGCCGCTGCCGCGCAAGCGGACGTAGTCGTCCTGTCGGTCAAACCGCAGCGCCTGAGCGCCGTCCTGAAAGGACTCAAATCCATCCGCAAGGAAGCGCTGGTGCTGTCCATTGTAGCGGGCGCGCCCATTCAAAAAATCGGCGCGGCGCTGAAACACGACGCCATCGTGCGTTCCATGCCCAACACGCCGGGGCAGATTGGGCAGGGCATTACCGTTTGGACGGCTTCCAACGGTGTCTCGGCGGCGCAGCGTGACATGGCGCGCCAGATCCTGGGCGCTTTGGGCGAGGAGGTCTTCGTCGAAGACGAGGGCTACCTGGATATGGCCACGGCGCTCTCTGGCACCGGCCCGGCCTACGTCTTCCTGTTCACCGAAGCGCTGATAGACGCAGGCGTCCACATGGGTTTCCCGCGCCGCATCGCCGAGCAACTCGTTTTGCAGACCATTCGCGGCTCGATAGACTTTTACCGTCATGCCGGGCGGCATCCTGCTACCCTGCGCAACCAGGTCACTTCGCCGGGCGGCACGTCCGCCGAGGCGCTGTATTACCTGGAAAAGGCGGGCTTTCGTACGGCCCTCTCGCGCGCTGTGTGGGCGGCCTACCAGCGTTCGCTGGAACTGGGGCGGGAACAGCCGGTCCACATCCCGGACAAAGAAGCGGGCAGTTGAATCAACTTCCCGAAGGAGGCCACCTTCGGGAAGTTTTCTTTACGAATACTGGATCGGCTCCACGTCCCGGCGGGCGCTGCTGGCTGGCTTGCGGGCGCGTGCGTAGTAGAACGTCTCGCGCAGTTGAGGGGTGAGCAGGCCCGACTCGCGGTAGCCTGTGAGCGTCCCGTAGAATTGCATGAATCGAAACCAGAAAATAGACCCCCAACTTTCTCGCAGTTTTTTCTCGCGCGCCGCGTGCCACAGGTCGCTCAGGATGTTCATCGTTGTCAGGCGGGCAAAATCGTATACGTTGAAATGCGCTTCCGGGTAGATGCGTTTGAAGGCCATGGCTTCACGGCGATAGCGGTTGAATACCCCGCTTGGCTTTTCCTGGTGGACATGCACGATTTCAGCCTCGGCCACATAGGAAAGGGCGTACCCTTTTTCCAAAACTCGTTTGGCCCATGCCAGGTCTTCCAGGCCGGTCAACGTCTCGTCGTAGGGATGGCTCAGCCACACGCTGCGGCGGATGGCGGCGTTGGCGTTGTTGCAAAACGGGTAAGCCTGGCGCGGCTGGCTGGTATCGGGATACCATTGATGAAAGATTTGCTGTTCCGAGAAATAGGCCGTGTCTGGCCCGCGCTGCTTACCATAGGTCAGCGCAACGGATTTGTCGTCGAAAGGGCGCAAGAGGCATTCCAACCAATCGGGGTAGACGGGGTAGACATGCGCGCTGGCAATGACGGCCAGTTCTTGCGTGGCTGCGCGCAGTCCGAGGTTGAGTGAGCGTCCAAAAGTGAACTCGACAGGCTCGATGCGCACGATCCGCGCCCCAAACGATTCGGCAATGGATACGGTCTTATCGGTCGAGCCAGAATCCACCAGAATAATTTCCACATCCTTGACGCTTTGCCGCCGCACCCCCTCTAGCAAGCGTCCAAGATGTTTTTCTTCGTTATACGCGCGAATGACAAGCGAACAGTTCATCAAAGTATCCCGTAAGCATGGCTGCTGGAGATGATTTTACCCTGAAAACTCAGCGCCGGTATCGAGCGGCTGTATCCTCTCGAAAAGAAAAGGGAAGCGGCGATTTATCCTGCGCCTCGATTTATCGAGAGGATACAAGCGATTGGTAGAAAGACATATCGCCAGCCGGTTTCAAGAAACGCGCCACCTCCTCATCGGCTGGCGAGGCGAAAACCTCCTCCGGCTTTCCCGTTTGTCGTAAGCGATGTCCGATGATGACTGCTATCCGCTCGGCAGTCTGGCTGGCCTCGGCTATATCGTGGGTGACAAAAACGGTAGTGGCCCGTGCCAGAGGGAGCAATTGCTTTAGGTCATCCAACAGCCGGCTGCGGGTAGGCGGATCGAGCGCCGCAAACGGTTCATCCAGGAGCAGCAATTGCGGTTCCAAAACGAGCGCCCGTGCCAGGCTGACGCGCTGCGCTTCGCCGCCGGAGAGTTGACTTGCTCGCCGCTTCGATAGGTGTTCTATCCCCAAGCGCTCCAGCCAAAGCGTCACCCGCCGCCGCATCTCATCCCCGGTCACTTTGCGGAAGCGCAGTCCGCAGGCCACATTGTCGAATACAGACATGTCGAACAGCAACGGATTTTGCATGACCAGTGCAATACGTCGGCGATAGGCCGTATCGGACTCGGCTGTGGCTGACCGACCATCGAAGAGAATCTCGCCTTGTTCGGGTTCGAGCAGGCGCGCCAGCGTTAGCAGCAGGGTGCTTTTGCCAGCCCCGTTTGGGCCAATGACCGCCAGCGTCTCGCCTTGCCGGATCGACAGATGATTCAGTTGCAAGGCCACCTTCTTGCCTTGTTTTACCAATAGTTCGTTGATCACCACCAGATTGTTCATTGTCGGGCGCCTCGTTGTTGAATCCAGGTTAGCGCCCAGTTGATCAGGAAGGTAATGGTCAACAGCAGGAGGCCGAGTGCGATGGCAATATCGAAGTGACCTTTGCTGGTTTCCAACACGATGGCAGTCGTCAGCACGCGCGTCTGGTAGCGGATGTTGCCGCCCACCATCATGGACGCTCCTACTTCCGAGATGACCGAGCCAAAGCCGGCCATCAACGCTGCCAGCAGCGGCAGGCGCGCCTCGCGCCACAACGCCCACACCATTTGCAAGCGTGAGGCGCCCAATCCGTAGAGTTGCAGTTGTAAGCGCCGATCCAAGGATTGGAGCGCTGCGGCTGTCAGGCCAGTGACCACCGGGAATGCAATCACCACTTGCGCTATGACAATGGCAGACGGCGTATATATCAGGTCTAAATTTCCCAGCGGACCTGATCGCCACAACGTCATTGCCACAAACAGACCGACTACCACAGGCGGCAGCCCCATGGCGGTGTTGACTATGCTCAACAAGAACGAGCGCCCGGGGAACTTCCCCAGCGCCAGCAAGGTCCCAAACGGCAGGCCAATGAGCAGACTCAAGCCGGTTGCCAGGGCCGAGATTTGCAGCGACAACAGGGTGATTTGAAAAACTTCGGCGTCAAAGATCATAAGTTGTCTTCGTGGGACAGGTCTCAGACCTGTCCTACACCATTCCAATTTCGTGGGACAGGTCTCAGACCTGTTCTACGCTATTCCAATTTCGTGGGACAGGTCTCAGACCTGTCCTACGCTATTCCAATCCGAGATCAGCATCGGTTTTATCTGCATCGGGGAAGAACAACGGCTGGCCGAATTTGTCCACGCCAAATTCGCCGATGATCTTCTGTGTGGCCGGGTCGGTGATGAACCTGGCAAAGGACATGGCGCCATCGTAATTGGCTTTCGGCCATTTTTGCGGGTTGACCGTGATGACGTGATACACGTTCAACAGCGCCGCGTCGCCTTCGACCAGGATCTCAAGATCGAGGTTTTCCTTGTTCGACAGATAGGTGGCGCGGTCGGTGAAGATATAGGCGCCTTTTTCGCTGGCAATGGTCAGCGAGGCGCCCATGCCTTGACCGGTTGAGATGTAGAAATCGGGGGAGAAGGTCGTCGGGTCCAGGTCGGCTTTTTTCCACAGGGCCAGTTCGGCTTTGTGGGTGCCGGAATCGTCGCCGCGGCTGACAAAGGGAGAATGGGTAGCGGCAATCGCCTGGAAAGCGTCCACCACAGCCAGTCCCTGGATACCCGCCGGGTCAGCGGCTGGGCCAACGAGAATGAAGTCGTTGTGCATCACCAGCAAGCGGTCTTTGCCCAAACCGGCATCCATCAAGGCTTTTTCAGCCGCAGGCGCGTGGACGAGCAGTACATCGGCGTTGCCTTCCTCGGCCATCTTGAGGGCTGCACCACTGCCAACTGCTACTACCTTGACTTTGTAGCCGGTCTGCGTTTCGAACAGCGGAATCAGCACGTCGAGCAGGCCGGAGTCTTGTGTGGAGGTGGTGGTAGCAAGAATTATATCGGGGGATGGGGCAGGGGGAGAGGATACGGCTCCAGACGCCTGCGAGGTAGATATAACGGGAGCAGTTAGCGGGGGGAATGAGGCGCAGGCCGATAACGTCAGAAGCAGAATTAGCCTTGTCGAGATGGTCAATTTAGTTGCGCGCTTCATGTTCCTCCTATGTGTTCTTGAGCGTTCAGACAAGCATCACTTGTTCCCCGCTATGGGTGCATTCGTAGCCGTTCAAGGTTGCGGCTTCACGCCGAAAATTAGCCGATTGGATGTAATCGAGCAAGGGACTCAATTGCCCGGTCAATTCGCGAGGGAACACTAAATCGTAGCGTTCGATGAAGAGGGGGATGAAATCGAGGCCGTGTTGTCTTGCAGCGGCTTGCAGGCCTAGAGCGGCGTCGGCTTTTCCCGCGGCCACGCTGCGGGCCGTTTCGGTGTGGGTGGAAGCGATATGGAAATAGCCGTTCACTTGCTCCGCTGGGATGCCGAGCCGTTTGAGTTCGGCGTCTAGCCATAGACGGGTGCCGGAGCCGGGATTGCGGTTGATGAAACGGAGGCCGGCCTGGGCTAGGTCGGATGCGTTTCGGACTCCCTTCGGGTTGCCCGGTGCGACCATGAGTCCCTGCACGCGATGGGCCAGGGTGACTACTTCCATGTCGCGGTCGGGGAAGAGACGGCGGATGTAGGCGATGTTGTAATCGCCGTTTTCATCGCACAGGTGGGCGCCGCTGAATTGACACAATCCCTGGCGTAAGTTGACCAGCCCGTCCAACGAGCCAACCGGCAGCGCCAAAAGGCAGGCGTGTCGTTCAAGGCGTGCGCATGCAACTTCGAGCGCCAGGTCGTGGCTGCCAGAAAACAGGAGCAGCGGTTTTTCACTTTTGGGCAATATCAGTTCTTGCAGTAAAAAGCCGCCGGCTTTGGCGCGGTAGAATTTTTCGATGACCGTACCGGTCTTGCGAATTTCGGACAGTTCGACCAGGTCGGCGGCCTCCAGCGCAAGGATGTGATGACGCACCCAGGCCGGAGATTGATGCAGGGCGTGGGCTAGTTGTGACAGGGTGGCCGGCTTGGCCATGAGCAGGCGTAGAATTTGCAAGCGGCGTGGGTCGGCCAGCGATTTGATTTGCTCGAAAGTGTGTAGGGAGAGAATTTGAGACCACATTCGCAGCCGTTTTTTATGTGATTAAGGAAAAACTTAATCGCAAGTTTATCATGTAGAGCGGCTGGCGTCAAGGTAATTCTTGGGCTTGCTTCTGTTTTCAATTCATGTTATATTAAGCGCGTTTTCGGGACAAGAAACCGGCTTTTTTATATTGCATCTCTGGAAGAGATGCAAATTCTGTTCGTAGGACAAATCACATGCCGACCAATTTCCTGACCAAGGAAGGTTTCCAAAAACTCCAGGAAGAACTCGATTATCTGCGCAATGTCAAGCGACAGGAGGTAGCCGACCGCCTGCATGAGGCCATGGAAGGTGGCGAGTTGATTGAAAACGCCGAATACGAGGCTGCCAAAAACGAGCAAGCCTTTGTCGAAGGCCGCATCCAGGAACTGGAAATGCTGTTGGCCACAGCGCGCGTCATCGAGGACGATAAGAAGAAAAAGGCCGATACCGTCCAGGTGGGTTCTACCGTTACGATTCAAGAAGAAGGCTATGAAGCGGAAACCTACACCATTGTGGGCGCTGCCGAGGCCAACCCGCGCGATGGAAAAATCTCGAATGAATCGCCCATTGGCAAAGCCATCTTAGGGCGTCGTGTCGGTGAAGAAGTGCAAGTCGAAGTGCCAGACGGCGCCTTCAAAGTCCGCATCCTCAAGATTAGTTGACAGGGGCAGGCATTCCTCGCCCCGCGTCCTTTGTCAGCAGGCGCGGGGCGTTTTTATTCGGCTGCCCCAGGGAAGAAACTGCCATGACAAATTACACCTCGCTCGAAAAAGTCCGCCTGCAAAAAATCGAAGCCTTACGCGCTCAAGGCATCGAGCCTTACCCTACCCGCGCCCGGCGCACGCATACCAGTGTGCAAGTCATCCAGGCTTTCGAGGCTGCTGAAAGGGACACCCCTAGCGACCAGACGCCCCAAGTTCAGGCCACGCTGGCTGGACGCCTGCGCGCTGCTCGTCCGATGGGCAAGTTGACCTTTGCTCACATCGAAGATGGCGACGGCAAAATTCAACTGTTATTGCGTATCAACGAACTGGGGCAAGAGCGGGTGGATTTTTTCAATGCCATGTTCGACTTGGGCGATTTCGTGCAGGCAAGCGGCACGATGATACGCACCCGCACCGGCGAACCTACGCTTCTTGTCCACGACTTCAGCCTGCTTGCCAAATCTGTGACGCCCCTGCCCGCCGACAAGGATGAGACGCTCCCCGATGGCACCCTCCTCCGCCATGCTGCGCTCGAAGACCCTGAACTGCGCGCCCGTCAGCGGTATGCCGACCTGGCGGTCAATCCCGATGTGCGCGAGACCTTCCGCAAGCGCGCCGCTATCATCAAAGCCTTGCGAACTTTCCTGGACGAGCGCGGCTTCTTGGAGGTCGAAACGCCCATCCTTCAGCCCCTCTATGGCGGCGCTGCGGCGCGTCCCTTCGTGACCCATCACAATGAACTCGACCAGGACATGTATCTGCGCATTTCCTTCGAGTTGTATCTCAAGCGCCTGCTGGTAGGCAACCTGGAAAAAGTATATGAGATCGGTCGCGATTTTCGCAATGAGGGCATTTCGTTCAAGCACAACCCTGAATTTACGCAATTGGAATTCTATTGGGCCTATGCCGACTACCTGCAAGTGATGGAATTGACCGAACAGATGGTCTCTTACGTTGCCAAAGCCGTCACCGGCAGTTATCAGATTACCTATCAGGGCCATCCAATTGATTTCACCCCTCCCTGGCGGCGGCTGGAAATGCGCCAGGGCCTTCTCGAAACCAGCGGTATAGACATCGCTGAATACCCCACCCGCGAGACGCTCTTCAAGGCCATTGTGACACAACATCCCCATGTGACCCCCGATCCCAACGCCACGCGCGGCAAACTGATTGATTTCCTGCTGAGCGAATTCCTCGAGCCGACCCTTATCCAGCCCACCTTCTTGTACGATTACCCGCGTGATATTTCCCCGCTTGCAAAGTCCAAACCCGGTGACCCGTTGACGGTCGAACGTTTCGAGGGATATGTGGCCGGTTTCGAGTTGTGCAATGCCTTCACGGAATTGAACGATCCGCTCGACCAGGAACAACGTTTCTTGGAAATGGGTCGCGATTACGATAGCGAAGACGAAGAACGCCATCCCCTCGACGAAGACTATCTGCGCGCTATGCGCTATGGGATGCCTCCCAACGGCGGCTTTGGCATGGGCGTAGACCGTCTGACCATGCTTCTGACCGACCATCATTCCATTCGCGAGGTGCTTCTCTTCCCGGCTTTGAAGAAGCAAGAGTAAGCAATAAAAATAAGCGCCTACAATATCATCTCGATCAATTGAGAAAGTGGGGCGTTTTGGGCGGTCTGTGCGAAGATACGAAAAACAGGGTTGTCTCACGACAACCCTGTTCGATTTCGCAAAACGTTCGGCCGAAGGGCTTCAAGTCTTACGAGATCACCACCACGTTGGCGGCCTGCAAACCTTTCGGACCGTTTTCGATAGAGAATTCCACCTTCTGCTCGGCTTCGAGCTTCTTGTAGCCTTCCATTTGCAGAGCGCTGAAGTGGACGAAGACATCTTCGCCATCTTCCCGGCCGATAAAGCCGTAGCCCTTGGTGGCGTTGAACCACTTGACGGTTCCAGTGTAACGATCTTCGGACATACTATCTTTCTCCTGCTGAGATAAAAAAATTGACCCAGTCACCTGGTATCGCTTTCTCCTCAGGCGAGCCGGGCACGTTGCCTGCAAGGGTATCACGGCTGTTTTTTTGTGTCAAGAGTCTTTTTAAGCGGCCAGCGGTGACGAACCGATTTTCAGGGGAAGTATAAAGGCAGGGAAAATCGGGTGATGACGGAACAAACAGGCAGCCAGATTTGCTTTGGGTGGTGTCGAGACACAATCCTCCCGTCCACCAAAAACGTGGCATAATGAGAGCGGCCTCCTCGATTGACTGAACCCAAGCAGAAAAACGAACGGGGGCCGACGTATCGGTCTGGGTGGGTG
>DAOUCM010000208.1:0-4210 GCA_034431895.1 Anaerolineales bacterium
TTGAAGTGGTGGCCGGGGACTTGCGGGATGCCGAGGCGGTGCGGGCAGCGATGAAGGATGTGGACTCGGTCTTTCACTTGGGGGCGCTGATTGCTATCCCTTACTCTTATCTGCATCCGCGCGAAGTGATCGAGACCAATGTGATGGGAACGCTGAACGTGTTGATGGCCGCGCGCGACTTGGGGACGCGGCGCGTGGTGCATACTTCGACCAGCGAAGTGTATGGCACGGCGCAATATACGCCCATCGATGAGCGCCATCCTTTGCAGGGACAATCACCCTATTCTGCCAGCAAGATTGGCGCGGACAGGCTCGCAGAAAGTTTCTACCGTTCTTTCGATGTTCCGCTGGTGACCATCCGCCCCTTCAACACTTACGGGCCGCGTCAATCCGCCAGGGCGGTCATCCCTACAATCATTGTACAAGCATTGACGCGGGACGAAGTGCGCCTGGGCAGCCTGACCCCAGCGCGGGATTTTACCTTTGTACTCGATACGGTGGATGGTTTCATCCGGGGTGCGTTGGCAGAAGATGTTTTGGGGCAGGAAATCAACCTGGGGAATAATGCAACCATCACGGTCGGTGCATTGTGCGAGAAGATTTTTTCGATTCTAGGAAAATCGCCTCACATTGTGACAGAAGACCAGCGCATGCGGCCTGAAAAAAGCGAGGTCTTCAAACTGCAAGCGGCTTATGATAAGGCCAGTCAGTTGCTGGGCTGGCGGCCAACGGTATCCTTGGAAGACGGCTTGCGCCAGACCATTACCTGGATTTCTGAGCATCTCGATTTCTATCGTCCTGACCAATATACGGTGTAACCATGAAAGCAGTCATTCTTGCCGGCGGAAAAGGTACACGCTTGGCGCCTTATACGACAGTGTTGCCCAAACCCTTGATGCCGATTGGCGATATGCCCATTCTGGAGGTCGTGTTGCGTCAATTGGCGCATTATGGTTTTAAAGATGTCACCCTGGCGGTGGGGTATTTGGCCGAGTTATTGGCAGCCTATTGTGGTGATGGGAGCAAATTTGGCATTCGTATTGGCTATTCGCGCGAAGAACAGCCTTTAGGAACGGCTGGGCCCATCGCGCTCGTTCCCAATTTGCGAGAGACCTTCCTGGTGATGAATGGCGATTTGCTGACCACCATAGATTATGGGGCCATGTTTCGTTACCATCGCGAACGTGGGGCAATCGCCACCCTGGCGACCTACCAGCGTGAAGTAAAAATTGACCTGGGCGTTATTGAGGTTGATGAAGACAATTGGGTCAAAGACTATATCGAGAAGCCTACTTACAAATATTTAGTCAGTACGGGCGTCTACATTTTCGAGCCGCAGGTTTTGGAGTTTATTCCTCCCAACCAGCATCTGGATTTGCCAGAACTGATGCTGAAATTGAAAAAACATGGTCATGCCGTGAATGTATTTCGGTTCGAGGGATATTGGCTGGATATTGGACGGCACGATGATTACAACAAGGCTATGGATGAATTTGCTGCGCGTCGCAATCTCTTTTTACCGAGAGGGTAAATTTGCTGAGGAGGGTATCTTGACTTTGTTGCTCTTTACGGCTTCTTATCCTTATGATATCGGCGCAGAACAGACTTTCATCGACTTAGAAGTCCGTTACTTACGGAAGAAATTTCAACGAGTCGTTCTTGTTCCCCGTAAGTGCGGGGGAAATTTGCTTTCGCTTCCAGATGGCGTGGAGGTGGAAACAAGTTACGCGACTTTGTTTGCTGGATCTCCCCTCTTTTCAATGTTGTCGAGGGTTATTTTTTCCTCTTCACTTTACCAGGAAATTGTATCCCTGCCCTGGCTGTTGCTATATCCTGCAGCCCTACGGCGTTTGCTTGCTTTCCTGGTAGGCGCTTTCTTGACCCGCAATTGGATAGAAAAATGGATTCTTTATAATCAGGTCGATCCTGCCAATTGCCTTTGTTATACGTATTGGTTCGACCAGGCGGCGTATGGGCTGGGGTTGGCAAAGCAAACTTACCCATCCTTGAAACTAGTTTCTCGCGTACATGGATACGACTTATATGAAGAATACTATTACCACCCGCCCTATTGGCCGCGCCGGCGGGCGACATTGTCATTGCTAGATCGCCTCTTTCCAGACTCCCAGGCTGGCTTCCACTACCTCAATAGCCGCTATCCAGAATTTTCATCCATTTATGAACTGGCCCTTTTGGGTGTTCAAGATCCTGGCTTTCAAACACGGGTATCGACCGATGGCATTTACCGGATTGTATCTTGCTCGATGTTGGAACCGGTGAAAAGAGTGGAACTACTGCTGGAAGGAATTGCCAACGCCGCCAGAGGCAGACCAGAGCAGCGCTTCGAATGGCGGCACTTTGGGAATGGTGACAGGCGACTGGAGTTACAGAACCGTGCTAATGAGATTTTTCCGCCCAATGCAAAGGGGTTCTTATCAGGTTATTCCACAAAAGAAGACCTGATGCGGTTCTATGAAGAGAATCCGGTGGATGTTTTTGTAAATGTCAGTGCTACTGAGGGAACTCCTGTGGCAGTGATGGAGGCAATAAGTTGTGGAATACCGGTGATTGCTACGGCAGTGGGAGGAAATGCTGAGATCGTCTCGGAGAAGAACGGTTTGCTCATTGATGCAGACCCGTCGGCGGACCAAATTGGCAATACTTTGCTGGCTTTTTTGGATGATCATAGCCTGGCGCTCTCCAAACGGCAGGGTAGCCGCAAAGTCTGGCAAGAAAGTTATCATGCCGACGTAAATTTCCGAGCCTTTGCGGAGCGTTTGAAGGCCATCAGCGAGAGTTGATTATTCATGTGCGGTATCACCGGCTTTTGGAATCTGAACGATCAGCCTGTCTCCCACGCCCTGTTGGAGCATTTCACCGACCGCCTCTCGCATCGTGGTCCGGATGGAAACGGCTTCTACATCGACTCCGATGCCAATCTGGGATTCGGTCATCGCCGCCTGGCGATCATTGATATTTCCGAGGCCGGGCGCCAGCCGATGTCGTATGCAGATGGACGATACTGGATCACGTTCAACGGCGAAATCTATAACTTCCTCGAATTGCGCGACGAGTTGCGCGGTTATGGCTATACGTTTGCGACCGAATCCGACACCGAGGTCATCCTGGCGGCCTACGACAAGTGGGGCGTGGACTGCCAGTCCCGCTTCAACGGCATGTGGGCCTTCGCCATCTGGGACCGGCGGGAGAGACGGCTTTTTCTCTCGCGCGACCGCTTCGGCATCAAGCCGCTGCTGTATTTCTATGACGGTCAGCGTTTTGCCTTTGCTTCCGAGATGAAGGCCTTTCTGGCGCTGGATTGGTTCCCGGGCGAGTTCGATCCTGAGATGGTGGCCGCCGCGTTGACCGATCACCAATTGATCGAAGGCACGGAGCGAACCTTGTTGCGCGGACTGAAGCGCCTGTTGGGCGGGTATTGCCTGACCCTCGAGCAAGACGGCGATCTGTCCATTCGTCGCTGGTGGAACACGCTCGATCACCTCGACCCTGCGCCTGCTGCGTATGACGAGCAGGTGCGTCGTTATCGCGAGTTGTTTTTGGACGCCTGCCGTATCCGTATGCGCAGCGACGTGCCTATCGGCACCGCCCTGAGCGGCGGGCTGGACTCCAGTTCCATCGTCTGCGGGATGCGCTATATCCGTGATAGGGGAGAGGCCGGCGAGCGTCTGGCCAACGATTGGCAGCGGGCTTTCGTTGCTACCTATCCGGGCGCGGCCATTGACGAGCGGCCTTACGCAGAGCAGGTCATTGCAAAGACGGGCGTCGAACCGGTCTATTGCGAGATCAGGCCGGAGATGTATCTCGAAAATTTCGAGCGCGTCCTGTTCCAATATGAGGAGATTTCCGACATTCATCTTGGCCCCTGGGTGGTGCATAAAGCTCAGCGCGAACATGGCGTAGTGGTCACGCTCGACGGGCATGGCGGCGACGAGGCGCTGGGGGGCTATCCCTGGCATGTGACCGCCGCGCTGAAAGACGCGCTCTTTGGCCTGGCTTTGAGACGGGCAGGCGAGGCTCTCGATACGATGAGAGGCTTGGAACTTTTTCCGCCAGAGCAGTTCTACTGGCAAAGCGCCAGGGCGGTGCTAGGTAAGTGGGCCGGCAAGATGCTCGAAAAAAAGAACGGCTGGCTGGTGCAAACCCCGGCGCCCTTCCTCTCGCCTGCCTACGAAGAGGACCGCCCTCGCCT
>DAOUCM010000209.1:0-2372 GCA_034431895.1 Anaerolineales bacterium
GATAACCGTCCCGAAGGCTTTTTAGAGCAATTGTATGGGCAAAATCGAGCCTTCACCCTGCGGGTACTTCGCGGGACGGTTCGAAGGCTAATCCCGAATTCAGGTCAACAAAATGTTTGAACGCTTGTTTCACCACGAACGCGCCCGTCAGCAGGCGATGTCTGCTGGGCAAGTGACCCCCGATTCCAGCCGCTGTGTGCAGTGTGGAATCTGTTATTTCAACTGCCCAATTGGCATTGACGTTCGTCGTCATGCCTGGTTAGGTGAAGCGGTGGTCAACAGCCGCTGCCTCACCTGCGGCGAGTGTGTGGCGCGCTGTCCTCGCGGTGTTCTCATCTTCGAGCGCACCGATCTCTTCGCAGAGGGCAAAAGATAATGCGTTATCTCATCCTTGGTTCGGGGGTGGCGGCCATCTCGGCCATCGAGGCCATACGCAGCGTGGATAAGAGCGGGGAAATTTGTGTGGTGAGCGATGACCCTCATGGCTATTACTCGCGCCCTGGCCTGGCATATTACTTGACCGGCGAGGTGGAAGAGTCGCTGCTGTATCCTTACCGAAAAAGCGACTTCGAGCGCCTGAACATACGCTTTTACCGTGCTATTGCCCGGCGCATTTTGCCTGCCGAGCGTGTCGTAGAGCTCGAGCCTGCCGCTCGCCTGCCCTACGACAAATTGCTCATCGCCACCGGTTCGCAAGCCGTACCGCTCAGGGTGGCTGACGCCAATCTGAAAGGCATTCATAAACTCGACCATCTGAACGACGCACGCGCCATCCTGGCTCAAGCGCGACGTGGGCGGACGGCCATTGTCACCGGCGGCGGTATCACCGCCCTCGAATTGGCCGAAGGATTGGCGACGCGCGGTATGAAGGTCCACTATGTCTTTCGCAGCGAACGTTACTGGCCGAACGTGCTAGACGCCGCCGAATCGCGCCTCATCGAGAGCCGCCTGCAAAGCGACGGCATCGAACTACACCGCCAAAACGAAGTCATCGAAATTTTGGGCAAAAACGGCAAATTCCAAGCCGTCAAATTGGCCGATGGCCGTCTCTTGCGCGGCGACTTGCTGGCTTATGCCATTGGCATCGCCCCGCGCATTGCTCTCGCTCAACAAGCCGGGATCGCCTGCGAACGGGGGATTCTGGTCAACGAGCGTATGGAAACCGACTTGCCCGATATTTACGCCGCCGGAGATGTGGCTCAGGTCTACGATGCAGCCGCCGGCCGCTATGTTCTCGACAGTCTGTGGTCTCCTGCCCGCGAGCAGGGGCGTTTTGCCGGCTGGAACATGGCGGGCAAAACCTCCGCTTATGTCAAAACGGTGCCTTTCAACGTCACCCGCTTGGCTGGCTTGACCACCACCATCATCGGCAACGTCGGCTCTGGGCGCGATGAAGACGTGCTGGGCATCGCGCGCGGCGACAGCGAAACCTGGCGTGAACTGCCCGATGCCATCATCGCTCAAACGGGGTTCGAGGTTAATCGCTTGCGCCTCATGGTGGGAGAAGGGCATTTGGTTGGCGCCATCGTGATGGGCGACCAAAAACTTTCCTCCCCGCTCCAGGCGCTCATCGGTTGGAAAGTGGACATCTCCCCCATCCGTGCCGCCCTGCTTGCCCCGAATGCCCCGCTGGCAGATATCCTCGCCGCTTTTTGGACGCAAGTGAAACAACAATCATTCGGACAAGGTATGGGATAACCGTCTCGAAGGCTTTTGGGAGCAATTGTATGGCCAAAATCGAGCCTTCACCCTGCGGGTACTTCGCGGGACGGTTCGAAGGCTTATCCCGAATTCAGGTTATTATTACCAAACTGGAAAACTAACATGCTTCGCGGAAAAGAACTCATCCTTTCTTTTGTTGCCTGCGTTTTCATCGCCGCCTCTTACGGGGTGGTCGTGTTAGCCACACATCAGACGCCCGCCGCCAGCAGTTTCTACGGTCATCTGGTGGGCATCTTTGGCTTTCTCCTCATGTTGATGACGGAAACCCTGTACAGCCTGCGCAAGCGTTCTCGCTCGGCGCGCTGGGGGCGTATGGTCGAGTGGTTACAATTCCACATTTTCACCGGTATCGTCGGGCCGTTCATGGTGTTGCTGCACTCCTCCTGGAAATTCAATGGACTGGCAGGCGTCACCATGCTCCTCACGGTTGTCATTGTCTTTAGCGGATTCATTGGGCGTTACATCTACACCCGCATCCCTCGCACGGCAGATGGCATCGAAGACCCCGGCCTGGTGGGTCAAATGCAGGCCTCTGCCCTGGCGAATGCCCGCCGCTTGCTTGCCTTGTGGCACACCATCCATATTCCCATTGGCATGGCGCTTTTTGTGGCTGCCTTTGTCCACATGCTGGGCGCGCTGTATTACGTTGC
>DAOUCM010000210.1:0-1536 GCA_034431895.1 Anaerolineales bacterium
AAGCGTATTGTAATGACATAAATTGCGATTGTCGGCGTGTTTTCTTCAATGTCATTTCCAGGAAACGGCAGAAAGTTGTAGCCGTGGTTACTTTTGGCTGGGAAGACGAAGCGTTTTATCGGAAGTGGTTTGGCGGAAGAGATGGTGATATTACACGTATAACTGTCAGTGAAATGGCGGGAGTAAGTCTTAATTCGATGAGCCCTCAATCGGAAATTGCTCCCGCTCTTCTCGAGCCGATTCGCGACATTTTACAGGCTGACCCTGCGTATGTCGAGCGCCTGAAAAGCCATTACCGGATATTCAAGGAGAGGATTGACCCGAAGCATTTTCGCCCATCGGGCGCGGCAGAGCGCCTCGAGGCCGCGAAACCGAAATCCAAGAAACGCAAACGCCACTGATAACTGATAACTGATAACTGATCACTGATGACTGTTCACTGATGACTGTTCTCGATCAATTCCCCTTCCAAGGCAACCAGGAAAAAGCCGTCACTGCTTCGGCGCGCGCCGTTGCGGTCACAGCGGGGGCGGGATCGGGGAAAACCCTCTCCCTGGTGGGACGTTACCTGCACCTGCTCGAACAGGGCTGCCCCATCCGCTCTATCCTCGCCATCACCTTCACCGAAAAGGCCGCGCGCGAAATGCGCTCGCGCATTCGCGCCGCGCTCGTCCCTCACCCTAACCCTCTCCCAAAGGGAGAGGGAACAGACTCCCCTCCCCCAGCGGGAGAGGGGACGGGGGTGAGGGACATCGACTCCGCCCGCATCGGCACCATCCATTCCCTGTGCGCCGAACTGCTGCGCGCCCACCCCGCCGAAGCGGGTCTCGACCCTGCTTTCGAGGTCCTCGAAGAAGGCCTCGCCTTCGCCCTGCAAGCCCAGGCCATCGAAGCCGCGCTGGGCTGGGCGGCAAACGACCAGCAAGCCGCCGCGCTGTTCGAGCCGTTCAAGGAAAGCGAACTGCGGCAGATTCTCAAATCCTTGTTGAGCCGCAGGCTGGACGTTGCCTCCCTTCTCCCTATTGAAGAAGGGCAGGGGATGAGGGAAGGTTTCTCCGCCTCTCTCAACGCCTACCTCGCCACTCACCTCGATTCCCCACCCTGGCTCGACTCCCTCTCCATCCTTGCCGCTCACCAGTCCTCCTCCCCCGAAGACAAACTCGAACTCGCCCGCCAATCGGTGCTTGCAAAATGGAACGAGATCCAGCAGGCCCGCGCTTCCCAAGATTGGGATATGGTTCTCGCATCCCTCACCGCCCTGCGCAAAGCCATCTCCACGCAGGGACAAAAAGGAAACTGGGACGACATCGAAACCGTCCGCGACGCGATGAAAACCCTGCGCGAAATATACGACGAGCATCTCGAATTCCTCGCCGCAAAAGCCCGCTTCTCCCTCGACGAGAAACTTGCCGCCTGCCTCCCCGCCGTTCAGCGCCTCTTCGACCAGACCCTGCTCGAATACACGCGCCTGAAACAAGACCGCCTCGACTTCGACGACCTCGAAGGACTGACCGCCCGCCTGCTGGGCGACCATCC
>DAOUCM010000211.1:0-2059 GCA_034431895.1 Anaerolineales bacterium
GTTCTATAAACTCTACGCATTTTGTCACTGCGAGCAAAGCGAAGCAGTCTCCTGGCTTGCAAGGAGATTGCTTCGTCGCAAAAAACGCTCCTCGCAATGACAACTATACGAAAAGATGACATTGTCAAAATAGTATCTCTTAACATTTGCATCGTTCACGCAAATCTGGGTTCGCGCCGCCGCTGGATGCCCACCCAGCCTGTCCTGGCAGGTGTCCAGGAGACAGGCTGGCGTTTGTCCAGGAAACTGCGGCGCAACGCCAGTTTGGTTGCAGCAGGAGACCGCGCTATGCTGTTTTCTACCTCTCCAGCAACCCTAACACCACCGGCAGCAACTGTTTCTTGCGCGAGACGACGCCCTCGGCCAGTCGAGTGCCATCTGGCTGGGGTGAGTAGGGCAGGTCGGAGAGTTCGGGCGGTTCGTCTGTCAAGAGGAGGCGGCTGGAGCCGCGCACCACGTCGGTGACCATCAGCATGGCAAAGTCCAGGGCGCGTTTGTCACGCAGGGCTTTCAAAGCCCCTTCGAGCGCCTCGAGATGTTCGGTCAGTTGCAGCAAGTCGGTCACTTCGGCTTGAGCAACGGCAAAACGATACCCGCCGGCTTCGTATATCTTCAGGTCGGTATTGACGACTTCTTCAGGCTTGCGCGAGGCGAGACCGGCGCCAGCCGCCACCACTTGCTTGCCATAGGATTGAATCGTCTCGCCAGCCAGAGGGCCATTTTTGGCAAAGGCCCAGCGCGCCAGTCGCTCAGCAGCCTTTTTATCCCGCTCGGTGGTAGTAGGCGAGGTCAGGATGAGCGTATCGGACAGGAGACCCGCCAGCAGCATCCCGGCGATGGGCGGCGGCGCAGCCAACCCGGCCTCCTCGATTTGCTCGGAGACCAGCGTGCTGGTGCTGCCCACGATGTCCACCGTGAATTTGATGGGGACGTGCGTGGAGGGGTTGCCCAGGCGGTGATGGTCGAGGATTTCGAGCAGTTCGGCCTCCTCCAGGTTGGCGATGGCCTGGCGCGGCTCGTTGTGATCCACCAAGATGACCTTGAGGCGTGGCGGATTGAGCAGGTCGCGCTGGCGGCAAACGCCCATGTACAGCCCTTTGTCGTCCACCACGAAGAAGTTATCGCCTTCTTCGCGCAGGATGCGGTTGAGCGAGTCGCGGATGCGGCCATGGAGGGGGAATCTGGGAATCGCTTGCTGGCAGGCTTCGCGGCAGGGCAGATCGAGGATTTCGGTCAGGCGCAAATCGCGGCGCTGTGGATTCGGCCCGACCAGTTCGCTCACCAGGCGAAACAGGCTGGTGCCTGTGACCAGGCCAAAAGGCGCGCCATCCTCATCCACCAGCGGGGCCACCCCCCAAGTGCGCGAGGCAATGGCCCAGGCCTCCTTCAGCGGGTCATTGGGGCGGGCGGTATCCAGCCGAACTGCAACGGCTTCGAAACGCGGCGAGGCATCGTTTAGGAGCAAGGGCGCTTCCAAGCCGACTTTCTTCAACACCCAGGCCGTCTGCGGGTTGACTGCCCCGGCGCGAGCGGCGACCGTATCGGCCAGGTCGCGCTCGTGCAAAAGCCAGGCATAGCCCATAGCCGCGGCTACGGTGTCGGTGTCGGGGTTGACGTGTCCGATGACGTAGATTCTGTCACTCATAAAGGTTCTCCTGGCCTTATTTTACCCGCTTTGGGTCAGAATGCACGATATGACAAACGGTCATCTTGGACTGCGGCCGGTGATAGCGTTACAGTGTTACCGCTCGACATTTGTATCGTTGCGCAAATTTGGGTTCGCGCCGCAGTTGTCTGCCCCCTGGGCGCTTGTCTTACCGCAGTTCAAGCGCGGGTGAACAAAGAGCCAGTATAAGACGCTGGTCGCCAGCGCGACGGGTAGCAACAGCCAAGTAAAGACGACTTGTAACCGTTCGAGAAAAATTTCCCATCGCAGGGCAGAAAAGGAGCGCCCATCCAGGCATACGCCCGTGCCAGGCGGACGGCAGCGATCCACGAAATCGAACTGCGGCAGGGTGACCAGCGCCCAGGCGGCCAGCAAAAAGAGCAAAGCCGAGAG
>DAOUCM010000212.1:0-7788 GCA_034431895.1 Anaerolineales bacterium
GTCATTGCGAGGAGCGTTCTTTGCGACGAAGCAATCTCCTGGCAGACCGGGAGACTGCTTCGCTATCGCTCGCAGTGACAAAAAACATAGCGTTTTTAGAACAAATGTTTAATGTGACATTGTCAAGGTAATCAGTAATCAGTGATCAGTATCTGGTATCCAGTTTTGAAGACTGAACGCTGAACGCTGAACGCTGAACGCTGATAACTGAACACTGATAACTGATAACTGATGACTGGTCACTGAATACTGGAGATACTATGGCTAGAATTACCATGCGCGAGGCCATCTCGCAAGCCCTGATGGAAGAAATGGACCGCGACCCCGCCGTTTTCGTTCTCGGCGAAGAGGTCGGATTGTGGGGCGGGACGTATGCGGTCACCAAAGGTTTTTATGACAAATATGGCCCTGAACGAGTCAAGGATACCCCTATTGCCGAAAACGCTATCCTCGGCGCGGCTATTGGGGCGGCGTTGACCGGCTTGCGGCCGGTGGCCGAGTTGATGACCATCAACTTTGCCTTTTCGGCCATGGATTACGTCGTCAACCAGGCCCCCAAACTGCGCTACATGTTCGGCGGACAGTTCACCGTTCCGCTGGTCATCCGCGCTGTGGGCGGCGGCGGGCGGCAACTCGGCGCGACCCATTCGCAGACGCCCGATGCGGTCTTCGCTCACTTCCCCGGCCTGATTGTGGTCAGCCCCGGCACCCCCGCCGATGCCAAAGGCCTGCTCAAGAGCGCCATCCGCTCCAATGACCCGGTGCTGTTCCTCGAACACGCCACCATGTACCAAGTGCGCGGCGAAGTGCCGGAGGGCGAGTACCTCGAACCCATCGGCAAATCCAAAATCCAGCGGCCTGGCAAAGATGTCACCATCGTCACCTACTGCAAGGGGCTGGAACTTTCCATGAAAGCCGCCGATGAACTCTCCAAACAGGGCATCGAAGCCGAAATTGTAGATTTGCGCACCCTGCGCCCGCTCGATATGGGCCCGGTGCTGGAGTCGTTCAAAAAGACCAACCGCGCCGTGGTGGTCGAAGAAGGCTGGAAGTCCTACGGCGTCGGCGCGGAAGTCGTCAGCCGCATGTACGAGGAAGCCTTCGATTATGTGGATGCGCCCATCCTGCGTGTGGCGCAGAAGGAAGTTCCCCTGCCCTACAACCGCGCGCTGGAGCAGGCCGCCTTGCCGCAAGTCTCGGATATTGTGGCAGCGGTGAAGGAGGTGTTGAAGTAATGGCCGAAATCATCAAAATGCCCAAACTCGGCTTCGACATGGCCGAGGGCGTCCTGGTGCGCTGGGTGCGCCAGGTCGGTGAACCCATCCAAAAAGGCGAAATATTGGCCGAAATCGAAACCGACAAAGCCACCGTGGAGGTCGAATCTGCCTTCAGCGGCGTGGTGCTTCAGCACCTGGTAGACCCCGGCACCAGCGTCCCGGTCAATGACCCGATTGCGGTGGTCGGCGCGCCAGGGGAGCAGTCGCCAGTATCCAGTCATCAGTCATCAGTAACCAGTGAGCAGGCGGCTGCGGTTGAGACGACTGTACAACTGGAAGACCAGAAAACTCAAGAGGCCCAATCTGCAATCTCCAATCAACAATCTGAAATCGTCAAGGCCTCGCCCCTGGCGAAGAAAATCGCCCGCGAACGCGGCGTGGACCTCCGCACAGTCGTCGGCAGCGGCCCCGGCGGGCGGATTGTGCGGCGGGACATCGAATCAGTCATCGGTCGTCCGTCATCCGTGAGCAGTGCCCAGCCAGTCGCCCCGTCTGCGCCTGAAATTTTGCGCCCCGCACCGCGCGCGGTTTCTGTTGCGGATGAAGCCATCCAAACCACCAAACTGCGCCAGGCGATTGGCCGCCGATTGGTCGAAGCCAAGACCACCATCCCGCACTTCTACGTCACCCATGAATACAAGATGGAAGCGCTGATGGAACTGCGCAAACAGGTCAACGGCTACCTGCCGGAGGGCGAAAGACTCTCGGTCAACGATTTCATCGTCAAGGGCGTGGCACTCGCGCTGCGCGAATTCCCCAACCTGAACGCCACCTTACAGGGCGACAAAATCATTCGCAAGGGACAAGTGAATGTCGGCGTGGCTGTCACCGTCCCCGGCGGGCTGATGACGGTGGTGGTCAAAGACGCCGACCAAAAGCCGCTGCGCGTCATTTCGAGCGAAATCAAAGCCATGGCCGCCCGCGCCCGCGAAGGCAAGGTCAAGCCCGAAGACGTGGACGGCTCGACCTTCTCCACCTCCAACCTGGGCATGTACGATGTGGATGAATTTATCGCTATCATCAACCCGCCCGAAGCCGCCATTTTAGCCATTGGCTCGGCCAAAGAAGTGCCGGTGGTGGAGAACGGCCAAATCAAAGTCGGCTGGCGCATGAAAGCCACCGTTTCGGTTGACCACCGCATCAGCGACGGCGCCGAAGCGGCTCAATTCATGCAGGCGCTGGCGAAATACCTGGAAGAGCCAATGCGTATGTTGGTCTAAAACACCAAACGTCCCGAAGGTTGTACACAAACCTTCGGGACGTTTCCAGGAAGAAAGGGGATGAAATGAACCCAGCGCGCCTTCTTGCAATCGTCAATCTACCTGTACAAATTTCTCCGGCTTGGTACCGCAAATCGGGCAAGGTTCGGTGGGTTTACCCAGTTCGATATAGCCGCAAATCGGGCAAAGATAGAACTCGCCTTCCAGGTCTTTGCCCTGGCGCACGGCTTCCAACGCTTTGGCATACAATTGGGCGTGAACCTGCTCGGCTTCCACCGCGTAACCAAACATGCGCTTGGCCTTATGCGCTTCAGTTTCAGCCTGCTCGACCATAGGCGGATACATCTTGGTGAACTCGTAGGTTTCGCCCTCGATAGCGGCTTGCAAATTTTCGGCCGTCGAGCCAATCCCATCCATGGCCTTCAAATGCCCCTCCGCATGGATGCGTTCTGCCTCAGCGGTCATACGGAAGAGACGGGCAACGTTCTTGAAGCCGTCCTTTTCAGCCTGTTTGGCAAAGGCGCGATATTTCTGATTGGCCTGACTCTCGCCTGCAAACGCCTCTTTCAAATTGTGCAACGTGTCGTTCATAGCAACCTCCTGTTGACTTAACTAACCTGAACTCGGGATAAGCCTTCAAACCGTCCCGCGAAGTACCCGCAGGGTGAAGGCTCGATTTTGTCCATACAATTGCTCTAAAAAGCCTGGGGGACGGTTATCCCAAACTGACGTTAACTATACAGGAACATTTCCCCTTTTGGTGCTGAAATTTATCATGTTTTTGCCCTGCCAAAAGCCCCTTTAACGACCTCTCTGGCATCAGGCAGCCAGCGGCGCACGGACGGCTGCAAACCCCAACCCATTGGCGCCCAAATGTGTCCCAATGACAGGCGTAACGTTCAACATCAAAATATCGCGTGGCAAAGACCGGCTCATTTCTTCCACCATACGCTTCAAAAATGCGCGCGCCCGCGCTTCGGCGCCTGTGTGCAAGATAGCCAGCCGCTCTAGGGGACCGCACGAACGCAGCAGGCTGGACAGGCGTTCGTTGGCCTGCTCGGTGGTCCGCACCGCGCCCAGCGCCTTGACCACCCCGCTTGCCAATTCGATAACCGGCTTGATAGACAATAGCCCTCCCAGCGCGGCTACTGCGCCCGGCACACGCCCGCTACGCCGCAGATTTTCCATTGTATCCAGGGCGGCATACACACGTAATCGTTCCTGCACCATTCGCACGGCCTCGAGCGCAGCCCGCAGCCCTCTCTCAGCGGCTTCGGCCGCTGCCAGAACCTGGAATCCCGCCCCCAGCGAGAGCGAACCGCTATCTACCACTGTGACCTGGCCGGGGAAATCCAGGGCGGCTTGTCGAGCGATGTTCACAGTGGTCGTCAACTGCGCCGCTGTATGAATCGACAGAATGTGGTCATAGCCTCGCTCGAATAAAGACCGGTAGCGGACAGAAAACTCCCCCAGCGAAGGCGCGGCAGTGGTGGGCAAAATTTTCATACCCGGCAACTGCGCATAAAAGTCCTGACGTGAAATTCCCTTCCCGTCGGCATATTCTTTCCCGTCAATGATCAACAGGGTGGGTACAACCTCCAGCCCAAACTTTTCGATGAGGTCTTGAGGCAAGTCAGAAGTCGAGTCGGTGACAATCCCAATTTTCATGATAAGAGCATCTCTTCGAACCCTCTCCCAAAGATTTGGCCTTGCGGCCCACTCGCATTCTAAACCTTTGGGACGTTTCTAAGGGTCTATCTCGAACTCAGGTAAGCGGGGCTGAAGCCGCCTATGTCTTGAAAGGGTCTCGATGAGGGTCTTGACAGCCCTTTCGACCCTTCGACAGGCTCAGGGCAACGCTTTCGGACTGGAGCCAACAAATTATTGCCGTCATCTCGTACCACCGACCTTGGGTCGGTGCGACCAGGCAGAGCCTGGTGATACGTTGATCAGTCGTCGTACCACCGACCTTGGGTCGGTGCGACCAGGCAGAGCCTGGTGATACGTTGATCAGTCGTCGTACCACCGACCTTGGGTCGGTGCGGCCAGGCAGAGCCTGGTGATACGCTGTTGGGTCGGTGCGACCAGGCAGAGCCTGGTGATACGTTGATCAGTCGTCGTACCACCGACCTTGGGTCGGTTCGACCAGGCAGAGCCTGGTGATACAGAGCCTGGTGATACGCTGTTGGGTCGGTGCGGCCAGGCAGAGCCTGGTGATACGCTGTTGGGTCGGTGCGACCAGGCAGAGCCTGGTGATACGTTGATCAGTCGTCGTACCACCGACCTTGGGTCGGTTCGACCAGGCAGAGCCTGGGGATACAGAGCCTGGGGGATACGCTGTTGGGTCGGTGCGGCCAGGCAGAGCCTGGTGATACGCTGTTGGGTCGGTGCGACCAGGCAGCGCCTGGTGATACAGAGCCTGGGGATACGCTGATCGAGCCTGGCGGCTGGCCCTAGAGTTTAGGCAATACAAAGATGTGGACAATCACCAGTTAATCACCTATTCACTACAGCACACGCGCCGGTCTTTCCTGCGTGGGGAGTGACCAACGGATATCGAAGCGGATGAACGGATGGGAGCGCCTTATCCGCTTATCTGCTTCCTATCCGCTGGTCGCTTTCAACCTGCGCTGTCAACCTATTCGACAGAAATAATGAAAAGATAATGCGGCTGACCGCCATCCTGGACTTCGATCTCTTGCCCTGGATACGCCTCGCGCACTTTATCGGCAATGCGGTTGGCCTCTGTAATCGTCAAATCTTCGCCATAGAACAACGTAATCAACTCTTGTTGAGCGGCGCCGGCCTTTTCGAGCAAGCACAATACGGCTTCTTCCGCTGAGGCAGCCGAGCAAACCAGTTTTCCGTCCAACAAGGCAATGACCTGGCCTTTTTCGACATTCACTCCATCTATTTCTACGCTGCGTGTAGCAATGGTCACTTCACCTGATTTTACCAGCGTGAGCGACTTGTTCATCTTCTCAGCCACCGCCGCTAACTCGCCATTGGGGTCGAGCGCCAGCATAGCCGCCAGCCCTTGCGGCACGGTGCGGCTTGGCACCACAACCACCTCTTTCACCGTCACTTCTTTGGCCTGATTGGCAGCCATCACGATGTTCTTGTTGTTCGGCAAGATGATGACCTTGTCTGTTGGCAGGTTCTCGAAGGCAGCCAAAATTTCCTGCGTGCTGGGATTCATCGTCTGACCGCCCTCCACAATCGCCGCCACGCCCAAACTGGCAAAGATGCGGCTCAGGCCCGGCCCCGGCGAGACCGTCACCACCGCGATCTGCCCCGGCTCGATGTTGGTCAACTCTAGTTTGTCGCCTCGCGCCCGCTGGTCAATTTCATCCATTTGCGCTACAAGGTTTTCCATGGCGACCTTGGTAATCGTTCCCAATTCCATAATGTAATCAATCGGCCGGTAACGATTCTCCAACGGCACGTGGATGTGCATCCGATACATGCCGTCGCCTTCTCCCACCTGAATAGAGGTGCCCATCTCTTCCAAGCGCCCATAGAATGATTGCAAATCCAATTCGCCTTGCGGATAAAAATCCACCACCACCTCGAAATCCTGTCCTTCTTCTACTTCTTCCATGGCGCTCTCCAAATTCATAGCCGAAAGGGGTTGTACGCTGACCAGCGGAGTATCCAACGGCAAACCGTAGATGTGACGCAGCATCCCCTCCAAAATGAAGAACAACCCCTTGCCGCCCGAATCCACCACCCCGGCTTGCTTGAGGACCGGCAACAACTCTGGTGTGCGTTGGACAGATTCGTCGGCGGCTTTCACCACCCTCTCCAGGAGTTCGATCGGGTCTTGCGTGGACCCCAAACCTGCTTCCGCGGCTGCGGCCACATCTTTGGCGACGGTCAAAATCGTCCCCTCCACCGGGCGGACGACGCCCTTGTAGGCCGTATCGCGCGCCTCAGCAAAAGCCTTCACAAGCGCCGGACCGTCTAGTACTTCCTTACCTTGTAATCCACGCGAAAAACCGCGCCATAACTGCGAAAGAATCACCCCTGAATTTCCACGCGCGCCCATCAACGCCCCCTGCGAGATTGCCGCCGCCATCTCGCCGACGTTACGCTGTCCCAGATTGCTGATTTCATTATAGGCCGACTGCATGGTCAAAACCATATTCGTGCCGGTATCTCCATCTGGCACAGGGAACACATTCAACGCATTGACTGTCTGCTGGTTGGTGCGCAGCCAGGTCAGGCCGGCCTCGACCAGACGTTTGAGCGCCTGCCCATCCATGGGTGCCTTGCGGAATTTCTCCAGCCTTTTCTGAGTGTCAATAGACTCCAAAACCATGCTGTTTTTTTGCTCCTTTATTTCTCAATCTATATTGCTGACACGCAGACCGGCTACATGCACATTGACCGTATTGACGCGCAGGCCTAACGCCTTTTCGACATGATATTGGACGGTATTGGCTACACTGGTTGCCACTGAGGTAATCCGTGTGCCGTATTCGACAACGATATAGATTTCGATGTCTATATTTTCGCCGTCATAACTGACCGAGACGCCTCGCATTGGCTCGCGGGTGATGGTGTGCGCCAGGCCTTCCGCCAGATTCTTGGGGGCCAACCCTACCACGCCATACGATTCCAGCGTGGCATGGTAAGCAATCGTCGCCACAGCGCGCGGGGAAATATGGATACTTCCTAAAGATGTCGTTTCTTCGCCCATAGTCATCCTCTGTTAGTTTAACAACTCGACTTGAAGAAGGATACGATATGTGGTAAAATGCCCTGCCTGCAAAAGCAGGCACATCACATGGAATTATAGCAGGAAAGGATCGTTCGAAATGGCAAAATGCGCTCAATGTGGAAAAACGACCACCTTCGGCCATAACCGCTCGTTCTCCATGCGCGCCACCAATCGCGCGTTCAAACCGAATCTCCAAAAAATTACGGTTTACGAGGGCAACCGCAAGGTCAAGAAGGTGTTGTGCGCCAGGTGCATCCGCACCTTGACGAAATCAGCGGCTTGACGGGTCGCCTACTCCTCCCCATAAAAATCGCGGCGCAAGCCGTGATTTTGTTTGTGGGGCAAAGCAGATTACAAGGTCAAGATTCTGCTGCGCTTCGCAGCGCCTGGATGCCCGCCGCAATGCCTTGGGGGTGCATAAAAACAGTCGTAGCCGAGACGAAAGCATTTGCTCCCGCCGCCCGCAGCGCCGGCACATTTTGGGGAGAGATGCCGCCGTCTACTTCCAACCAGGCGGCAGAAGAAATCTCGTCTAGTTTGCGGCGCAGGGCGGCTACCCGCGCAATAC
>DAOUCM010000213.1:0-2905 GCA_034431895.1 Anaerolineales bacterium
TGTCAAGGACTTCCAGGGGACGCAAGTTCTCTGGAAGTCCTTTGCCCTCACCCTAACCCCCTCCCACAGGGAGAGGAGACTCCCTTCCCCCTGTGGGGGAAGGGCTGGGGATGAGGGAAAAGACCTGCAAAAAAGGAGCGCGCCGATGAAACCAAAAACCTGGCTCACTCGTTACTTGCAATTATTGGGCGTTGCGGTGATTGCCCTTTTCGTTTTTCTTGCAATTTCATCTTCCTCCGATTCGGCGCAGGCGTTGCCCGAATACTCGCATCGCACGGGCGAATCGTGCGCCGTGTGTCACGTCAACCCGGGCGGCGGCGGACCGCGTACCCTGCGCGGCGCGCTATGGGCGGCGCGCGGACGCCCCGATGCCGTTCCGCCCCTGCCTGGCGTTCTGCTTGCCCCTGGCGTGAGCGACGGCGCGGAACTCTATCAAATCGCCTGTTCCTCCTGTCATGGCATGTATGGCGAAGGTCTCTTCGGGCGCAGAATCGCCAACACGGGACTCAAAGAAAGCAAGATTCGCTCCAACATCCTGAAGGGACGCCTGCAAAGCGGTATGCCTTCCTTCGAGGGCATGTTCACTGACGAGCAGTTGCAAGCCCTGATTGACTACACTCTCGCCCTGTCCACGGGCAAGGCGGAGATTCCCCCGGCGTCCTATCCGCTCGATTCTCCCGCCTTCGGCTGCTCCTCCCAATCCACATCCTCGACAACCTGCGGAGGCAATTGATGACCGAGAAACTTTCCCGACGTGATTTTCTCAAACTGGGCGGCGCAACGGCAGGCGCGGCGGCGGGTCTTGCCGCGTTGAAAAATTTCTACGCGGCGCACGCTTCGGGCGGGATTCAAACCGCAAAGGAAGAAAGAATCGTCGCTTCCACCTGTCACCTGTGTTCGGCGGGCTGCGGCATTCTCGTCCGCGTGGCGGATGGTAAGGTGGTCAAACTCGAAGGCAACCCAATGCACCCCGTCAATCAGGGCGCGCTCTGCCCCAAGGGACAGGCTGCCCCCGAACTGCTCTACAACCCCGACCGATTGACCGGCCCGCTGAAACGCGACCGCGCTACCGGTCAGACGACTCCCATCAGTTGGGACGAAGCCATCCAGATGGTGTCCGCCAAATTGAACGATTTGCGTCAGGCAGGTCATCCCGAACAGGCTGTGCTCATGCACGGCGATACGCGCGGACAAATGCGCTCCTTCCTGACGCGCTTCATGCAGGCGGTCGGCTCGCCGAATGTGATTTCGCACGAAAGCCTGAACGTGGCTGCCGCCAAACTGGGCGTGTATCTCACGCAAGGTATCTATGCCCTGCCTGCTTACGACCTGGAAAATGCCAACTACGTCATTGCCTTTGGCGCCAGCCTTCTGGAAGCGGGACCCAACCCGCAGCGCACCATCTCTGGCTACACCTTCCTGCGCCGTGGACGCGCCACACGCGGCAAGGTCGTGGTGATTGACCCGCGTCAGAGCATCACCGCCTCCAAAGCCGACGAGTGGGTTCCCATCAATCCAGGCACCGACGCGGCGCTGGCGCTCGGCATGGCAAACGTCATCATCAAGTCCGGGCTGGTGGATGCGGACTTTGTCAAGAATTATTGCTTCGGCTTCGATAACTTCGTTGCAGGCGGCGGAGAGCGCAAGGGCTTCCGCGATTTCGTGCTGGAAAACTACGACCCGCAGCGCGTCGAACAAATCACAGGCGTACCGTCCACCACCATTGCGCGGCTGGCGGGCGAATTTGCGGGCAACGCTCCCGCTGTGGCAATTCTGCCTGGCAAGGGCGGCTTGCTCAACGGCAGCTTTGGCGGAGTCTATACCGCCATGGCGGTTCACCTGCTGAACGCGCTGGTCGGCAGCATCGAAAAGCCCGGCGGCGTGCTGACTCAAGAGTACATGCCGTGCGTCGAGTATCCCAAACTCCCCTCCGATTCGGTGGCGGCGAAAGGCTTACAAACCGAGCGCATTGACGGCGCGGGCAGCAAGTTCCCGCTGGGACGCACTTCCTATCAATCGGTTGCCGATGCCATTCTCGAAGGCGCGCCCGTCGAAGCGCTGTTCCTCCACGATGCCAATCCCGTCTTCGAGACGCCCGGCGGCAAACGCTTTGCCGACGCGCTCGCCAAAGTCCCGCTGGTGGTTTCGTTCTCTTCCTTCATGGACGAAACGGCAGAACTCGCCGACTTGGTCCTGCCCGAACCGACTTTCCTTGAACGCTGGGGCGACGACCATATCGAAGGGCTGGGCTATCCTGGCATTTCGCTCTATCAGCCCGTCATCGAGCCGCTCTACAACACGATGAATACGGGCGACTTCTTCCTCAAGGTTGCCGAAGCGATGGGTGGGACGGTTGCCAAAGCCTTCCCGTGGAAATCCTACGAAGAAGTGCTGCAATTCCGCCTGAAAGACATCGGCGCAGAATGGGACCTGCTGAAGGAACTGGGCGTGTGGTACAACCCCGCCTATCGCTTTGCCAAACGCGGCAGCCAACAGTGGAAGGAGAAGGTGGTCGGCGCACATCGGTTGAACGCGCCGCGCGACGGTTACTTCGACCTGTACAGCCGCGAACTGAACTGCTATCTGGGCGGGATGAAGAAGGACGAACTTGCCCGCCTCGGCATCACGCTGACGGGTGACGGCGCTAACCTGCCGCATTACGAACCGACCGCCTTCATTGGAGATGCAGACGAGTACCCGTTCCTGCTGAATGTCATCACGCTGATGAGTCTCGGTCCGCGCAGCGAAGCGGCGAACATGCCCACGCTTCAGGAAATCAGCGGCATGACCGTGCGCGAGACGTGGGACTCCTGGCTGGAGATGAATCCGCACTCCGCCGCGCAGTTGGGGCTGCAGGAAAACGATTGGGTGAACATCGAAAGCCCGTTTGGGCGCATCCGCACGC
>DAOUCM010000214.1:0-6068 GCA_034431895.1 Anaerolineales bacterium
ACCGGCAGGAAATCTCCCAAGCCGGCCAGCGTCGCTTGCCAGCGCGGGCCGCCAATGACCAGCAACTGTCCACCACCCGCCAGCCACACTTCCAACGCTTGCCGTTGAGCGGCCGTCAGAGCGCCGCTATCCACGTTGGCAATGACCAGCGCGTCCAGCGCGTCCCAGCCCTGCGCCTGCTCTGGCAGGTCGGAAATTTGCAATTCGGCCACGCGCACGAAGCCTGCTTGAGGCTGAATGGCATTCAAGTCAACATAGGAAGAGGCGTCATCCGTCAACAAACCCACCAGCAGACTCTCGGAATCCAGGCAAGACACCTTCAATGGCTGCGTGACCAGCGTCTCTTCGCTAGAAACCACGCTGACGGTCAGGTTGCGCAAGATTTCAGGCGGTTGAATATACAAGAAGAATTGCTTGCGTGAGGTGGATGGCAGGCTGACCTCGGCTGCATAGATCGAACGACCTTCCTGGCCCGTTTTGGTCGTAACCTGCACGCGGGCATCTACATCCGCGCCCTGGTTCTCGACGGTCACCCATACCGGAATCCACCGCTCCTCTTTGCAATAGCCGTCGAAGCCGGCCTGAGCGCGCAAGGTGACGTCTCCTGGCGTTTGGGCGCGGACGATTTGCTCGCTGCCCAGCCACAGTATGAACAACATCGCCAGCACCCCTCCCAAGAACAGGCCGCTTCGATACCTTTGGCTCGACATCATGCTCCTCGATTCGTGAAGAATCGCAATGATGATACCATAAACGCGCCCATATCTTCTCGAATTAGTACAACGGTATAGCCCTTCCTTTTCGTACCTATAAGATAAATTACATCCAAAAATGAGATAAAAGTCACACCGCTTTGTGGCAAGAAAGGGATACAATAAGAATATGGACTTACTGACACAATATCTTGCTCCCAAAACAACCGCCCGGCAAATCACTTCCACCAAGGCAACTACCGCCTGGGCCGAAGTAGACGAACAGGGCCGCCTGGTCTTGCCGGCTGAGGTCGCCCGGCGCTATGGCATCCAGCCTGGCAGTCGGGTGCGGCTCGATGAAGGAGATAACTTCCTGCGCCTGCACCGTCCGGTGACTCACCTGACCAAAGTGTACATCGAGCCGACCGTAGCCTGCAACCTGGACTGTATCACTTGCTTCCGCAACGCCTGGGACCAACCTCTTGGACGTATGAGCGAGGAGACCTTTCAAGCCATTTTCGAAGGGTTGCAGGCGCTCGATCCTATCCCCGATGTCTATTTTGGCGGTATCGGCGAGCCGCTTTTTCACCCCAAAACAACCCAATGGATTGCCAGGGTCAAATCGCTGGGCGTCAAAGTCGAATTGATTACCAATGGGACGATTTTGACCGAGAAGAAATCGAGAGAATTGATCGAGGCCGGATTAGACATCCTGTGGGTTTCCATAGACGGCGCCTCGCCCGAAACCTACGCGGACGTGCGCCTGGGGGCCGAATTGCCCGCGATTCTCGAGAACTTGAAGCGCTTCTCCAAGATGCGCCCTGCCCACCATTTCCCCAAGCCAGAAATCGGCATTGCCTTTGTTGCCATGAAGCGCAACATCGCCGACCTGCCCGAAGTCATCAAACTGGGCAAGTTGCTCAAGGCCAAATATTATTCCGTGAGCAACGTGCAGCCGGCCACCCAAGAAATGCAGGCCGACCGTCTCTACATGCGTACCATTCACAATATTGCTTATTTGCAAGCGCCTCATCTGCCGACGCTCAATCTTCCCAAGATGGATTTCGATGAGACGACCCAGGCGGCATTGTTCGAGGCCTTCAACAGCCAGTTGAACGTCAAATTTGCGGGCAACAATTGGGGAGGCGCGAGCGACACCTGCAATTTCATCGAAAGCGGGACAATGTCCATTGCCTGGAATGGGGACGTGAGCCCATGCTGGCCTTTGATGCACACCCATCAGAGTTACCTGCACGACAAGCCGCGCCTCTCGAAAAAACACGTCATCGGCAATGTGACCGAACGCTCTTTGTTGGACTTGTGGCTGGATCCCGCTTACGTAGCGTATCGTGAACGGTTGCACAATTTCGTCTTTGCGCCCTGCACGTTTTGCGGCGGCTGTGAACTTGCAGAAACCAACGAGGAAGACTGCATTGGCAATACCGAATTCCCGGTCTGCGGCGGGTGTTTGTGGGCGCAGGGAATCATCCAATGTCCATGATAGTTTGATGGTAGAATGGTGGGCCTAGGAGTACATGTCGTGAAAGTTAATTTCTATGCCACCTTGCGCGCCATTGTGGGGCAGAAGACAATTGAAATCGAAGACCATCCTAACATTACAGCGTTGGAAGTGGTTTACAAAGCCGTTGCGTTGTATCCCGCCTTGGGGCCCGAATTGCTGGATGCGGAGCGGCGTTTTCGACGTCACATGAAGTTTTTCATCAACGGGCGAGATGCCGATTTTTTGCCGCAAAAGATGGATACAGTTGTCCAACCGGGCGACAAGGTGGATATTTTTCCCCCAGTAGGGGGCGGGTAATGGTGGTTTCCCGCAAGGCGCCATTTGCAGCGACGCCTTGTTCGGTTTTGCCAGGCCAGCCGGCTGTCACTCATCGGTAAAATCATGCCAACCATCATCCACGAAATGCGCGGGATTCCGTACTTCCTGCTCAAAGAATATTTGCAAGAACTCGGCGGGGCGTTGATTGCCGAGGATACCGTCGAAGGAGACGGATGGACGGCCCGCCTGGAACGGATGGAACCCTTTCGGCTTGGTTCGCTCGAAGTCGGGCAAACCCGCCTGACGCTGGAACTGCGCGAGGAGGCCGCCGATGATTTTTTGGAGCGCTTTCGCCTGAAAACATTGCGCGCCGGAGGGTGAAATCAAACGTCCAGAAGGTTTTGGGTACATTGGGAATGGGCGTGGTATACCCCTAGTTCTGGCGGCAGTCCCCAAAGGGGATGCTGGCGAAACAATCACGGAAATTCCCAAAGAACCAGGTTTCGAGCCTTTGGGACGTTAAGTTATAATCAACGCATGGGCATTACTCAATATTTTGCTTCCCACAACTACATCAACCTGACCACCTTCCGCAAAAATGGGCAGGAAGTCCCCACACCGGTCTGGTTCGTGGAAATGGACGGCAGACTCTACGTCTTCACCGGCGCGCAAACCGGCAAAGCCAAGCGGATTCGCGTCAACGGGCGCGCCCGGGTCGCCCCCAGCGATGGGCGCGGCAAGCCGCTCGGCGAGTTCATCCCCATGCGCGCAGGCTTCGTCACCGACCCCCAACTGACCCGCCGTGCTAACGACCTCTATCAGAGCAAATACGGCCTCCAGCGGGCGCTCATCAACTGGCTGAACGCCCTGCGCGGGCGGAAAGATACCCGCGTGCTCATCGAACTAACGCCCGAAATCGCGTAGCGCCAGTTTACGACTTGTCCACAGCGCCTCGCTGCAAACTGCAACGCTGTTCGAACATCCGTAGAGCAGAGCCTTGGGTCTGCCAGAATCAATCGTCCCGAAGGTTTCGAGCCTTCGGAACGATTGATTGAAACGTTTAGTAAATATCGTTCACCGTGTTATAGACGTTGAACTTGCCGGTCGGCGTCATCAGGTCTTTGATGCGCGCCTTTTCCTCCAGGGTCTTATCATCGTAAATCACAATCTCGCCAGTCTGACCGGGCTTGGCGGCGTCGCCCCACAGGCTGACCCATACCTCCGTGCCGTCCTTGTTGTACTCGAAGTGAACGGCGCGCCCGTAAGAACCCACTTCCCAGCACTTGTGAACCTTCGACGGGTCGGCTTTGGCAATGACGCAAATGGTGCGCGCCAGTACCGGGTCCGAGTTGAGCGTCATATCCACCCAAATCCAGGGGCTGTTAGGATGGGTTTTGATGAACAGACTGCCAGAGCCGGGCAATTCGATGGTACGCACGGCTTTCCAGGCGGTGTCGGGGTGTCCTTGCGGGTCGGTTGCCACCGAGACAATCGAAGCCTCGCCCAGGTGCGGCGTGCTCCAGACCGGACCAAATTGGGGGTCAATCCAGTTGGCGCCGCGACCCGGGTGCGGCACTTTGCCCACATCCACAATCTCCGTCAGCTTGTTTTCCTTCAAATCCACCACCGCAATCTTGTTCGACTGATTGGCTGCCACCAGGAAATAACGGCGCGTCGAATCCAGCCCGCCATCGTGCAAAAAGCGCGCGGCTTCAATCTGCTTGATGGACAGGTTTTGCAGGTCGGTGTAATTCACAATCCAAATCAGCCCGGTTTCCTTGATGTTCACAATCCATTCGGGATGATATTGCGAAGCCAAAATGCTCGCCACGCGCGGTTCGGGGTGAAACTCGCCCGTATCCACCGTGTAACTGCGGCTCGAAACCACCTTCAGCGGCTCCAGCGTTTGCCCGTCCAAAATGGCAAAGTGCGGCGGCCAGTAACAGCCGGTAATGGCATACTTATCGCGGAAATCGCCCTCCGCCCCTTCGTACTTGCTGACCTCCACCGAGCGGGCGTCGTAACAGGTCTGCACCCGCGCCACCACCTGCGGTTTTTCCATCCACAGGTCAATCAGCGCCAGGCGGCCATCGCGCCCAATCACATAGGCATAGCGCCCGCTGGCAGACATACGGGTAATATGCACCGCGTAGCCGCTATCCACCTCGCTGACGATTTCCTTCGTGTCGCCGTCAATCACCGCCACCTTGCCCGCGTCGCGCAGCGTGACGATGAAGTAATTTTCGATATTGCGCGTCGTTTCGGGCTTCGTGGGGCGCTGCTCCACCGGCGTAATCAACTGCCACGACTCTTTCATCTGCTGCAAAGACATTTCCGGTGGGGCGGGCGGCTCCAATTGCAGGAACTTCGCCATGATTTCGGTTTGCTCCTGCGTAAAGACACCCTGCTTGCCCCAATCGGGCATCCCGCGATTCGTGCCGTTGAAGATAATCGCTGCCAACCCCGCCGTCCCTTTGGGCTGGGTCTTATCGGGAGTCAGCGCCGGGCCGGTGGCGCCCTTTCTCAAGGTGCCATGACAACCCGCGCACCGCTCGAAGAAGGTTTGCTTGGCCCAGGCGAACTCCTCGTCCGTGAGCGTCACCCCGCCTTGGGGCGCGGCGGAACCAGCCCCGCCGGAGCCTGCTTCCGTTACCGCAGCCGCCTCTCCCCCCGGCAGCGACGCCAGATACTTCACCACCGCCGAAAGTTCCTCCGCGCTCAGCGCCTGCGCCAGCGAAGCGGGCATCGTCCCTTTGGGGCATGGCCCGCTGGGGCAGGCTGGAGCAATGAACGCATCCGGCGACTGAATCGACTCGGTCAGGTACTCCTCAACCGATTTCGCCGTGCCGGTATATTCGCCCTTTTCCAGGCGGGCTTTCACCACCGCGCCAATCTCGCTCAGGTCGGGACCAATCGCGCCCGCCCCTGCCGCGCCAGGGATGACATGACAGGCGGAACAGCCGCCCTTTTGAATGGCTGCCAGCGCCAGTTCTTTTTCATACAAACCGGCGGGTTTTTGCGGCTGCTCTGCCGGGGGCGCTTCCTCCGCCGTTTGGGGTTGGGCATTGCCCACCAGCAAAACACCCTTCATCCCCAAATCTTTGTGAGACGAATCGTAATAGGCAATGGCCGCGTCCTGGCTGGGAACGCTGAAGGTAATGGAAGTCGTCTCGCCCTTCTTCTTCACCGCATCCGACTGGATTTTTCGTCCATCCGGCAAGACGAAGACAATATCGTGCGTCCCTTCGCCGCTATTGACCAGCATCACGGTAATGCGCTCGCCCGGCTGGGCGGTGAGGGCCGGGTTGACCACGCCGTTAATCGCGCCATCCACGCCGAGAAAGACGAACTTCCCATCGCGCATGGCTGGGGTCAGGATGTATTCGGTATTGACCACCTGCGCCGCCTGAGCGCAAGCCGCCAAAAGGACTGCCAGGCCTAGCAGCAACAGCCCGGTCTGAATCAATTTTTTACTCATAGGCTTCTCCTCGTGTAGAAATGGGAATTCTCTCCCGCAACCGTTCCAGCAGAACCTCGAGCGGAAGTTCATACGCCGCAGCCACTTCGGCCAGGGTGCAAAATCTATCCAACGCGCA
>DAOUCM010000215.1:0-3854 GCA_034431895.1 Anaerolineales bacterium
GCCGAGAGATTGTGTTAGAATTCCTGCCTATGAGCGAACCCGTTTCTCTGACGCTGGCTTCCAACTCTCCGCGCCGGCGTCAATTGCTGGCGTTGGGCGGCTGGCGCTTCAGCGTCTTGCCTGCGGAGGTAGACGAAAGCCCGTTGCCCGGTGAGCGGCCAGACGAGTACGTTCTTCGTCTGGCGGAGGCTAAAGCCCGCGCCGCCGCCCGCGAGGCCCCGCGTGACGCCCTGCTCCTGGCCGCCGATACGGCCGTAGTGGACGGGGACGAGATTCTGGGCAAACCGTCTGACGCGCAAGAGGCGGTGCAGATGCTGAAACGGCTGCGCGGGCATACGCATCGAGTCTACACCGCGCTGGCCCTGCTTCGAAAGAGCGACGGCTGCGCTTCGAGCGGCCTCACCGTCACCGACGTGCCGATGCGCCATTACAGCGACTGGGAAATTGCCTCGTATGTCCAAAGCGGCGACCCGCTCGACAAGGCCGGCGCCTATGGCATCCAGCATCCTGTCTTTCGGCCGGTGCAGGGCCTGAAAGGTTGTTTCGCCAGCGTGATGGGATTGCCGCTCTGCCATCTGACCGTTTTATTGAGACAATTTGGCCTTTTTCCGCTGACAGATGTCGCCCGCCGCTGTCAGGACGAAATCGGGTACGCTTGTCCTGTGGCGCGCGCCATCTTGCTCGGAGAAGGCGCGCTAGATAAAGGTGAAGAATGAAGATACTTCGCTGGTTCAACCTGTTGATGATTCTGACTCTGTTGGCTGCTTGCCAATCGAACGGAGACGGAGGGGGAGGCCTCTCGTCTCTGTTTGCCTCCCCCACGCCTTTGCCGACGCCCGCCGTGAAGATCACCCCCGCGCCCGATGCACAGGCGCCCATGCAGGCCTATTTGCAGGCATACAAGAACGATGACTACGAAACGATGTATGCCATGCTCACGCAGGCCAGCCGGGAGGCCGTCAGCGCCGAGGATTTTTCCAAGCGGCATATCGAAGCCCGCAACACCATGAGCGCCGGCGACCTGGATTACGAAGTGCTTTCGGCCTTGATCAACAGCCCCTATGAAGCGCAGGTGTCTTTCCGTATCGTGTATCACACCGCTTTGGTCGGCGATCTCTCGCGCGACATGGTGGCCCATCTCAGGCTGGAGGATGGCGCCTGGAAACTGGACTGGCACGACGGCCTCATCCTGCCCGAATTGGCGGGCGGCAAGAAACTGGCCATGGATTACCAGACGCCCGCGCGCGGCGATATTTACGACAAAAACGGCAAGGCCATCGTCCATCAAACCAAAGCCATTGCGTTGGGCATAGATACGGCCGCGGTCACCCCAAAATCACAAGGCTTGTTGACCCGTGAACTGGCTGCGTTGTGCGGTTTGCAGCAAGAAACGCTGGACGATAAAATCGCAGCCTCGGGCTTCGGCTGGTATATTCCGGTCTGCGAGGCCTCGGTGGAGGAAGCCGAGCGCATTTTGGCGCTCAACCCGGCCGGCTTGCAAGCCACCTCGTATGAATCCCGCTTCTATCATCAGAAGATCGCCTCCCAGGTCATCGGCTATACTCAATTCATCTCGCCAGAAGAACTGGATACCTATCGGCGCATGGGGTACGCCGGCAACGAGCGGGTGGGCAAGGCCGGCATCGAGAAATGGGCCGAGGCCTACCTGGCCGGCAAACACGGCGGCTCGCTGTATGTGATCGATCCGGTCAGCGGTCAGGTGGTGGCTAACCTGGCCTCCAGCCCGCCGCAGCCGGCCGCGTCCATTTACTTGACGATTGACAGCAATATGCAGTATTACGCCCAGCAAGCGCTGACCGGTTTCCGCGGCGCGGTGGTGGTCGTGGAGCGCGACACGGGGCGCATATTGGCCATGGCCTCCTCGCCGGGCTTCGACGCCAACCTGTTCGACCCAGACAATGTCAACACCGACCTGTTGACAGATTTGCTCAACGACCCGACCCAACCGCTGGTCAATCGCGCCACGCAGGGTCAATACCCGCTTGGCTCGGTGTTCAAAATCATCACCTTCTCAGCCGCCCTCGAAAGCGGCTTGTTCGAGCCGGCCACCACCTTCGATTGCCAGTACGATTGGACGGTGTTGACCGACCAGGTGCGCCACGATTGGACGTGGGAAAAATGTCAGGAGGCCCTTCAGCGCGGCGAGTTTTGCAACACCCGCTCCACCCAACCCTCCGGCTTGCTTACCCTGCCCGAGGGGCTGATGCGCTCTTGCAACCCCTGGTTCTGGCAGATTGGCTACGATTTGTTCAGTTACGACCGTCCCAACGACATTGCAAACATGGCGCGCGCTTTCGGCCTCGGGCAGTCCACCGGCCTGGCACAGGTGGCCGAGGCGGCTGGTCAAATCAACAACCCGCCCACCGTGATTGACGTGGTCAACCAGGCGGTGGGACAGGGAGATGTGCTGGTCACGCCCTTGCAGGTGGCGATGATGATTGCGGCGGTTGGCAACGGCGGTACGCTCTATCGTCCGCAGTTGATCGAGCGCATCCAGCCGGTGGATGGAGAGCCGACCGTTGTCTTCAAGCCCGAAGCGCGCGGCACCTTGCCTTTACGCGCCGATAACTTGAAAGTGCTGCAAGAGGCCCTCGTCAGCGTGGTGCAAGACCCGCGCGGCACGGCCAATTTCCGCTTGCGCGGCATGGAGATTCCGGCCGCCGGCAAGACCGGCACAGCCGAGTCCGGTTCGGGCAAGCCCCATGCCTGGTTTGCCGGCTATACCTATGCCAGTGAAAGCACCGGCCTGCCGGATATTGCTGTGGCGGTCATCGTCGAGAACGCCGGCGACGGCTCGGAATATGGCGCCCCCATCTTCAGGCGCATGGTTCAGGTGTATTATTTCGGCACGCCGCAGAGTTTGTTTTGGTGGGAGAAGAACTTTGGCGTACCCAAGACGCCCACACCCATTGGCGGCATTCCCACCAAGACGCCGAAACCATGACGTAGGACAAGCCTTTGGCTTGTCCGAGCAGGCCAAAGGCCTGCTCTACTTTATGATTGAATCTACAGGTTTGATCATCCGCACCCAATCCGGTTTCTTTACGGTGATGACCGAGGCCGGTCCAGTCGTCTGTCAGTTGCGCGGACGGCTCAAGCAGGGACCGCGCAGCGGCGATCTGGCGGCCCTCGGCGACCACGTGCGGGTGAAGGTCTTGGCGGATGGCGCCGGGGTCATCGAGGCGGTCGAAGAGCGCAAGCAGGCCATCGTCCGGCTCGACCCGCGCCCGCAGGGCGTCTATCGCCAAATTTTGCTCGCCAACGCCGACCAGGCGGTCTTCGTCTTTGCCTGCGCTCAACCCCTGCCCAAATTGCGAATGCTGGACCGCTTCCTGGTGATTGCCGAGAAGCAGGGCATCCCGGCGGTCATCGTAGCCAACAAGATTGATTTGGTAGGGCTGGAGCAGGCGCAGGCGACCTTTGGGCTGTATCCGCCTTTGGGGTATCCTGTGCTGTATGTTTCGGCAAAGAGCGGCGAGGGGTTGGAGGCGCTGCGCGCAACTCTGACGGGGAAGGTCAACGCGCTGGCCGGGCCGAGCGGCGCGGGCAAGTCGAGCCTGCTGAACGCTTTGCAGCCGGGCCTGGGGCTGGCGGTGAACGAGGTCAGCGCGGCCATGAAGAAGGGCAAGCATACGACGGTGGTGAGGCAATTGTTCCCGCTGGCGGGCGGCGGTTATGTGGCCGATACGCCTGGCTGGAAGTCGTTGGCTTTGTGGGATACCGAGCCGGAGGAACTGGACGGCTATTTCCCCGAGTTGCGCGGCTTGGTGGCCGGTTGTCAGTTCAGCGATTGCACCCACATCCACGAGCCGGGCTGCGCGGTGCTGGCGGCG
>DAOUCM010000216.1:0-2533 GCA_034431895.1 Anaerolineales bacterium
TCGAAACGAACCCCCAAAGTCCAAATTTTGTGGTAAACTTCGCCCGCTCAGGTACGTTTCGACGTGCCTTTCCGCCTCCAGCCGTATCTACGATACCGTCTGGGGGCAATCCCGTGGAAAGGAGGTTCCCCTCATGCGTAACTATGAATTGGTTTGCGTCGTCCAGCCCGACCTGGATGAGACTGCCCTGAACGGCGTGGTCGAAAAGGTCAAAGGCTGGGTAACCGAAGCAGGCGGCAGCGTGAGCAAAGTCGAGATGTGGGGCAAACGCAAGTTAGCCTACCTCATCCGCAAGCAGCGCGAAGGGCAGTATTTCCTGCTCAACATCGAACTGCCGGCCGAGGCCACGACCGGACTCGAACGCAATATCCGCTTCCTGGAACCGGTGATGCGGTATCTGCTGACGGCAATCTAACTTACTGAATTCTCGGTTGTATTGTAAGGAGAATCCGATGAGCCGAGGCTTGAACAAGATCATGATTATCGGCCATTTAGGGCGTGACCCAGAAATGCGTTACACCCCCTCCGGCCGGCCAGTGACGACTTTCACGGTTGCCGTGAGCCGTTCGTGGAACACTGTAGACGGCGAACGGCACAACGAAACAGAATGGTTCAACATCGTGGCCTGGGGCAACCTGGCAGAGATTTGCAAACAATACCTTCACAAAGGTCAACAAGTGTATATCGAGGGCCGCTTACAAACCCGCCGCTGGGAAGACAAAGAAGGACAAAAACACACCAGCGTCGAAATCGTAGCCAGCGAGATGATGATGCTCGGCGAGCGGCGCGAAAACAACCAAGCCCAAGAACTCGATACGGCCAGCGAACAGCCCGAGCCAGCGGTTGACGAAGACGAATTTCCTTTCTAAAAAGGACCCTTGGAGTAACCCATGAGTGAAGAACGTTCCAAAAACAATGGAAGCGCTCAGAGCGCACCGGCGGGGCAACAAGAGCGCCGCTTCTTTGCGCGCCCCAAATTCTGCCAGTTCTGCTCTGACAAAGAACTGACCATTGACTACAAAAAAATAGACCTGCTCAAACGCTACATCACCGACGAGGGCAAGATCCGCCCGCGTCGTCAAACCGGCACGTGCGCCAAGCATCAACGCGAAATTGCCATGGCGGTCAAACGCGCCCGGCATATTGCCCTGCTGCCCTTCACCGGCAAATACTGGGAAGAAGGCTACAACTAATCCCTGCGCAGTCAGGCAGGCGGCGACTACCCCGGCCTGGCTGCTTGAAGGAGGTATTCCTTGGCGCCCAATCCCAAAATCGAAAGCAAAAAGCACATTGCCCGCCTGGAGCGCGAGCGCCGGCAAACGCGCCTCATCAAAATAACCGCTACCCTCGTTGTCCTGGCAGTCGCCCTCATCCTGGGCTACGGCTACCTGGACATCACTGTCCTGCAACTGCGCCAGCCGGTTGCCGAGGTCAACGGCGAAAAAATCACCACCAAAGAGTTCCAAGCGCGCGTTCAAGTTCAACGCCGCCAACTCCTCAACGACTACATCAACTACCAGCAATACCAGGAAATTTTTGGCATGGACGTCAGCCAACAACTCAAAGACATCGAAACCAAACTGAACGTCCCCTCCATCGTAGGGAAAGAAGTGCTGGACGCAATGATCCAGGAGGCCCTCATCCGCCAGGAAGCCGCCAAACGCGGCATCACCGTTACCCCAGAAGAACTCGAAACCTTCCGGCGCGAACAATTCCGCTTTTTCCCCGACGGCACTTACACCCCCACCGTCACCCCCACAGCGGTAGAAATCGTCTACCCCACCCTCTCGGTGGAACAAATGAAACTGGTGACGGTTACGCCCAGCCCAACCAGCGGTCCCACCGTCACCCCGCCTCCTACGGCGACCCCGGCCCCGTCTGCCACGCCAACCGCCGAAGCCACCCCTCAGCCGACCTCCACGCCCCTGCCCACCGCCACCCCCTACACCCTGGAAGGTTATCAAGGGCAATTCGCAACCGCCCAAGCCAGTTTCGTCGAAATCGGCTTCACCGAAGCGCAGTATCAACGCTTATTCGAAACCCAACTGCTGCGCCAGAAACTCTTCGAAGCCATCACCGCCGACACCCCTCACGAAGAGGAACTCATCTGGGCGCGCCATATCCTGGTGGCCGACGAAGAAACGGCCAAACAAGTGCTGGAACGCCTGAACAAAGGCGAGGACTTCGCCAAAGTTGCCCAAGAAGTCTCCATGGACCCCGGCAGCGCCTCTCAAGGCGGCGATTTAGGCTGGTTTGGCAAAGGCCAAATGGTGGCGCCTTTCGAAGAAGCCGCCTATGCCCTCCAAGTCGGCCAAATCAGCCAGCCGGTACAAACTACCTTTGGCTGGCACATCATCCAATTGATTAGCCACACCACCCAACCGTTGACAGCCTATCGCTACGACCAGGTACGCCAGACCGCCTTCGAGGATTTCTTGACCAAACTGCGCGAAGAATCCGAGGTCGTCATCCACGACTATTGGACCGAGCGCGTTCCCAACACCCCCGGCCTGGAAGATTTATATCAGTGAGG
>DAOUCM010000217.1:0-3509 GCA_034431895.1 Anaerolineales bacterium
GGTTCAAAAGCAAAACCTTATCAGGTAAAACAAGTTCGCGCTTTGATTTTGAAATACAAACTGGCAGGTGAAAATGATTAAGTACGAAGTCATCCTTTACTGGAGCGAAGAAGACAACGCTTTCATCGCCGAAGTCCCAGAACTGCCTGGCTGCATGGCAGACGGCGCAACCTATCACGAAGCGCTTGTCAACGTGGAGCAAATTGCGCAAGAGTGGATCGAAACTGCCCGCAAGCTGGGCAGAGAAATCCCTGTGCCAAAGGGCAGGCTGCTTTACGCCTGACCCAAAGGTTCTCTTTCGAACCAGCGCCAGCGCCCTATTCGATGCCACAATTATGGTTTGCTGATTTGCCATCTTGACCTCTTACCAGTTACTGATCACTGATTACTGATTACTGCCCACTCGCCACGCCCATCACATACGCCACAATCTCATCTGCAATATCAATCCCGCTCACCGGCTGCATGGTGTGGAACTCCATCGTGTGATTGATTTCATTGACGAGATAGCCGCGCTGCGGGTGTTCGATCAAATCCACCGCCAGCACGCCGCCGCCCACCGCCGCCGTCGCCCGCAGGCACAGGTCTTCGATCTCCGGCGTAATCGGGCAGAGTTCACCCTCGCCGCCGCGGGCCGTGTTGGTAATCCAATGCTCCGACTTGCGATACATGGCCGTCAGCACCCGGTCGCCAATCACAATCGCGCGGATGTCGCGCCCCGGCTTGGCGATGTATTCCTGAATGTAAAACACCGAATGTTGCACCGAACCGAGCGTCGCCTTGTGTTCCAGCACCGCCTCGGCCGCGTCGCGGTCATTGATCTTTGCCAGCAGGCGCCCCCACGAGCCGACCACCGGCTTCAGCACCACCGGGTAGCCAAAGGCCTCAATCGCCTCCAGCGCCGCTTCGGGCGAAAACGCCACCAGGTTACGCGGCTGCGGCACACCGGCCTTCGCCAGCATCGCCGAAGTCGTCAACTTATCGCCGCAAATCTCGGCCACCGCCGCCGTATTGACCGTCGGCACGCCAAAGGCATTCAGCATCCGCAGGGCATACAAACCGCTCGTATAACTGATACTGCGCTCCAGCACGGCATCGAAAGCGCGCCAGGGAGCGGGGTTCTCCAGGTCGAACGAAATCGCCCGGTCGTCCAACCGCTCATAATCCACCCCGCGCTTCTCCAGAGCGCCAAAAATCCACTTCTCCTCCACCCGCACGCGCGAATAAAGGACGCCAATATGTAATCGTCGCTGCATAGGCTCCTCCCCCCTCTCCCCGTTTGGAGAGAGGGGCCGGGGGTGAGGGGGCTACTCGCCCCAATCTTCCTGTTCCATCGGCGCCAGTTCCACCGCCGCGGGGTTGAGCGCGGTCACTTCCAAATCCACGCCGCAATCGGGGCAGACAATAATTTCGCCGACTTCCACGCCAGCCTCCAGCGTAATTTCGGCTTCACATTCGGGGCAAGATACAGTGTTCATGATTTTTCTCCTTTTGATTTTCCCCTCTCCCTGTGGGAGAGGGTTGGGGTGAGGGATTCTTTCGCCTTCTCAATTTGCTTTCTGACGGAATCGGGACTCGTTCCCCCCGTCGCATTGCGCCGCTTAACCGACTCCAGCGGGTCGAAGAGCCGCTCCACGTCCGCCTCGAACGGACCCCAAGCCTGCATCTCGTTCAACGAAAGTTGATCCACGCTGACGCCTTTCTCCGCCGCCGCCCGCACGGCCCGTCCCACCATGGCATGAGCCTCACGGAAAGGGACTCCCTTGCGGACGAGGTCATCCGCCAAATCGGTCGCCAGCATCGAGGCGTCAATCGCCGCCCCCATCTTTTCGGGGTGAACGGTCATCGTCCGCAGCGCGCCCGCCAAAACGGGCAGAACGCTCATCAGCGTATCGAACGCCTGAAAAACGGGAACTTTATCCTCCTGCAAATCCTTGTCGTAGGTGGAGGGCAGCCCTTTGAGCGTCGCCAGCATCCCGGTCAACAAGCCGATGAGCGCCCCAGACTTCCCGCGCGTCAGCTCGAACAGGTCGGGATTCTTCTTTTGCGGCATCAGGCTGGAGCCGGTCGAAAAGGCATCCGAGAGCTCGAAAAAGCCAAACTCGGCGGTGGTGAACAAGACCATCTGCTCGCTCAGTTTGCTCAGGTGAACGCCCATCAGCGCTGCGCAGAACAGAAATTCGGCGGCGAAATCGCGGTCCGAGACGGCATCCAGGCTGTTAGGGGCGGGCGCGTCGAAGCCGAGCATCATCGTCAGCGCTTCGCGGTTGACGGGGAAAGCCGTTCCCGCCAGCGCGCCGCAGCCGAGCGGTAAAATCGCCACCCGCTCGCGCAAATCGGCCAGCCGGTCTTTATCGCGCTCCAGCGGCCAGAAGTGACTCATCAGCCAGTGCGCCAGCGTCACGGGTTGGGCGCGCTGCAGATGGGTATAACCGGGCATCAGCGTTTCGGTGTGTCGTTCAGCCAGCGCCAGCAGAGCAGATTGCAGACCAGTCACGGCGTCCGCCAACAAGGGCAGCGAATCCAGCGTCCACAGGCGAAAATCGGTTGCCACCTGATCGTTGCGGCTGCGCCCGGTATGCAGTTTGCCCGCCGCAGGCCCAATCAATTCTCCCAGCCGCCGCTCCACCGCCGAGTGAATATCCTCATCGCCCGCCTGAAACTCGAACGAACCCTGCTCGAACTCCTCCGCAATCACTTCCAGCCCGTTGCGGATGGCTGAATTCTCCCCTGCCGAAAGCACACCCGCCCGAAACAGCGCCTCCGCCCATGCCGCCGAACCGCGCACATCCTGCGCCGCCAGGCGTTTATCGAACGGCAGAGACGTATTCAACGCCCAGGCCTGCTCATCTAACTTTCCACTAAATCGTCCGCTCCAAAGGGTCATGGCTGCTCCTCATGGGATGGTGGGGTAGGCAAGGTAGACAAGACAGGTAGACAAGTAAACATGTAGACACGTACCTGTGTACCTATGTACCTGTGTACCTATGTACCTGTGTACCTATGTACCTGTTTCCCTGTCCACCTCTCCCCTAATCCCTCTTGAACCTGGAATAATCCGGCTTGGGCATATCCATCCCGGCCACCGGCAGACCGTTCAACGCCCGCACCTTGAGCGACAGCCCGAACAGGCGGATGAAGCCCTCGGCATGACTCTGGTCATAGACATCTTCCTGCCCAAAGGTGGCAAAATCCTCACGATACAGGCTGAACGGCGACTTGCGCCCGGTGCTGATGATGTTGCCCTTGTAGAGTTTGAGCCGCACCGTGCCGGTCACCGGGCCTTGCGTGGCATTGACGAAGGCATCCAGCGCCTCGCGCAGGGGCGTGAACCACAGACCGTAGTAGGTCAGTTCGGCATATTTGACCGCAACCATCTCCTTGAAGTGCATCGTCTCGCGGTCGAGGACGAGCGATTCGAGTTCGCGGTGCGCGTAGAGCAGAATCGTGCCGCCGGGGGTCTCATACACGCCGCGCGACTTCATCCCCACCAGCCGATTTTCGACCAG
>DAOUCM010000218.1:0-11847 GCA_034431895.1 Anaerolineales bacterium
GAGGCCGACAAATTCATCGAACTGCTGCTCGAAGTGCGCAGCGAAGCGCGCAGACAAAAACTGTGGGCCTTGTCGGATATGATTCGCGACAGACTCAAAGACCTGGGCGTGATCGTCGAGGACAGCAAAGAAGAAACGATGTGGAGATGGGGATAGTTGTTGTTACAGTAGAGTCTGGGCTCTGAAGTCTTCAGGCTTCGGCGTTCTGGATTTCGAGAAATGATAGTCAACGGATGTCAAGCGGATGAACGGATGGGAGCGCCTCATCCGCTGGTCACTTTCCACCTTGCGCTGTAATATACGTATCGCCAGCCTATGACTGGCATGGCCGGGCAAAGCCTGGCGTTACAAGCCATCATTATCGTATTGCTCTTGAGAATCGATCACGATCGTAAAGATTTTGCACGATGTTCGACCGTTCTCGGTTCGTTCCGCAGTTCCCTGGGCAAACCGTTAACGAATTTTTGAACGAATAAACGAATGGCACGGCCTTATTCGTTTATTCGCTTTCCCCATTCGTTGATTCGTTGACGGTTTTCTTGCAAAGACCAACTCGATCCATAACAGCAGACAGTTACTCTGCTAGTCACTTTGGTTGCGGCTGGAGGCCGCGCTATGAGAATTAAGAGAAGTTTATTTAACTATATTCAACAAGAACTGCGCTCCGAACCCAAAATCATCCTGTTGTATGGCCCACGACAGGCGGGGAAAACCACCCTCATCCAGCAACTGTTCGGGCGCGCAGACCTCGACCGATTGAAAATGGTCGTTGGCAAGAGCAGGCTGCTGGTCATTGACGAAGCGCAGCGCCTCGAAAATATCGGGTTGGCGCTCAAATTGATCTTCGACCACCGCCCCATCCACATCCTCGCCAGCGGTTCGGCCTCCCTCGACCTGGCAAACAGGGTCAGCGAGCCGCTTAGCGGGCGGGTATCCATCTTTACCCTGTATCCCTGCTCCTACAATGAGATTCCCGCACATCCCCCCCGTCTCCAACAGCGAGCGGTTGGGGGAATTTCTGCGTTTCGGAATGTATCCAAAAGTCATTACCGCACCTACGACCAGAAGGAAATTGACCTGAGCGAGGAACGACAAGGGGAACTGTGGGCCTACGAATTCAAGGGAAAGAGGCTGCCTCGAGCCAAAAAGCGGCCAGCGAGTTCCCCTCGACGTATGCCAACAGCCGCTATCGCCTTGTCACGCCGGCCGATTATGCAGTGACGCAAATGGCAAAAGCACGTCTGGATTTGCTTCTGGTGGAACGTGGACTGGCGGAATCGCGCGCCAAGGCCCAGGCCCTCATCATGGCCGGGCAGGTACGGGTGGACGGTCAGATCACGCTCAAGCCTGCTACCGCTGTTTCGGCCGCCTCTATGCTGACAGTGGAAACCGGCCCCCGCTTCGTCTCGCGTGGCGGCGAAAAATTGGACGCCGCCCTGCGAACCTTTGGCATCGAAGTGAGCGGCCTGATCTGCGCCGACGTGGGCGCCTCCACCGGCGGCTTCACCGATTGCCTGTTACAGCGAGGCGCGGCCAGGGTCTATGCCATTGACGTGGGCAAAGGTTTGCTGCATTGGAAACTGCGCAACGACCCGCGCGTAATCGTCATGGAAGAGACCAATGCCCGTTATGTCGAGTCCTTGCCAGAGCCAATCCATCTCGTGACCGTGGATGCCTCCTTCATATCGTTGAAAATCTTGCTGCCGTTGGTCAAGGCTTGGCTGGCCCCCCTCTGGCTCCCCCCATTTTCAGGGAAAATGGGGGGAGAGAAAGAGGGGGGCTTGGTTGCCCTCATCAAGCCCCAATTCGAGGCCGGGCGCAAGGACGTTTCGCGGGGCCAGGGCGTCATCCGCAGCCCGCAGGTTCACCGCCAAGTACTGTCGGACGTGCTAACTTTTGCAGCGCGGCAAGGACTGAACGTCAAGGGTCTCATGCGCTCACCTATCTTGGGACCCAAAGGCAACGTCGAATTCCTGGTTTGGCTGGGTCGAACGGTCGCGCCTGCCAACGTCGAAGACTGGCTCGAACAGGTCATCCCCTCCCAACCTTGACCATCCTGTCGGCCCTCATCGTCAACCGCAAATCGAAAATCGCAAATCGAAAATCGCAAATCCTATGAACTGCCCCAAATGTGTTGTCCCTCTCACCAAGAAATTCTACAAAGGCATCATGGAAGTGGACTATTGTCCCCACTGCCGCGGCATGTGGCTGGACTTGGCAGAACTCGACCGCCTGGAAGACGTTTCTTTCGACCAAGACGAGCGCAAAGGCTCCCTCTTACATCGGCAAACCGTCACCGCCTACCTCTGTCCGCGTTGTGAGGCGCCTTTGCAAGAATTTCAATACCGCTTGTATGACCTCAAACTCGAATGCTGCCCAAATCAGCATGGCTTCTGGCTGGATGCAGGAGAAGATGCGCGTGTCATCGCTATTATGGCTACCCGTGCGGCTGAGATACAACGCAAAGTAGACGCCGAATTCCAATGGCGGGGACTGCTCAAGCAAATGCACAACTTTCTCAAAAAGGGATGAGTCGTTCTGGCGGCAGTTGATGAAGTTTAACCAGTTATTGATGTAATCTTGCCAGATACGAAGCCAACCGACGTACCGCCGACCTCTGGTCGGCCTGGCCCGGCAGAGCCTGGTGGTACGCTGTTTGCGACTGGGGTCGGCTTTCAGTTGGGGCCGTCATCTCGTACCACCGACCTTTGGTCGGTGCGACCAGGCAGAGCCTGGTGGTACGCTGTTTGTGCCTGTGCTGCTCCTCCTCGGCAAGAGGGTATAATTCCAGCGTATGGAAAAACTCGTCCAGGACGCTCAGACCTTGTTCAACGTTCGACTGACAGGACGACAAATTGCTGCGCTTGCCGCCTATGAGCGTGAATTGCTGGAATGGAACCAAAAGTTCAACTTGACTGCCATCCGCGATGAGGCGGGCATCCGCACCAAACATTTCCTGGATTCTTTTTCCTGCGTTCTGGCTTGGAAAGCCAACCCGCCTACCCGCTTAATAGACATTGGCACAGGCGCAGGTTTTCCGGGCATCCCCCTGAAAATCCTCTATCCTAATATGCAGGTGACGCTGGTCGAGTCGGTCGGCAAGAAAGCCATGTTCTGTCAGCACATCGTCCGTCTGCTGGGGCTGGAAAAGATAGAAGTCATCCAGGCGCGCGCCGAAGTCCTGGGCCAAATGCGCGCCTACCGCGAACAATACGAGTGGGGAGTAGCCCGCGCGGTTGCCGATATGCGCGTGCTTGCAGAATACTTGCTTCCATTGATTCAGGTTGGCGGGGTGATGCTGGCGCAAAAGGGAGAGAGCGCACCGGCCGAGGTACACGCTGCCGATAACGCTGTCCATTTGCTTGGCGGCAAGGTTCGTCAGTTGCTTTCGGTCACGCTGCCGGGCGTGGTCGAGGAACGTCACCTTGTTTTAGTGGACAAAGTGGCTGCCACCCCGCCGGGCTATCCGCGTCGGCCGGGGACGCCGGCCAAGAAACCGCTATAACGGCATCAACAAGAGGGTAGGTCCAGAAGCGTAATCTTGTCTTCCTGGTTGGGGATGAGGCACAGGAACTCGAACGGTTCGTCCCCAATATTTTCATAGAAATGAGGCGTCCCTTCAGGGATGAACACCACGTCACCTGGTTGTACCTCGTATACCTGGTCGCCAATTCCGATTCTGGCGCGCCCATGCAGGACATATTGCTCATGCTCGACTGTGTTGGTGTGCAGGGGCATCCCGCCGCCGGGCTGCATCGAGAATTTGCGCATAGCAAAATGAGGGCCTTCTTGCGCAGAGATCAATACCTGGATGGTGGTACCTTTCCCCGCCGCCACAGGTTTGGCTTCCACTTCGTGGGTGTGTTTTACAGACATCTTTTCCTCGCTTTCGCATCGAAGGTTTGCTGGAGCGCCGTCAACCTGCTCGCCGTTCTGTTTTCTCTATGTCGCAGGGGTGCCCCTGCCGTTGTCTCATGCAGAATGGTCACCTTCATTCTTCATTCCTTTCGCTGAACGTTCCCGCCTTGCACATGCCAAATTTCGGCTTGTCCTACGAAATCGGGAGTAAACAGGTTCAAGTCGGTGGTCGTGAAAAAGGCTTGCTTGCTGCCGCCAAGATAGGCCAGCAAGTCCGCGCGGCGTTCCAAGTCGAGTTCTGCCATCGCCTCATCCAGCAGGATGACCGGCCACTCGCCGGTGCGTTCTTGCATCCAGTCCACCTCGGCCAGTTTCAGCGCCAGCAGGGTTGTGCGCATTTGCCCGCGCGACCCGTAATGGCCCAGGTCAATGCCATTGGCAAACAAGCGCAGTTCATCGCGATGGGGGCCGACGATGGTCATGCCGCGCGCAATCTCCTCGGCGCGAAGGCGTTTCAGGCGTTCCTGGAAGCCGCGGCGGATGTCCTCCAACTCCAGCCCGGCCAGATTCACGGCTGCATCCAGGCCCAAGCCCAACTGACCGTCTGGCTGCGGCAGCGGCTCGAAAGACGGCTGATAACGCAAGCGCAGCACTTCCCTGCCGCCCGTCAGTTGACTGTGGACGCGCGCCGCCAATCGCTCGATTTCCTGGACGGCCTGGATGCGCCACAGGATGATTTGCGCCCCCAGCCGCGCCAACGCCTCATCCCACACCCCTAACTGCTCCCCATTCCCGGCCCTCGACTTGCCTTGCGCGGTAGTCCGTTCCCCCAGCGCCTTCAGCAAGGCGTTCCGTTGCGCAAGCGCCTGCGTATACTCGCTTAGGGTGCGTACATAGGCCGGGATGACTTGCGCCAGCACCAGGTTCAAATAACGACGACGCTCCTCCGGGCCGCCTTCGATAATCTGCGACATCTGCGGCACGAATACCACCGCATTGAACTGCCCGATGACTTCGCTCAAGGGCCGTTTCACGCCATCCAGCAAGGCTTCCTTGCGCAGGCGCTGTCCTGACTGTGCCGGCGCCCCAGGCGCGGGTGAGCCTATTTGCCCCTCCAAGGGAGAGGCGGGGCGCGCTGTATTGACGCCCATCGGCTCTAAAATCAAGCGCGCCTCCAGCCTGTGACTGCTTCCACCGCGCCAGAAATCTGCCGTCAAGCGTGTCACCACCACTTGCTGATGCGCCTCGCGCGCGGCAATGAAATTGACCAATTCACGGTCTACATGCGTTTGGAAAGAGGTAAAAGTCGCTAAATAATATATCGCTTCCAGCAGACTGGTCTTTCCCTGCGCATTGCCGCCCACCAGCAGCGCAACCCGCCGGGGCATCTCCAGGTCCAGGCGGGCAAAACTGCGGAAATTGGTCAGGGAAAGATGTTCGATGTACATGAAGGAGAGAAAATAGATTAGGAATGACACGCGATGTTGATCGTCGAACCACAAGGACGTTCTCAAACGCGGTCCTGAGCCTCTTCCTCGGTCTGTGGCTGCCAGAGTTGCGTCGCCAGGTCGGTGAAAAGAATGCCGTTCAAGTGATCAATTTCGTGCTGGAAAATGCGCGCCAGCCATCCGCTGACTTTCAGTTTCATTGGCTGCCCCCGCCGGTTATAGCCTCGCACTTGGATCATCTGTTTACGTTCCACCTCCCCTACCAGCCCCGGCACAGAAAGACAGCCCTCCACGCCCATTTCGGTCTCGGTGGAAGCCTTGACAATTTCAGGGTTGACCATCACATACAAACGCGGTTTGACTTCTTTGGGGGGCTGGCCTTCTGCCGCCTCTTCTTCTTCGGCGTATTCGACCACAATGACGCGCTGCGAGATGCCTACCTGCGGGGCCGCCAGTCCCACCCCTGGCGCGGCGCGCATGGTCTCGACCATATCATCAATCAAGGTTTGCAGACTCTTGTCGAAGGTTGTAACCGTTCGCGCCTTGCGGCGCAATACTGGCTCTGGCACTGTCACGATATTTCTGATCGCCATATTGAACCTCTAAATTGAAATTACTCGCTTTTCGACTGGGTCGCCTTCAATTCCTGCTCACGGCGGATTTCTTCTACGTTGGTATGGTAAGCCGCCATCCAACTTGCCATACGATCACGTTCAGCAGCCAACTCGGCTTGTTTCTTGGCTTCGATGCGCGCCATGCGCCGCCGGTCGATATCCGATTGGACGCCGGCAGGATCCATTACGTCCTCGAAGGCCATTTGTGTCCCGCCGACCGAGATGTACACCGTGCCAAAATTGAACATATAGCCGATAAAGCCGGTGCGCTTATACTCGGTGCTGAGGATATTGTCCAGAGGCGCAGCGCGCCGCTCCTCCGTCCCAAAAGGCTTGCGGTCAATGTCCATGATTTGATCGCCGGTCACACGAAAGATATCGTTCGTCCAATCAATGTACTGATACAGCCACCAGACAAAGAAAGGAATCATCAACAGCGGCAGGGAGACAACGATCGTATCGCCGAACATTTTCCATCCCAAGCCAGGCACCTGGGTCAGCGAAATCAGGCGAGCGATGTCTAAGCCAAGCAAAATCAGCAAAAAGACAGACGGCCATCCTACCTGCCGCAGCAACACAATCCAATGCTTGCGATACGTAATCGTGTTGCCTTCCTCGAAGCGCAGTTTGAACAAGTTGGCTCCAATGATTTTCACGAGATTGGGGCGGTACAAACGTGGAAAAGTGGGCGTCTTTTCAGGTTTGGTCGGCGCTGCTTCGGCTTTGGCAGGCTTCAACAGCCCCAAACGTTGACGCAGAGCATCTTTGAAGGCTTGCTTTTCGATTTCTTGCGAGACCTCTTTGGTGCGGTTCCAATATTCCTCGACCATGTGGGCTGCCTGGTTAGGATGATTCACGTGCTTGAAAGGGATGGCGCCCACAAAGGTGCGCACAATCACATTTCCATAATCGAGGATGCGGCCGGCCATATCCGTTTCCACGCCGACCGACAAAATGGTGCTGAGCGGCGCCTCGGTGCGGCTATCGTACATGCCGATGATTTTCTCCAGCCACACCACGCGCTGGTTAGTCACTATATAATAGTCATTGCCCCAATCAATGGCATTCCACGTACCCCAAGCCAGAATGACCAACAGCGCCACTCCGCCGAAGGCCGCCGCTGCCGTCGAATGAGCCAGAAAACCCCACACAAACAGAAAAATGGGCAGAGCAAGCGCCAAAAAAGGAGCCACCAAGACCTGGAGGAGAAAAAAAGGATGTTTACGCGCCAAGAAATACACCACCTCATTGGGGCGCAGCCATTTGAAGCGTAGCGTGCGCGACAGTTTGCGGCTTTGGATTGAAACTTCTAGGTTGGGCTTCAGGCTGGGAAATTGTTTGAGCAGTGTCTCGAAATCCCTCTTCGACATCATTAGCAAGAGCGAAGGCTCCAGCGCAGCCACATTGGCCGACCGTCCGTGGTGCGAAAACAATTCCATCTCGCCCACGTAATCGCCTTTTACCAACGTTGCCAGTTCTTGCTCGCGCCCTTCGCGACGGCGGAAAACACGCACCCTACCCGAGAAAATGATGTAAAAACTATCTGCCGGCTTTCCTTGTTCGAGAATAAGTTCGCCGGTATCGAACGATTTCTCGGTAAATTTTTCCGCGACCTTCAACAACTGCTCATCTTTCAAGTCGTGGAACAAGTGTATCTTCCGTAAAAACAAGGCGCACTGTGTCGCTTCCATAGTGTATGGATTCTAGCACGAATCAAGGGTAACGGACGATGGCGCAGCCAAAGGGCAGCGTCTCTTCGATTTCCGGCAGGCGCCCTTTCAGCAGCGCCTCGACCGCCTCTTGCAGGTATGAACGGCTGGCCTCCCGTTTTCGAAAAGAAACATCATCTACTGCGCCCCGGTAGCGGAGAATGCCTTGTCGGTCTAGTACAAAGATATGAGGAGTGGTGAGCGCCTCGTATCGCTTTACAACCGATTGATCTGCGTCCCTCAAAACGATCGGCAGACCCCGCTGACGCGCCACGCTGGCCACCATCTCATCGGGTTCATTACTGTTACAAGCGACCGTCAGCAGGGCCACCTCCTTGCCCCATTGAGGCAGGCAAGCCACAATCGCGTGGTCGGTACGCTCTGCATGGGGGCATTCTGCCGACCAGAAGTTGAGGACTACGATCCGCCCGCGGTAGTCGCCTAGCATGTGGATCTTTCCGTCTATATCTGGCAGCGTAAATTCAGGGGCCGGTTGGTGAAGTTGCATTCTCTGAATTATACGGCAAATTCCCCTTGTCGGATTCGCTTGTGTGTGGTATCCTAAAGCGGAAGGATACTGGTAAGTTCGCGGTACATGTACGACGAAGGCGGCTCACGGTGTAGTCCGTGGGCTTTTTTGTTCGACTGCTCCGATGGAACAAAACAAGTACCTGAATACCCTTTTTGCCATAAGGAGGCAAATCTCATGTCAGACCGTATCATCGGCACAGTCAAATGGTTCAACGGAAGCAAGGGCTACGGCTTCATCGCCCACGAGGGCGGAGCAGATGTGTTCGTTCATTTCTCCGCGATCCAAGGCGAAGGCTTCAAAAATCTACAAGAAGGTCAAAAGGTCGAGTTCGAAATTGAACAAGGCCCCAAGGGCCTGCAGGCCGCCAACGTCGTCCCGGCATAACCTGTCTGTGTGACATCAAAATCCCTGGAGATCGTTCTCCAGGGATTTTCGATATCCCGCGTTGCGAAACACGTTGACGATGGGGGCTCCCTCCTGTTGCGGTTGTATGCTTGTTCGGAATAGGACGTGAGATAGGCTCACGCACCGGCAAGTTGGTTGTGCCTTGAATAATGAAAGGGGGTACTTTCGGAAGGTCTTTTTTGGGATCAGTCATAGCGCAGCCTCTTCCCACAACCAAACTGGTGTTGCGCCGTAGTTGCTTGTCCTGGAGATTGCCCAGGAAACTGCAGCGCGAACCCAGGATTTGCGCGAACGGTGCAAATGTTAAGCGGTAATACTATATCCCACGCTTATATCAAGAATGTAGCATGACTGCAAAAAGCCGGACAACTTTTTGTCCGCGAGCAGCGACCAAAGGGGATGCCATTGGATGGCAAGCAAGTCACCATCCTCCTTCACTCCAAGAGCGGGCAAAATAGCAAACTTGCGCTGTAATAAGAGAATGATTTTTGGATTGTATCACTTTTTGCCTGAAAAAGGTCAACATCCATTGCCTTACTTAGCAGAGCAGAGCCGTTTCGCCGTGAACGGATTCGCCATAATTGACGTATAATTTCTTCAGAGCAAAGTTCCAACCTCATCGAATAAATTGTATAAGGAGGCACATATGGAGGTGTTGCAATCGGGAGCAGGGGAATTGATTCAACCTTTTGATGTGGACGAATTCCGTGCCTGGAACCGTAAGAAGAGCCGCAAATTGGTGGATAAAGTGATGAGCGAGGCGGAAGCCATTCGCCAATTCGTCTATGACGGTTGTTACATCGGCACTGAATTGTATGGCACAGTGCGTTGTCCGATGTCTCTGGCGCGTGAGGTGGTACGGCAAGGCAAGAAAGACCTGCGCGTGTGTGGACAAGGCGTGCTCGAACTTGACTTGTGGCTGGCGGCCGGCCTGGTCAGGAAACTCGACATTACCTATATTGGCCTGGAAGTCTACGGGACTTCCTCCGCGCTCAGAAGAGCCGTGGAATCGGGACAGGTCGAGAGATGCGTGGAGTGGTCGAACGGCGCCATCACCTGGCGTATGAAAGCAGCAGCCATGGGCGTACCTTTCCTGCCCACCCGTTCCATGCTTGGCACCGACACGCTGGCTTACAGCGCCGCCAAGGTGGTGATTGATCCCTTCACGGGGGCAAAAGTGGCCTTGCTGCCTGCTCTGGTGCTGGACGTGGCCCTCATCCATGTCCACCGCGCAGATCGCTATGGCAATTGTCAAATCGAGGGCATCAGCGGCTTTGCCGCCGAAATGGCGCGTGCCTGCAAACGGCTGATCGTCAGTGCTGAGGAAATCATCCCTACCCAAGAGATACGCAAATATCCAGACCGCACCATCATCCCCTATTATTTGGTGGATGCAGTCGTTCATGCGCCCTATGGATCGCACCCCGGCGAGATGGCCTACCTGTATGGCCGCGATGAAGCCGGAATCAAAGAGTGGGTGGAGATGAGCAAGACCGCCGAGGGCGCGCAAGCCTACTTGGACAAATACATCTACGGCGTTCAGGGACATGACGAGTACCTGGCGCTGATTGGGCAGGATCGGCTCCAGCGCTGCGTCGAATTGCGGGAGAAAAGGGAATAACTGCAACATTGCCAAGAAGCAAAAATACCGCAAGAAGGAGACTTTGCGCCTGAATCCCAAACGCAAAGCGAAGAGTTGTGATTGGACAATCGAGGAGAAACAGGATGGCCGAACAGACTTACTCCAGAACCGAATTGATGATTTGTGTGGCGGCGCGCCTGTTCGAGGACGGCGCGACTTGCTTCATTGGCACGGGCATTCCCATGCTGGCTGCCATGCTGGCTTCCAGAACCACTGCGCCCAACCTCGTGCCGGTCTTCGAGTTTGGAGGCACGGGCGCGATGATGGAGGAACTACCGCGCGCGGTGGGAGAGGCGCGCACCTGGCACAAGGGCATCTCGGCCCTGGGCATTTGTGACACCATGGAAAACGCCCAGCGCGGCTTCATTGATTATGGTTTCTTGGGAGGCGCGCAAATAGACCCTTACGGCAATTTGAACTCTATCACTATTGGCGATCACGATCGCCCCAAAGCGCGACTGCCCGGCTCCGGCGGCGGCAATGATGTAGGGAGTCACTGCTGGAGGACGGTGGCGATCATGCAACACGACGCCCGCCGCTTCGTCCCCAGGGTAGATTGCATCACCACCCCCGGCTTTCTCTCAGGCCCCGGCGCGCGCGAGGCTGCCGGTTTGCCCAAGGGTACCGGGCCGGCCTACGTGGTCTCTACCCTGGCGCTGATGGATTACGATCCCGCCACCTGTCGCATGAGATTGAAAGCCACCCATCCGGGCGTAAGTGTGGAGGAGGTCATCGCCAACACCGGCTTCGAACTGCTTCTCCCCGCGCGGGTGGAAGTCAATCCCCCGCCCAGTGACGAAGAGTTGCGCCTTCTGCGTGAAGAAATTGACCCAGAGAAGTTATATATCTAACCGCACTGCAAGGCCGTCATCCATCATGGCGGCGCAGGGACAATACCGCCGTGTGCATGCAAAGATTGAGTGTGTTGGCGAAGTGCGCGGACATACGCCTCTTGAAGCCTGGAACTTCCGGGCAGAGTCCAAGGGGCGTTGACTCAACGCGAATGACGCCAAAAAGACGAAAAGCGCGAAAGTATCAACGAGGAATTGTGGGGTGCGTGGCTTGGCGAAACAAAAAGGAGTTCGCGTATTTCGCTGGTTTCGGTGACTTTTGCATCGAAAACCTGGAATGAGCATGAAAGCCACTACCGCTGCATGTTCGCCAACAGAATCCTCTTTTGCGTGGACACACAGACGCCGGTCTGCGCGCGGGAATCCCGAATCTTGTGGTATCATTTGCGCCAATCGGCCGTTCTGAGGTGCGCGCGTTCATGCCATTGGCGCTCCGTGGCCGGTCGCGGTCAAGAAATTGATAACCCGAAGATGGATTGCGGCGTTGGCCGAGGCGGAGGAAAGCGCCTTTCGAAACGGTGCGCAGGTTACGGGTAGGATGATCCGCGCGGAGGAGGGGGTGGGGGAGGCGATCAGGATCATCGAGGCGGTGTCCGCATGGCAGGTGTAAACGCCGGGTTGACAATATTTTAAGGTTAAAGCGCCTGATAAGTACCTCAGCGGTGACGAACCGATTTTCAGGGGAAGTATAAAGGCAGGGAAAATCGGGTGATGACGGAACAAACAGGCAGCCGGATTTGCTTTGGGTGGTGTCGAGACACAATCCTCCCGTCCACCAAAAACGTGGC
>DAOUCM010000219.1:0-31360 GCA_034431895.1 Anaerolineales bacterium
GAGGGGAACCTCCTTTCCACGGGATTGCCCCCAGACGGTATCGTAGATACGGCTGGAGGCGGAAAGGCACGTCGAAACGTACCTGAGCGGGCGAAGTTTACCACAAAATTTGGACTTTGGGGGTTCGTTTCGAGGGGCACTTTCTACGCAAAAGATGTCAGCGGCGGCGAGGCAAATCCGCAGATTTCACAGAAACGCGAATTACGCGAAAAAGGCGAAAAGCGCGAAAGTATCCATGTCGAAAAGTTGCCAGGCTTCGGAGCATGGTTTTCTCAAGAATGCTTGACAAAATCGCCATGTCGTTGCGAAGCGGCGGTTTGTGCCGCTGAAGCAATCTCCTCAAGGTCAGTTTTGTCTGTCAAACGGGAGACTGCTTCGCCAGAGAACGGCTCGCAGCGACATTTTGAAAACAGTTGTGATATATACATTTTCTTGAGAAAGCCATAGGCTTCGGAGTCTTTGACTTTGACCTTTCTCTTGAGTTCGCTTACAATCGTAGCGTATTTCAACTTCAAGGAGTTTGTCCATGTACACGTCCGAGGGCAAGAAAATCGTTCATTCTGATGAGGCGCCACAGGCGATTGGTCCGTATTCGCAGGCTGTTCGTATTCGAGACCTGGTTTATACCGCCGGGCAGATTGGTCTCGATCCGGCTAGCATGGAAGTGGTCAGCGGCGGCGTGGAAGCGGAGACGCGCCAGGTGTTGACGAACTTGAAGCATGTGCTGGAAGCCGCCGACTCGGGTTTGAACTACGTGGTGAAGACGACAGTCTTCCTGCGCGATATGGCCGATTTTGCGAAAATGAACGCCGTCTACGCTGAGTTTTTTCCACAAAATCCGCCGGCTCGCTCTACGGTGGCGGTTGCCAGCCTGCCCAAAGGGGTGGCGGTGGAAATCGAGGCGGTGGCGTTGGCGGCGCCCAGTCAAGGTGACTGACCCCTCCTCCTCGATGACTGCTCACTGATGACTGCTCACTGATGACTGATCACTGATGACTGATCACTGATCCCTGAACTGATGACCGAACTCATCTTGCTCGTAGACGACGAACCCTCCATCGTGCAGTTGGCACGCATGTATCTGGAACGCGAGGGCTTTCGCGTGCAGGCGGTTGGGGATGGAGAGGCGGCCCTCGAAGCGGTATCCTCCCCGAAGGGTGGAGCGGCTCAACGTCCGGCCCTCATCGTGTTGGATGTGATGCTGCCTAAGTTGGACGGCTTCGAGGTCTGTCGCCGTTTGCGCGCCAGGGGTGACCCGGTCGCCATCCTGATGCTGACGGCGCGCGACGATGACGTTGACAAGATTGTCGGCCTGGAACTGGGCGCTGACGATTACCTGACCAAGCCGTTCAACCCGCGTGAACTGGTGGCGCGCGTCAAGGCCATTTTGCGGCGGGAACGTCGCTTGCCGGCAGAAGCAAAACCCGTGACAGCGGGTGACCTGGTCGTTGATCCGCTGCGACGGGAGGCGCGTCTCGGTGACCGTTCCCTCGACTTGCGCGCCCAGGAATTCGACTTGCTTCTCATCCTGGCAGGGCAGCCAGGGCGCGTATTTACCCGCGAGCAGTTGCTACAACAGGCTTGGGGCTTCGACTTCTACGGTCAGACCCGCACCGTAGATGTGCATATTGCCCATTTGCGCAAGAAAATGGAAGGCGGGGAGGTGAAGATCGAGACGGTGACCGGGGTGGGATATAAGTTGGTTGTTCCCTCACCCCCGGCCCCTCTCCCAGGGGGAGAGGGGGGCAGGCCCTCACCCCCGGCCCCTGTCCCAGGGGGAGAGGGGGGCAGGCCCTCACCGCTGGCCCCTGCTCGGTTCCAAAAGGGCCAAGAGGGGAGAAAGGGGTGAGAGGATGTTTTCCTCTCTGCGCTCCCGCTTGTGGTTGAGTTATGCGGCGTTGATCGTCCTTGCACTGGGCGTGATGGCGCTGGCGCTAGGCATCTATTTGTGGCGCAACCCGCTGCTCTACCGTCAGACTCTAGCACGCTTGCAGACAGTGGAAACAGCCATTGTCAGGCGGCAGGGTGGCGAGGCATTTGGCCGTTCGCTGCCAGAAGCGATGGAACGCGCTGCCGCTGCCTTCGACGTGCGTTTGCTGTGGTTCGCCTCTGACGGTTTGTTGCTCCACGATACCGACCCCTCTCAGCCAGCCATTGACCTGCCGCGCGCGTCTGTCCTGCGGCGCGAGGTGCCTATCTTGCGCGATGCAGCCGGTCAGACGTGGTTGTATACTCGCCAGACGCTGGATGACGGCTCCACCTTGCTGGTCGTTGCCTTGCGCCCGCGTGTGCCTTTGATGAGCGTCCTGCGAGACGAAGTGCTGCCGATCTTTTTACAGGGCGGCGGTATTGCTTTGTTGCTGTCCCTGGCGTTGGCGTTCCTCATGGCGCGCTGGGTGGCCGATCCCTTGCAGCGCATCGTGACCGCCTCGCAGCATGTCCCTGTGACCGAACAGCCCCCGCTCGAAGAGCGCGGTCCGCGCGAGGTGCGCGAGTTGACGCGCGCCTTCAACGCCATGCTTGCCCGCGTACAGAGCAGCCAGAAATCTCAGCGCGATTTCGTTGCCAATGTCTCGCATGAGTTGAAGACCCCGCTCACCTCCATTCAAGGCTTTGCCCAGGCCATCCTGGATGGCACGGCTGATACTCCCGAAAGCCGAGCGCAGGCCGCTGAAGTGATTTATGACGAAGCCGCGCGTATGTACCGCATGGTGCTGGACCTGCTCGATCTGGCGCGCCTGGATGCCGGCACCGCAGACTTGAAAATGGCGCCGGTGGATGTGAACGCCTTGTTGAACGGCACAGCCGAGAAGTTTTCTTTGCAGGCGCAGCAAGCCGGCGTAAGGCTGCAAGTGGACGCGCTACCCGGTTTGCCATCTTTGGTCGCGGATGGCGACCGCCTGGCGCAAGTACTTACCAACCTGGTGGACAACGCCCTCAAGCATACGCCTTCCGGCGGCCAGGTGATTTTGAGCGCGCAAGTACAGGGCGCCGAACTCGTCCTTTCGGTTGCCGATAGCGGGACGGGGATTCCAGCGCAGGCGATCCCGCATGTCTTCGAGCGTTTCTACCAGGCCGATGTCTCGCGCACAGGCGGCGAGAAACACGGCGCTGGTCTGGGTTTAGCGATTGCACACGAAATCATTGCCGCACATGGTGGTAGAATTAGTCTCCGTAGCCAGGAAGGACAAGGCGCGACTTTTTATGTCCATTTGCCGCTTAGCGGGGCCGCTACGGCCGTCGTGCGACGAAAATGACCTCACGCATTCCGTATTCGGCAATCTCTCTGTATAATACGGGCTGCGTTCATGGAAACGATGCCACCATTTGTATCCATCATTGTCCCCTGCTACAACGAACAGGCGACCATTCGTAAACTGCTGGAGGCCCTTCTCCAGCAGGACTATCCGCGCGCGCAGATGGAGGTCGTCATTGCCGATGGCCTCTCTCAGGACGCCACGCGCGCCGAGATCGCCGCTTTTCAAGCCGAACACCCCGACCTGCACGTGCGTATAGTGGACAACACGGCGCGCACCATCCCTTCGGCGGTCAATTGTGGCATTCGAGCGGCGCGTGGTGAAATCCTCATTCGTATGGACGCCCATTCGCATCCATACCCCGATTATGTGCGGCGTTCCTTGCAGGCGCTGGAAGCCGGCTTGGGCGACAACGTGGGCGGAGTGTGGGACATCCAACCGAGCGGTCAGGGCTGGATGGCGCAATCCATTGCCGCCGCTGCCGCCCATCCGCTTGGCGCAGGCGACGCGCGCTACCGCCGTCCGGATGCGCAAGCCGCAGAAGTGGACACCGTTCCCTTTGGGGCCTTTCGCCGCTCCCTGGTGGAGCAGATCGGCGGAATGGACGAGACTTTGCTCTCCAACGAGGACTACGAGTTCAACGTCCGCATCCGCCGGGCGGGCGGGCGCATCTGGCTGGACCCGGCAATTGTCTCCGTTTATTATGCCCGCTCTCGCCTGAGCGACCTGGCGCGTCAATATGGACGCTATGGCTATTGGAAATTCCGCATGTTGCAGCGGTACCCCGCGACCTTACGCTGGCGGCAGGCCCTCCCGCCGCTTTTCGTCGCCAGTATGATTGGCCTGGTTGCGTTTGCCTGGTGGCCGCCCGCCCGCTGGCTGTTGGCGTTGGAATGCACCCTGTATGGCGCGATTCTCTTCCTGGCGGGCTTGCGCGCGGCCTACCGCCAGCGCAAACCTTTTTTGCTCATTGGACTGCCGCTTGCCCTGGCAACCATGCACTTTGCCTGGGGCGGCAGTTTCTTGTGGAGTATGCTGACCTTGACCTTGGACCCTCGAAAGCATGGCTAACCTCTCTCCCGCTTCTCACCTGCGTTTACGGCCCAGTGAACATCGCACCTTGTTGTTTCTCGGCGACCTGTTGATGTCAGTTGCTTCGGTATTTGCGGCTGTGTGGACCTGGCGGGAGTATTCGCGCCTGGTCTTGATAGCCGACCACATCAAACCAAAAGTCATCGAGCAACTGCTACAAAACATCAAAATACCGTACTGGTTCTATTTCTTGCCGGTAGCCTGGTTGCTGTTGATGATCGAGTTGTACGAACCGCGCACTGCGTCGAACTGGCGCAAGACGTTGCGCGGAGTCGCTATCGCCGCCTTCGTGGGGTTGGTGGCATACTCGCTGGTCTTCATCATCCGCGTGGACCCGGGCGGATTGCCGCGTGTGGGCGTGGGCGCTTTTCTGATCTATTCCTCGGTCCTGACTTTGCTGTGGCGCTCCCTGTACATTCGGTTCTACACGTCTGCCGGGCAGATGCGCCGCATGTTGATTGTGGGCGCCGGCAAGGCCGGGCATACGCTGGCCGAAGTGTACCGTTCCTTGAATCCGCCGCCTTTCAATTTCATTGGTTTTGTAGACGATGACCCCCAGAAGTGGGGCAAATCGGTGCATGGCCTTCCGGTGTTGGGCGGCAGCGCGCAGTTGTTGGAACTTATTGACTTGTATCATATTTCGGACATTGTGGTCGCCATCAACGGTGTCATCCAGGGGGCAACCTTCCAGACCATCCTGGATGCCCAGGAGCAGGGCATCGAAGTGACGCGGATGCCAACGCTGTACGAGGAGATGACCGGGCGGGTGCCGATTCATCATCTGGAATCGGATTGGGTGATTCGCTCTTTCGTAGACCAGGCGCGTGTGAGCGGGTTCTATCTGTTGGCCAAGCGCCTGATAGACATTTTGGGCGGGTTGATGGGTTTGCTGATTTTTGTCCTCATCTTCCCGTTCACGGCGCTGGCTACGATCATCGACTCTGGCCTGCCGATTTTCTATTCGCAAATTCGTTCTGGCAAGGGCGGGCGCACCTTCAAGATTTACAAATTCCGCACCATGCGCCAGGATGCGGAGGCCGACGGGCAGGCGCGCCTGGCCGAGCCGAACGATCCGCGCGTGACGCGGGTGGGCAACTTTCTGCGTCGCACCCGCCTGGACGAATTCCCGCAGTTTTGGAATGTGTTGACCGGCGAGATCAGCCTGGTTGGGCCGCGCGCCGAGCGGCCGGAACTGGTGGATACCTTCCAGAAACAGATTCCCTTCTATCGCGCGCGCTTGCTGGTCAAGCCGGGCGTCACCGGCTGGGCGCAAATCAATTATGGTTATGTCTCGACCGTAGGGGATACGGCGGTCAAGTTGGAGTACGATTTGTATTACATCAAGCATCGCACCCTGGGCATGGATTTCAACATCATTCTGCGCACCATCGGCACGATGCTGTCTGGGAAAGGCAGGTAAGATGACGCGCTATCTGGTGACGGGCGGGGCCGGCTTCATCGGCTCGCACCTGGTCCATGCTTTGCTCGAACAGGGCGCTTTCGTGCGCGTGCTAGACAATTTCTCGACGGGGAAACGGGAAAACCTGGAGGGGCTGAGAGGCCGTTTCGACGGGAGCAGGTTTGAGGTCCAAGAAGGAGACGTGCGTGACCCGGCCGCGGTCGCCTGTGCGCTTCAGGGTGTGGAGGTCGTTTTCCACGAGGCGGCCTTCATCTCCGTCCCCGAATCAATGGAGAAGCCGCAGGAGTGCTTCGAGGTCAACGTGGCGGCAACGGTGTCCTTGTTCGAGGCGGCGCGCAAGGTGGGTGTGCGGCGCGTGGTCGTCGCTTCGAGTGCGGCCGTGTACGGCGATTCGGAGGCTTGCCCTTTGAAGGAAAGCGAGCCTGCCCGCTCCCTTTCGCCCTATGCCGCCTCGAAACGCGCCGATGAAATTTACGCCCAGTTGTACACGCAGGCCTTTGGCTTGGAGGCCGCGGCGCTGCGCTATTTCAACGTCTACGGGCCGCGCCAACGACCGGATTCGATGTATGCCGCTGCGGTGCCGATTTTCATCCGCCGTCTGTTGGATGGCAAGCCGGTGACGGTCTTTGGCGATGGCGGGCAAACGCGCGACCTGATCAACGTGCGCGATGTGGTGCGCGCCAATTTGATTGCTGCGGAGCATCCGGCTGCGCCCGGTCGGGTGTTCAACGTTTGCACCGGCCAGGAGACGCGCCTGCTGGACCTGTTGGACGTGCTTTACCGCTTGTTCCCTGGCGCGCCGCCGCCGGTCTTTGCCGAACCGCGCGCGGGCGACATCTACCGCTCGGTGGGCAGCCCTGAGTTGACGGCGCAGACGCTGGGTTTCCGCGCTCAGGTTTCACTGGCCGACGGCCTGGCCGAGACGGTGGCGTGGATGCGTGATGCGCATACTTGATACCTTTATCCCTTTGTACCTGTGTGCTGCGCCCCTTCTCCTGCTGCATTTATGACTTTTTCTCGTTCCCGTTTCAATCTTCGTAACCGCTATGTGCTGTTGGGCGACCTGGCGCTCATCGTCGTCTCGGTGATGGGCAGTTTTGCGCTGCGGTTGGATGTAGCCCAGTTGCCGTATTATTTCCCGGCCATTCTGATCATGATGGGCGTTGCGCTGGTCGTCAAGGTGCCGGTCTATTTTGCGTTTGGGCTGTATCGCCGCTTGTGGGCGTATGCCAGCACGGGCGAGTTGCGCTTGATTACGGTGGCCGTGACAGCCGCTTCGGTACTGACTTCTGGCGTGATGCTGTTGTTGTTGAGCCTCCGCTGGGTCGTGCCGGGCATGCCGCGCTCCGCCCTGGGCATTGATTGGCTGCTCTCGCTGGTGTTGATTGGCGGCTCGCGTTTTGCGCTGCGCATCCTGGCCGAGCAAGCCTCGCCTGCTCGGAATGGCAAGGCGCGCAAGGCGCTCATTGTGGGCGCCGGGGATGCGGGCGCGCTGGTGGCGCGCGAATTGCAGAAAGCGGCGCAGATTGACATCGTTCCCATCGGTTTTTTGGACGACGACCCGGCCAAGCAGCGTCACGAAATCTATGGCGTGCCGGTCATTGGCAGGATTGCCGACCTGGCAGACGTGTTGAACAACCGGCAGGTGGACGAGGTGATCGTCGCCATCCCGTCTGCGCCGGGCAGCATCCTGCGCCTGGTCACGGAGGTCTGCCGCTCGAAGGGCATTCCTTCGCGCACCATGCCGGGCATTTACGAGTTGATTGACGGCAAGGTCAGCGTCAACCGCCTGCGCGAAGTGGACATTGCCGACCTGCTGCGCCGCGAGCCGGCGCGAATAGACGATCGTTTGGTGGGCGGCAGTTTGCGCGGTAAGCGTATCCTGGTCACGGGGGCCGGCGGCTCCATCGGGCGAGAGATTTGCCGCCAGGCGGCGCGCTGGGAGCCGGCGGAACTGGTCTTGCTGGGGCATGGCGAAAACAGCATCTTCGAGGCCATGCTGGAATTGCAGGCCGATTTCCCTTCCTTGCCACTTCGCCCGGTTATAGCAGATGTGCGCGACTGGCCGCGTTTGCAGGCGGTCATGGCTGCTTGTCGTCCCGAGGTGCTTTTCCACGCTGCGGCGCACAAGCATGTCCCGCTCATGGAGTTCAATGTGGAGGATGCGGTCAGCAACAACGTGTCAGGCACGCGCAATGTGGTGGAAGCGGCCCTGGCGCAGGGAGTGGATCGCCTGGTGATGATTTCCACCGACAAGGCCGTGCGGCCGGTCAATGTGATGGGCGCCACCAAACGCCTGGCCGAGATGCTCGTGCTGGATGCCGCTCAGCGCAGCGGACGCGCCTTTAGCGTCGTCCGTTTTGGCAACGTGCTGGGCAGCCGCGGCAGTGTGGTGCCGCTTTTCAAGAAGCAGATTGCCGATGGCGGCCCTGTCAAGGTCACGCACCCAGAGATGCGCCGCTACTTCATGACCATTCCCGAGGCCGTTCACCTGGTTTTACAGGCCTCGGCCATGGGGCAAGGTGGAGAGGTGTTCCTGCTCGACATGGGCCAGCAGGTGCGCATTCTCGACCTGGCCGAGGACTTGATTCGCCTGTCGGGGCTGGAGCCGGGCCGGGATATCGAAATCGTCTTTACTGGCATTCGTCCCGGCGAGAAATTGAGCGAAGACTTGTGGGAACACGGCGCTCAATTTCAACCCACTGCCCACCCTGAAATCTATCGCGCTTACGAAGATGAACAGGTGAACAGCCGGCGGCTTTCCCAAATCGTCGAGCGCCTCGAGCGCCTGGCACGTCAGGGAGAGAGCAAAGCCATCTTGCGCACGCTGGATGAGGCTATCCCGAGCGCCGCTGTCTGTGCTGCTCCGCCGCCCGACATGACCTCGATTGTTTAGGGAGAGCATGGCCGAAGTCTCCCTGTCTGCTTGGAACGATTATTTGAGGGATGATCCCAACGCACACCTCCTTCAAACGGGCGAATGGGGCGAATTGAAGTCTGCCTTTGGATGGGAGCCCGTCCGCTTCATCCCTGACGAGGGGCCGGCCTGCCAAATCCTGTTCCGTTCCCTGCCCCTGGGCTTGACCTTCGCCTACCTGCCGAAGCCGCTGTTCAGTGGGCGGCTTGCCCTGAGCAAAGTCGAGGGGTTGTCAGTCCTCGGTGAGCGGTTTTGGGCCGAGGTGGACGCGGTCTGCTGGGCGCGCCGCGCCGTCTTCCTCAAAATCGAACCCGACGCCTGGGAACTCCCCCCTTCTTCCCAATTATCAGTTACGGATCACGCTTTACGCACTTCCCCCCACAACATCCAGCCTCCCCGCACCATCCTGGTTGACCTGCGCGGGGGCGAAGAAGACATCTTGGCGCGCATGAAACAGAAGACGCGCTACAACATCCGCCTGGCCGAGAAGAAGGGCGTCAGCGTGCGCGCCTGGGACGATCTGCCCGCCTTCCACGAGATGATGCAAATCACCGGCCGGCGGGACGGGTTCGGGGTCCACAGCCTGGCGTATTACCGCCGCGCCTACGAACTCTTCCATCCAGGCGGCCTGGCCGAATTGCTGGTAGCCGAATATCAGGGCCGGCCGCTGGCGGCGTTGATGGTCTTTGCGCGTGGACGGCGCGCCTGGTACGTGTACGGCGCTTCCAACGACCAGGAGCGCAACCGTATGCCCACCTACCTGCTGCAATGGGAAGCCATGCGCTGGGCGCGCGCCCGCGGCGCGGAAGAATACGACTTGTGGGGCGTCCCCGACGCGGATGAGGAGACGCTCGAAGCGCATTTCACCGAGCGCAGCGACGGCTTGTGGGGCGTCTATCGCTTCAAGCGCGGCTTCGGCGGGCAGGTCAAGCGCGCGGCGCAGGCCGTGGACCGGGTGTACAATTGGCCGTTGTATTGGCTCTATACGTGGTATGTGAAGCGTGGAACGTGAAACGTAAATCGCAAATCCAAAATCGCAAATCGCAAATCGCAAATCCTCATGCAGCCCTGCTCACAAGCCCCCTCGCGTTGGAACGAACTGATTGCCAGCCTGCCGGCTCCGCACCTCCTGCAAACCTGGGAGTGGGCGCAGGTCAAGGCCAAGTATGGCTGGGAGGCGATGCCGTTCGTTTGGGCGGAGGGGAATCAGGTGGTGGCGGCTGCCATGATCCTCAAACGCCGCATCCCCATTCGCGGCATGGCGGCGCGCTCGAACGTGTTGTACGCGCCCAAAGGCCCCTTGCTGGATTGGTCGAACCAGGCGCTGCTCGAGCGCGTGTTGGACGATTTGCAGGCCTTTGCCAAACGCCAGGGCGCGATTTTCTTGAAAATAGACCCCGATGTGCGGCTGGGGACGGGCGTCCCTGGCGGGCAGGGAGAAAGCCTCGATAACGGCGGGCAGGCCGTGATGTCCGCGTTGAAGCGCAGGGGGTGGCAGTTTTCGCGGGACCAGGTTCAGTTCCGCAATACCGTTCTGCTAGACTTATCCGTCTCTGAAGAGCAGATGCTGGCGCGTATGAAGCAGAAGACGCGCTACAACGTCCGCCTGGCCGAGAAGAAAGGCGTCGTGGTGCGTGTAGGCAATCTGGACGACCTCCCCACGCTTTACAAGATGTACGCCGAAACTTCTGTGCGCGACGGCTTTGTCATCCGCGACCAGGCCTATTACCAGGCTGTTTGGAAGACGTTCATGCAATCGCCAATCCCAAATCCCCAATCGCAAATCGCAAATCCCAAATCGCCTATCCCATGTGCCGAACCGTTGATTGCCGAAGTGGACGGCCAGCCGGTGGCGGCGCTGATGCTGTTCTGGTTTGCGGGGCGGGCGTATTACCTGTACGGCATGTCGCGCGACGTTCACCGCGAGAAGATGCCGACCTACCTGCTGCAATGGGAAGCCATGCGGCGCGCCAAGGCAGCCGGGTGCAGTGTGTATGACTTGTGGGGTGCGCCGGAGGTTTTCGATGAAAGCGACAGCATGTGGGGCGTGTACCGCTTCAAAGAAGGCCTGGGCGGAGAGGTGCTGCGCACGCTGGGCGCCTGGGACTATACCCCCAACCCGCTGCTATATCGCCTGTATTCCGAAATCATCCCGCGCGTTTTGGACCTGATGCGCATACGCGCCAAAGCGCGCACCCGCCAGGCGGTGGGTTAGGATGACCCCATGACCGAGCAACTCTACTTCGACGACCCGCTGACCCTGGAATTCACCGCCCAGGTGAGCGAATGCCGTCCGCTGCAGGCGGGCAGGTTTGGGCTTGTCCTGCCGCGCACGTACTTCTACCCCATCAGTGGCGGACAGGAACACGACACCGGTTTCATCGGCGCGGCGCGCGTCCTGGAGGTCGTCAAAGACGATGGCGACATCCTGCATATCGCCGACCGCCCGCTCCCGCCCGGCGATTACCCCGCCCGCATCGAGCGCGAGCGCCGCCTGCGCGCCATGCAGCATCACACCGCCCAGCACATCCTGTCGGCTTCCTTCCTCGAAACGGCCGGCATAGACAGTCTCTCGGCCAACATCAACGGCTATACTCCCTCCACCATAGACCTGGAAGTGGGCCAGACATCCTCCGAAACCCTGCGCCGCGCCGAAGCCCTGGCCAACCGTATCTTGTTCGAGAATCGCCCCGTCAAGACTTACCACGTCACCCAGGACGAGATCGCCCGTCTGCCAGTGCGCAAGCCGCCCAAGGTCAGCGGCCGTATCCGTGTGGTGGAGGTCGAGGCTTTCGATTACACCCCTTGCGGCGGAACGCACTGTCCCAACACCGGCATGGTCGGCCTGCTCAAGATCGTCAAGACCGAGCGCGTCAACCAAAAACTGCGGGTGCATTTCGTGGCCGGCTACCAGGCGCTCGACTATTTCGACCTCTACCAGGATGTGGCCCAACAGGCTGCCGCTTTGCTGGAAACGGGATGGGAGGACGTTCCCGCCGCCTTGACGCGCAAACTCGACCAACTCAAGGTTGCCCAGGCCGACCTGGAAACGCTTCGCGCCCGACTTCTAACTGCTGAGGCCGACCAATTGGCCGCCTCTGCCGAGAGGCTGGGTCCGCTGCGCCTGGTCACAGCCTCGTTCCGCGCGCGCCCCGTTGCCGAACTGCGCGTCTTGGCGCTCGCGCTGCGCAATCAGCCCGGCTTGGTTGGGCTGCTGGCTGGCTACGAGGACGGGAAACTTTCGTTGATCGTGACCTGCGCCCCCGATAGTGGCCTGGACGCGCGCGACCTGCTTCGCCGACATCTCGCGCCCCTCGGCCTGCGCGGCGGCGGGGATCCGTCCCTGGCGCAGGGAGGCGGGACGGTGGACGAGAAAGTGTTCGATGGAATCTTCTCGAATACAAAAGGCTACCTTGCGGGGTAGTCTTTTGCTCGATCAAGGGAGTTGCTATGCGTCGTGGGCGTAGAGAATGACTTTGTTACGCCCCGCCTTTTTGGCCTGGTAGAGCGCGTGGTCAACGCGCGAGAGCATTTCGTCGCCGGTGCTGCCATGTTGTGGGTAGATTGCCATGCCAATGGACGCACTGATATGAATGGTTTCGCCCTTGAAAAGGATTTCCAGTTCATCAATGGCCTGGCGGAGTTGCTCGGCTCGCTGCCGAGCATTGTTCAGGGTGATTTCGGGCAGGATGACCAGGAATTCCTCTCCGCCATAGCGGAAGGCAATGTCGCTGCGGCGGATTGATTTGCCGATGATTTGTGTGGCGGCTTGCAGCGTCGTATCCCCGGCCTGGTGACCGTAGGAGTCGTTCACCTTCTTGAAATGATCCAGGTCAATCAGCATGAAGGCAATGGAGTGTCCCTTCCGTTCGGCGCGGGAGAACTCGGTTTCCATCACGTTCAAGAGGTGATGGCGGTTATACAGGCCGGTCAGCGCGTCGCGGATGGCTTGCTCGCGCACTTGCTGTTCGAGTTTGGTGATTTCTTCGAGTTGTTTTTGGAGTTCTTCGTTGACCACGCGCAGACGTTCTTGGGCGTCCAGCAATTCTTTGGTGCGCTCGTTGACACGCTTTTCCAGTTCGCGGTTGCTGGCGCGGATGCTGTTGACGCGGAGTTGTACTCCGCCTGGTATGTAAAAACGCCACTTTGTGGTATACAGTTTTGTTATGTGCCTCGATGAACTCAACGCTCGAATTCTTGCTTGTCGTAAGTGTCCGCGCCTGGTAGCATGGCGCGAAGAAGTGGCGCGCAAGAAGCGCAGGGCCTACGTCTATCAGGAATACTGGGGTAAACCCGTGCCGGGCTTTGGCGACCCGCACGCGCGCGTCTTGGTGGTGGGATTGGCGCCCGGCGCGCACGGTTCCAACCGCACCGGACGGCAGTTTACCGGTGATGCTTCGGGCGATTTTCTCTACCCGGCTTTGTTCCGCGCGGGGTTTGCCAGCCAGCCCACTGCGGCAGCGCGCGACGATGGGTTGACCTTGCGAGACATGTACATTACTGCCTCGGCCCGCTGTGCGCCGCCGCAGAATAAGCCCACCTTGCAGGAGTTGGACAATTGCCAGCCTTTCTTGCAGCGTGAAATCGAACTCTTGCAGCCCAAAGTGGTGGTTTGCCTGGGTCGGATAGCATTTGATAGGGTAGTGCGCATATATTCGGCGCGGAATTCGGGTTGGAAGTTCGCGCATGGCGCGGCCTTTCGCCTGGAGGCTGGCCCGTGGCTGGTCTGCTCGTACCATCCCAGCCAGCAGAATACACTGACCGGCAAACTGACCGTCCCCATGTTCGACGCGCTCTGGGCGCGGGTGAAGAATCTGCTCGATATAACGGAAGCAACTTCGAGCGTAGGGAGAAGCCAAAGATGATCTTCGAAGGGCAAGTGGCCCCTGATTTCCAACTGAATGACGTGGACGGGCGTCCAGTCCGCCTGTCCTCTTATCGCGGCGAGAAGGTCGTCTTGTTGGCCTTCTTGCGCGGTTTCATGTGACCATTCTGCCGCGCGCAGTTGGCGCGCTTGCGGGATAGTTACGCTGAGTTTGTCACGCGCGGGGCCGAGATTTTGGCGGTCGGGCCCGACAAACTGGAAACGTTTGTCCATTACTGGCAGGAGAACCGCATTCCTTTTGTGGGTTTGCCCGACCCTGAACATCGTGTAGCCAAATTGTACAAACAGGAAGTCAACCTGTTCAAGTTGGGGCGGATGCCAATGAATTCCATTGTAGACCGCCAGGGCCGCCTGCGCTTTGTGTATTATGGGCAAAGCATGGCCGACATTCCCGATAACGAGACTTTCCTGCGGGTAATAGACGAGATTGCGGCCTCATCAGAGTAGCATGACGTTAGGAAAGATTGCCTTTTTGGGCTCCGGCGAAACCTCGCTGGCCGGCGGGCGCATCTTCGAGACGCTGGCGCGCGCCTTGCCTCGGCCGCTCGAAATTGCCGTCCTCGAAACGCCGGCCGGCTTCGAACTCAACGCCGACCTGGTGGCCGGGCGCGTGGCCGATTTCCTGGCGAAACGCTTGCAAAACTATGCGCCGAAAATCGTCACGGTCCCGGCCCGCAAGCGCGGCACGCCCTTCAGTCCCGATGACCCCGAAATCGTGCGGCCGTTGTTGACTGCCAATATGATTTTTTTGGGTCCTGGCAGCCCGACCTATGCGGTGCGACAGTTGAAAGATAGCCTGGCGTGGGACGTTTTGCGGGCGCGCCACCGCCTTGGGGCGGCGCTGGTCTTTGCTTCAGCCGCTACCATCGCTGCCGGCGCCTGGGCTTTGCCCGTGTACGAAATCTTCAAAGTGGGCGAAGAGGTGCATAAAAAGCCCGGTCTGAACTTGTTTGCAGATTTTGGCCTGAGCCTGAATTTCATCCCGCACTGGAACAATGCTGAAGGCGGGGTGGAGTTGGATACCAGCCGCTGTTTCATCGGTCGTGAGCGTTTTGCGGTCTGGTGCGCCAGTTTGCCGCAAGACAGTATTGTGTTGGGGTTGGATGAGCATACCGGCTTGATCTTCGATTTTGCCCAAGGGGAATGTTGGGTGAGCGGAGTCAGCAGCGTGTCCATTGTGCGTTCTTGTGAGACGAAGATTTATGCTGCCGAGGCCGTCTTTCCTATCTCTGAGTTAGGGGATTTCGTAGAGCCGCAGCCGTTGGAGAGCGGTATCTCGCCTGCGGTATGGAACATGGCGCAGGCAGCCCATCGCGCTGAGGAGGCCGAAGTCCCCTCGCCCGCCGTCTTGGCGCTGCTGGAGGCCCGTCGAAAAGCCCGCGCTGAAAAGAAGTGGGCCGAATCCGACCGCCTGCGCGATGAAATCGCTGCCCTGGGCTGGCAGGTGCAAGATACGCCCGAGGGACAGAAACTGGCTCGCAGGGCGGGGAGTTGATCGTTTCGAGTAGTGTCCACTTCGCAGATTCAGGCGATCTTGGGCTGTAAGATGAGTGAAGAAAGGTGTATAATAAAAGTATGTAAAATACATAAAATATGCATATATCTGGAGATAAAGATGGAATACTTACGAGTTCGCAAAACCGATTTGGCGCGCAATACCAGTCACATTATCCGCAATGTTTTGCGGGGCCAACCCGCTGTCGTTGAAAGCCATGGCCAACCTGAGGTGGCAATCGTGGATGTGATTGACTATCTGATCTTGCGCGCTTTGGCGCATTATTATGCTCATCAGCCTCCCGTGCTTGACCCGAATGGTCCGTCTGACTCGGAATTCGAGAATCTTGGAGAACAAGAACGTTACAACCGTGCGATGGATTATTACCTGGCTGGAGCGATTAGCACGGGGCGTATGGCAGAATTGCTTGGTATTCCCTGGTCTGATTTACGCGAGCGTTTCAACCGCTTGGGAGTGCCTCTCTTTTTGGGGCCAGAATTGCTCGAGGAGGCGCGTCAGGAAGCCGATACTTTGCTGAAGTATTTGTCCAAATAATCCATGACAAGACTCGGTCACCTCGAGAAACTGGTATTGCTGGACAATACCGTTTTGAGCAATTTTGCGTTTGTGCGTCGTACGGAATTGATCACCGATATTTGGAAAAATTGTGCTACAACTCCGCAAGCCTGGCAGGAATTTCAGCAGGGTGTATCGAAAGGAAAATCTGCTTTAGGAATGTGGAAAGGATTGCGAGAGATTCCCTTATCTGAAGCGGAAATTGCATTTTGCAAGAATTTACCCAGAACCGCTGACCCCTTCACCCTGCGGGTACTTCGCAGGGATGATAAGATACGAAGACGCTGAGAGTAAGAAGGGAAACTCCTTAACTTCTTTATCGCTCCCTCTTGTTGCTTCACGCCCTCAAAATGAGATACAATACGCCTGTACCCTTCGACAGGAGCCTTCATGCGCGCGGTAGACATCATCATCAAAAAACGAGACAAAAAAGAACTATCGAAAGAGGAGATTGACTTCTTCGTAAACGGGATAGTGTCGGGCAGCATTCCCGATTATCAGGCCGCCGCCTGGGCCATGGCCGTGCTGTTGAATGGCATGACCCCCCGCGAGACCACAGACCTGACATTGGCCATGGCTCACTCTGGCGAAATCCTGGACCTGTCTCACGTGGTCGAAATTGCCGTAGACAAGCATTCCACCGGCGGGGTAGGAGATAAGACGACCCTGGTGGTGCTGCCGGTCGTTGCGGCGTGTGGTTTGCCCGTTGGCAAAATGTCTGGGCGAGGGTTGGGCTTCAGCGGCGGCACGCTCGACAAAATGGAATCCATCCCCGGCTATCGCTGTGACCTGACCACCGAAGAATTCGAAAAACAGTTGAAGGAAATTGGCATTGTGTTGAGCGGTCAGTCGAAAGAGCTGGCCCCCGCCGACGGCAAATTGTATGCCTTGCGCGATGTGACCGGAACGGTGCAATCCATTCCGCTCATCGCCTCCTCGGTCATGAGCAAGAAGATTGCCGCCGGCGCGCATGCCATCGTTCTGGATGTCAAGGTGGGGCAAGGCGCTTTCATGGAAACGCTCGAACAGGCGCGCGAACTGGCCGACCTGATGGTGCAAATCGGCGAACTGGCCGGCCGCAAGACCATCACCCTGCTCTCGGACATGAACCAGCCCTTGGGCAATGCCGTTGGCAACGCCCTGGAAGTCATCGAGGCCATCGAGACGTTGAACGGCGGCGGCCCACGTGATTTTCGGGAACATTGTCTGAGCGTAGCGGCTCACATGCTCGTCTTGGGCAAAAAGGCCAGTGACCTGGAGGAAGGCCGTCAACTGGCCGAGTGGGCGCTCATCGAGCGGCGCGCCCTGGATAAATTCCGCGCCCTTGTCCAGGCCCAAGGCGGCGACGTAGCCTATGTGGACAATCCCGATTTGCTTCCCAGGGCGGAACGAGTCGAGGTGGTCAAATCTCCCTCGAGCGGCTGGCTGGCTGAAGTCCGCGCGCGAGACGTGGGCGAGGCGGCAGTACGCCTGGGCGCCGGTCGCGCCAGAAAGGGCGACGCCATTGATCACGCCGTCGGCGTCGTCCTTCACCACAAAGTCGGAGAACGAGTAGAAATCGGTCAGCCGCTTTTCACCATCCATGCCAACGACGCCGCTTCGCAGGCCGAAGCGCGCCAGCGAGTGTTGGCAGCCCACGTGTTCAGTCAAAAACCGGTCCAACCCTTACCTTTGTTCTATTGAGATCACGTCCCATAACCTTGCAGAAATGAACAGAATCGGGCATACTTATAACGATGGTTTGTAACGGTCTATCCTCCCTTATCCCTTGCTTCTCTCTTCCCATGAGAGATGGTGGGGTGAAGGCGGGTAATGACGATGTTTTTTGTGGGCGCCGATTTCGATGTGGAAGGGAAATCGCGAGGATTTGAATTCTGGCGCTTGAAGGAGCGACGGCATGGCGAAAGTTTCATTGCGTAACTATAACCGCGATATCGAAAGCCTCATCGAGCAGGGACAATTGGACGAGGCAATTGCGCATTGCCGCCATATCTTGAACATCTACCCCAAGCACCTTGAAACATATCGCTTGTTGGGCAAAGCCTACCTGGAAGCCAAGCGCTATGCCGAAGCCGTAGACATCTTCCAACGCTTGCTGAACGCCGTCCCCGATGATTTCGTGGCCCATGTAGGCATGAGCATCATCTGTGACGAGCAAAACAAACTAGACGATGCTATCTGGCACATGGAGCGTGCCTACGAGGTGCAGCCCTCCAACTCGGCCATCCAGGCTGAATTACAGCGTCTGTATGGCCGCCGCGACGGAGTTGAGCCGCCCAAAATCCGCCTCACACGCGGCGCGCTGGCGCATATGTACATGCGCGGCGAACTCTACCCTCAGGCTATCTCCGAAATCAAAAAAGTGCTGGACGAAGATCCTAACCGTCAGGATATGCTGGTGTTGCTGGCGCGCGCCTACTTCCAGGCGGGTCAAAAGACCGAATCGGCTGAGACCTGCAACCAGTTGCTGCGGCGTTACGCTTATTGCCTGGAGGCCAACCGCGTGTTGGTGGAGTTATTGCCCGCTACCGAAGGCGGTCAAAGCACACAAGTTTATCGTCAGCGCGTCAACGAAATGGAGCCGTATGCTGCCTTTGCGCGCGAATCCATCTTCCGCTTCGATGATGTTCCCGACGCAGCGGTGAGTCTGGAACGTTTGGATTGGAACGGCCAACCGGTGGAGCCTGGCCCGGCCTGGAGTCAGTCCTTGGAACTTGGATTGGAAGGGACGCCTGCCTCTGCCGGCGAACAACCGGACTGGCTGCGCGCCGGTCTGGCAGAGACGCCGGCCTCCGCTTCTCTCTTGGACGTGCAACCTGCTCCCGCTTCGAGTGGCGACTCGGACATCCCCGACTTTCTGCGTCAGGCCGGCTGGAGCGAGTCGAGCGGCGCATCCCAAGAGGCCCCTTCTGCTTTCGAGGCCGAGTCTGCCCCCCCATTGGCGGCAGCCGACCTGCCTGATTGGGTGAAAGCCATGGCGCCCTCCTCCGAGCCTAGTACACCCTCCGCGGACCAGCCGATTGACTTGCCGGCCGAAGAACTTCCAGACTGGCTGCGCGAGGTCAACGCGGGCGAAGCGCAGCCTGAAGCAAAACCCTTCGAGCAAACCGACTTGCGCTCTTGGCTGTCGTCGGAAAAAATCGAGCAAGACGCTGCAGCCGCTGCCGGGCTTGGCGCGCTGGCGGGCCTTCAAGAAGACCATCTGTCTGGCGAGACGCCCGGCCCTGTCGTTCCGCCAGCGCCGGGTGTGGATACGGGCCGCCTGGGCACCTCGGCTGCTGAACAAGACGATGCCCTGGCCTGGCTGGAAGGTCTGGCCGCCAAACATGGCGCCAAGCCCGAAGAACTGTTGACCAAGCCGGAAGAACGCCGCGAGAGCGAGCCAGAATGGGTGCAGCAAGCCAAGTCTCTGGGCGCAGAAGCCGGCCCGGCGGCTGCGGTTCCCTCCTCGCCGGCAGAAGAGCCGCGCGAAGAACCTGCGCCGGAGCCGCCGCTGGCCGAAGAAGCCGTCTCCCTGGTCTCGCCTGACGAAGAGTCCCTGCCAGACGACCTGCCGGATTTCCTCAAAGAAGCCATGCGCGCCCAGGGCGAAATCCCTCCTGCGCAAGTTCCGTCTGCCGCCCCTGCCGATGTGGAGCGCTTGGGCACCTCGGCCGCCGAACAAGACGATGCCCTGGCCTGGCTGGAAGGCCTGGCCGCCAAACATGGCGCCAAACCCGAAGAATTGTTGACCAAGCCAGAAGAACGCCGTGAGAGCGAGCCTGATTGGGTGTTGCGTGCCAAGGAGAGAGGCGAAAGCCGCCCTGCCGAAGAGACACCCGCCGCCCCCCTGGATGAAACCGGCCTGTGGCTGCGTGACCTGGAAGCGCAAGGCCAGACGCCCGCTGCTCAAGCGGATGGACAGCCCGCGGGACAACCGCTGGAAGACTTGCCCGATTGGCTGGATGGTTTGGAGGGTGCGCCTGCTGCTGCGAGCGAGGAGGAAGCCTCGCGGCTCGAACAAGGCATCCCGCCGTTCGAAGAAGAGCGCCCCCTCGAACCTTCGTCGTCGGGCTTGCCCGATTGGCTTGCCGGCTTGGAGGGCGCGCCTGCTGTCGAGGCTGCCGCCGCGAGCGAGGAGGAGGCCACGGGTCTCGAACAGGTCGTCCCGCCGTCTGAGGAAGAACAGCCTCCTGACTGGTTGCGCGCGCTGGAGACCGAAACTGCCTCCCAGCCTGCGGAGGAAAAAGTCGTAACCGACTTGCCTGATTGGTTGGCTGGCCTGGAGGAAGAAAAGCCGCCCAAACAAGCAGCCCCACCCGCCGAGACGTTGCCCGACTGGTTGCGCGAAGGGGAAGAAGGCGCGCCGGCCTCGCTCGAACCGGTTCGCCCGGCCGATTGGACGCCGATGGAAGAAGCCCCTTCGCCAGAGCCGCCGCCGTTGCAGCCGGCCGTGGAGAAGCCTGCCCCGCCGCCCTATCGTGAACCGGTGACGCGCTCCCGTTCTGGTATGACTGGGATGCTCTCGATGACGCGCGATTTGACCCTCTCGCAGGCGCAGGCCGAACTCTCGCGCGGCAACATCCCCGCCGCGATGGAAATCTACGGCAAACTCATCAAGAAAGGCCGCTTGCTAGACGAGGTCATCTTCGATTTGCGCGAGGCCCTGTATCGTTACCCCATTGAAGTTATCATTTGGCAAGCCTTGGGTGATGCCTATCTGCGCGCCAATCGCTTGCAAGACTCGCTGGATGCGTACACCAAGGCTGAGGAACTGCTGCGCTGAATTGAGCCTGTTTTGGCGGCAGTTCAACGGCCACCCCATCGGTTTGGCGCGCTAACGAAGATATTGGATGATACAAAATTTACATTCTGGAGGCATTTGTGGAACGTTCGCTTGTATTGGTCAAACCCGATGGCGTCCAACGCGGTCTAATGGGAGAAGTGATTGCCCGCCTCGAGCGGCGCGGCCTGCGATTGGTGGCTGCCAAATTCATGGCCGTTAGCAAAGACCTGGCCGAGACGCATTACGCCATTCACAAAGGTAAACCTTTCTACGAGGGTTTGATTGCATACATCACCTCGGCCCCTGTGCTGGCAATGGTATGGGAAGGCCCCAACGCGGTGGCTGCCATTCGCCAGACGATGGGGGCTACCCGCCCGACCGAGGCTGCGCCTGGCTCGTTGAGGCATGACTTTGCCCTCGAAGTGGGCCGTAACCTAACCCACGCCTCGGATACGGTCGAGAACGGGGAAAAAGAAGTGGCATTGTGGTTCAAGAAAGAGGAACTGGTCACGTGGTCGCGTGACACCGACCGCTGGATATTCGAAAAGTAGCCGTCTTCCCTTTCCTCTCCCTTTGGGAGAGGGAAGGGGGTGAGGGTGCCTCGACAGGCTTATTTGACTCGATAGCGTACCGTTTGTTCAGCCTCGTTTCCGGCTCGGTCGCGGGCGATCACGCGCAGCGTATGTTCGCCTGGACTCGTATTCCAGGTCAACTCGAAGGGGGCTTCTTCTAGCGCAGCAATTCGTTCTCCGTCTATGTAGAATTCCACCTCTGCCAGCGAGAGGTTGTCGCTGATTTGTGTCTGGAAGGTGATCTGGCGGTCGCTGGTATCGTCCAATTCCTGACCTTCTTGCGGATAGAGGATGCTGATTTGCGGTAGGGTGTTGTCCACTGTGACCTGGATGACGGCGGTATCTACGCGCTGGTCGGTGCGCACCGCTTGTAATTGCACTGCATACAGGCCGTTCAGACCAGAGGTATCCCAGCGGGCAAGAAGACCATCCAGCACCAGAGATTTGGAATCGCTGCCCACTTGCTGCCAGCCTTGGGGATTGAGCCCTTGCCCCACCAACACGCGGAAGTAGTCCAGGTTCTCGCCGGCAGCCGTGCCGGTAATCTCTACCACGCCGCGCACGTCGGCAAACATGTCCGGTTTGGAGATGTTGACGAGTGGATTGATTGTCTGCGGCTGAATGGCGTCGTAAGTATCGGGCGGCGTGGCGAAGCCGTTGGCCTGCGCCCAGTCGCGCGCTTCGGGCGGGATGGTCAGGTAGACGCGCCGTTCTATCAGTTGTGGCGGGGTGAAAACAGTCGCCAGGAAGCCGGTCTCGCGGTTGATTTCGTAGACGCGGTACAGGGTATCGGCCTGAATCGGCTGATTGTCGTCGCTGAACACCTCGCGCACGGTGGTGGGGCAATCTGGAGTGGGCAGCAGGCCAGAGGGATCGCACACTTCCAAACTAGTGATGCCCGCTGGCGGAGTCCAGCCCTCGGCGGGCAGGTCGCGGGAGGCGGTTTGCATCAAGGCATACCACAAGCCGGCCGGCAGGCGTGGCGAGAGAGGTGCATCCTCGGCAGCGCGCGTTCCCGTCCAAACCGTGGCCAGCCGATAGGGAGTGTAGCCTATCGCCCAGGCGTCCATCCCGTCGAGGGTGGCGCCGCTCTTGACGCCAGCAGGGCGGCCAATCTCGAAGGGGTTGGGGTGTCCTAGCGACGGCCAGCGCGCGGGTTCGTCGCTCAGGATGTGATTGAGCAGGTAGGCCAACTGCGGCGACACCACCGTCTGAGCGGCGGGAGACGAGGCCTCCAGCCAGACGGCATGGTCAATGGTTTCTACCCGCAGGATAGTCGAAAGTTCCACCCCGTTGCCTGTATCTTGACCGTATTTCACGCCGCCGGTGGCCAGCACGGCAAAGGCGGCAGATACGTCTAGCAAAGATTGAGGGGGAGAATCGCTCAAGAGCGCGGAAGCAGGCGCAAGGGGAGTCCGAAGCGGGAGGGCAGCATCTTTCAGGGACAGCCCAAAGGAGTCCATTGTCTGGACGACGTTTTCCAATCCCATTTGCTCCAGCACTTGCGCCGCAGGGACAAGGTAATCGTTGGCTAGAGCCAACCGTAAACGCAGCGGGCCGTGATATTGACCGTCCAGGTTGTGGATGGGGACTTGACCTGGTACATCCCACACCAACGAGGCAGGACTCAGCCCGCGCGTGAAGCCGGTCAGGTAGATGAAAGGCGTCAGCACGGACCCGGGCCTGCGAGGTGACAAAGAGGCGTTTTCTTGCCCCGGCAGGGAATCCCCTACCAGCGCCAGCACCTGGCCGGTGCGTGGATCCAGAAGCAGAGCGCTGGCCATCGGCTCGGTAATCCGCAGGTCAGAGGGCGGAGAAGGCAACAGGCGGGCGGCCTGGCAATCGGCTTCGGTTGGCGAGCCGCCGCTGCCCTGGAGGCGCTGCAAGTAGATTTGCATCGCGCAGGAGGCCTGCGTTTGGAGTTCGTAATCCAGGGTGGTTGTGATGGTCAATCCGCCGCGTTCGATGCGCGCGCGGCTAAAGGTCTTGTCGAGTTGCTGGAGGGCCAGGTTGAGGAAGGCGGGGGCAAAGCCGTTTGGATTGTCGGTTGGGGGCAAGAAGGCTGGCGACTCTGCCAGCGCCAGTTGAGTGGCCTCTTGCGAGAGAAAACCAAGCGCCTGCATGATGTGGAGGGTTTCACGTCCACGCTGCAAGGCCGCCTGGGGTGCGTTCAGTGGGTTGAGGCTGGGGGCCTGAGATATGGCTGCCAACACGGCTGCCTCGGCCGGAGTCAGGGCAACGGCTGATTTGCCAAAGTACAGTTGAGCGGCTGCCTCGGCGCCATAGGCGTAGTTGCCATAATCGGCCGAGTTCAAATACCATTCCAGCACCTGTGTCCGCCCATAGCGGGCGGTGACTTGCGCAGCCAGCAGGCGCTCGCGCAGGGCGCGCCGCAGGGAGGGCGGCTCGTTCCACAACAGCAAATCGCTGGTCAGACGCTGGGCGAGGGTGGGATGCAGGTCGGGTTGTCTCAGGCCGCTAAGGATATAACCAGGATGCTCTGAGAACGTGGGGTCGGCCAGCGCCAGGGTGGCCTGTATCAGGGGTTCTGGAAGATGCTGCGGGTTGCCGGGGTCGAGCGGAATGTAACGACGCAGGGACTGGCGGGGGGCAAAAGTCGCCAGGAGGTGTTGGCCGCTGCGGTCGTACAGGCGTGTGGGTTGCAGGAGCAGGCCGTCGGGTGGGTCGAGCAGGCTGGGCAGCAGTTCGACCGAGGGCAGGTCGCGCGTCAAGTCGGCATAGTACAGGGCTAAGGTCAAAATCGAGACTGCCAGGCAGGCGCTCAACAAGAAGCCAAAACTGACAAGTGCGCGTCGGATGCGCGTTTGCAGGCTGCGGCGGGCAGTTTCGCGGCGGTCGCGGCGACGGCGGAGGAGGGTGCGGACAGAGGACAAGGGCCTCCTTAATGGGTTTCGGTCACCTTTTGGATGGTGCGCGGATGGTCAGGGTCGTATCCTTTGGCAAGGGTTAGATGATACGAGAATAACTGCGCCGGTACAATGCTGATCAACGGCGATAACCACTCTGGCACATCGGCCGGAATCTGGATAGGAACTTGCGCTCCATCCAGCGCCTGCGGCACGTTCGAGACAACGACCAGTTCTGCCAGCAGTTCTTGGCGCAAATAAGCCAATAGGTCGAGCATCGAGTCAAGCACTTTACCCGCTGGCGCAACCGATAGCACCGGAAAGCCCCTTGCTACCATGGCCAACGGGCCGTGTTGGAAATCTGCTGAAGAATACGGCTCCGCTTCTACATAGGTCAATTCTTTGAGTTTTAGCGCCCATTCGAAGGCGGTCGCATAGTTGTAGCCGCGTCCCAGCACCACGCATTGCTGCATGTAGCGGTAACGTTGGGTGGCTAATTGGATGCTTTTGTCCTGTCCAAGCACGTCGTTCACCCACGCAGGAACGCGCTCCAATTCTTGCCAGCGGGCATGATGTCCAGCCATGGCTGCCGACAACATAGCAATTGCCATTAATTCTGCGGTGTAGGTCTTTGTTGCCGCCACAGCCTGCTCCGGCCCGGCTTCGATCGGAATGACAAAATCCGCCTGCTGTGCAAGAGGGGAATCTGGCGTGTTCGTGATGGCCAGGGTGGGGTTTCCCTGCCGCTTTCCCTCCGCTAGCACACTGACGATGTCGGGCGATTGCCCCGATTGCGAGATGCCAACGACCAGCGCATTCTTGAGCAGCGGCGGCTGGCGGTAATAGGTGAACAGAGAAGGCGTGGCCAGCGCCATTGGCAGACTGTTCATCGCTCCCCATAGATAATTGGCGTAGCGCCCGGCGTTGTCTGAAGTGCCGCGCGCTGCCAGGAAGACGAAGCGAATCTCATGCGCTTGCAGGCGGTGTGCTACTTGCTCGACCGCCTGACGCTGTGACTGGAGCAATCTTTCCAGACAGGAGGGTTGTTCGAAGATTTCCGAATGCAGGCTCATTTTGCAGGCCCGGTTCAAGTGACGAGCAGGCGCTCTTGGGTATATTTTTCGTATCGCTTTTCCATCATTACCTGTCGGATGCGGTCTACTGTGTCCCATACATCGGTGAAGGAGGTGTAGAGAGCGGCTATGCCCAGGCGGATATTATCGGGGGCGCGGAAATCGGGGATGACGTTCATTTCCTCGATCAACGCGCGGTTGATGCGGTATCCCTCGGGGTGGCGAATGCTCACATGCGAGCCGCGCCGCTCGCAGTCGCGGGGAGAACCGAGCGTGAATCCCAACGGGGCCAGGAACAAGTCGGTGAGGTAAATCAGATACTCCGTCAAGCGGATGGACTTTTTCCGTATTCGCTCCATGCCGGCTTGTAAGAGCGGTTCGATTGCTGCTTCGAGGGCCAGCAAGGAAAGCATGGATTGGCTGCCCACCAGGAAGCGGTTCACGCCGTCGGCGGGGGCGTAGTCCAGGCCAAAGGCAAACGGTTCTTTTTGTCCCCACCAGCCCCAAATGGGGGAGCGCGTCTTTTCTTGGAGGCTGTGGTTGACGTACAGAAAAGCCGGCGAACCGGGGCCTCCATTCAGATACTTGTAGGTGCAGCCAACGGCAAAGTCCACGCCACAAGCATCCAGTTCGATTGGTACGGCGCCTACCGAATGTGACAAATCCCATAGGACAAGCGCGCCTTTTTGGTGCGCCAGGCGGGTAATTTCTTGCATGTCGTATAAGTAGCCGCTCTTGAAAAGAACATGAGAAAAAGTGACCAGTGCCGTGTTCTCGTCGAGAGCCTGTATCCATTGTTCGTGGTCGGGTGTCAAACCGCCGTCGTTCGAGCCGATGCAGACGATTTCATGACGTTCCCCAAGCAAGCGGACGATACCTTGCAGGATATACAAATCTGAAGGGAAGTTGAGAGCGTCGGTCAGAATGCGCCTTCGGGCGGGCGACAAGTCGAGCGCTGCCAGGCACAATTTGAATAAGTCTAGCGACACCGAATCGGTGACAACCACCTGCCCCGGCGCAGCGCCAATGAGGGGCGCAATTTTCTCTCCCACGCGCACGGGCGCTTGCCACCAGCCAGCGTTGTTCCAACTGCGAATCAGGTCGCGCCCCCATTCTTCTTCGACAACGACTTGCAATCGTTCGCGCACAGCCTTGGGCAACCGTCCAAGAGAATTGCCATCCATATATAACAGGTCGGGGTCGTGGATGACAAAGGCCTCTCGGAAGGGAGCCAGTTCATCGTCTGCGTCCAGGGTCAAGGCAAAGGAACGAGAGGGTTGAAACTCCATCGGTTTTACCTGCCTCAAATCCATGTGCGGTGGCGCATCCAAAAATACATACCAATTGGCAACAAGAGCAACAAGACAAGCGTGGTTAGGAAGAGTTCCCTGGAGGTCCAGCCCAACAAGTGCGCGACCGGCTCGAAGAAATTCATGCCAAAGAAACCGGTCACAAAGGTAATGGGCATGAATAAAGTGGTGATAATGGTGAGGGTTTTCATGACATCGTTCATGCGGTTGTTCATGACGGACAAGTACGTATCCAGCGCGCCACTGAGCAAGTCGCGCAGGCTTTCGTTGATGTCATGCAGGCGCACCAGGTGGTCGTAGATGTCGCGGAAGAAGATGCGATCGCGGGAGTCGATGACTCGGTAGTCATCGCGCGCCAATTTGTTAAGTACCTCGCGCTGAGGCAATAAGATGCGCCGCATGGCAAGCAAGGCGCGTTTGAGCGTGAAGAGGCGTTCCAGCGTGTGCGGAGTGGGGCGCTCGAAAATCTCGTCCTCGATGGCGTCAATGGCCTGGTCTATGTCTTCGACCAGGGGCATGTAGCCCGCCACAATATTGTCAATGATTTTATAGAGCAGATGGTCGGCGCCGGCCTGCAGGTTGCGCAAGTCGCGGTGGCAGGTGGCCCAGGTTTCATCCAGGGCAGGCAGCGGGTAATCATGATGCGTGATGATGTAATTGGGGCCAAGGAAGATGTCTACCTCGTCTACTTCTATATCCCAATTGCTGTTTTGCAACAAGTTCATATAGTTCAAGACGACATAGATATAATTGCCCCAATCGTCTATTTTGGGGGAATGCGTTTCTTGTAAGGCGTCGTCAATGGACAGGGGATGGAACCCAAACTGTTTCAGGATAGGCTCACAAGTCTCAGGCGGTTCGCCCAAGAAATCTACCCATAGCAGAGAGTTGCGCGCACGAATGGCAGCAGGAAAGTCAGCCGGTGGCAGGTTTTCTCGTAAAGATGATTGGGAGGTGAAATGGAGGCTGCGAATCATGTTTTCAGATTATACTCTGCGTTCTCACTTTTCCCTATACCCAACCCAATAGCCGCGCTGCGCTGGCCGTGACGAAGGTGACGATAAAAGCCGTTCCCAGCGTGATGACCACGCTCAAAGTGGCCCATTTCCAACTCTTGGTTTCTTTGTAAATCGTTATAACGGTCGTGGCGCATGGATTGTGAAGCAGGCTGAACAGCATCAGGTTGACTGCCGTCAGCATCGTCCAGCCGTGACCGTTCACCAGCAAGTCGTAGATAGCGGCATTGGTGGCGGGGGCATCGATCATCATGCCTGCTCCCATATACATCATCATCATGGTCGGGACGACGATCTCATTGGCCGGGATGGCGATGATATACGCCAGCAGGATGACCCCGTCTAATCCCAGCAGCAGGCCAAAGGGATTCAGCCAGTCTGCAATGGCGCGCGCCAGGTTGGTCTCTCCAAAAGGAACGTTTGCCAGCACCCAGATGACGGCCCCGGCCGGCGCAGCCGTCTGCATGGCGCGCCATAGCACGAACAGCGTGCGGTCGATCAGCGAGGTGTACAGGATGCGTCCCACGTTGGGGCGGCGATAGGGCGGCAGTTCCAGCGTGAAGGCCGAAGCCTCGCCCCGCAAGACGGTATTGGACAGCAGCCACGACATGAAGAACGTGAATGCCACCCCGATCAACACTACGCCGACCACGGTTCCCGCCGCAACCAGCGAAGTCCAGGCCGGCGAGAAGGAAGCGGCCACGAAAACGGTAGCCAGCATGATGAGAGTCGGGAAGCGTCCGTTGCACGGCACGAAGTTATTGGTCAAGATAGCAATCAAGCGTTCGCGCGGCGAGTCGATGATGCGTGTGGAGACCACGCCAGCAGCGTTGCAGCCAAAGCCCATCGCCATCGTCAAGGACTGTTTGCCGTGCGCGCCGGCTTTGCGGTACAACCAGTCCAGGTTGAAGGCCACACGCGGCAGGTAGCCCAGGTCTTCGAGGATGGTGAAGGTCGGGAAAAAGATCGCCATGGGCGGTAACATCACGCTCACCACCCAGGCCAGCCCGCGATACACACCGTCCCATACGAAACCGGTCAGCCACCACGGCAAATGCAGCGCCTGGAAGAGGGTATTGCCCTGGTTGCCAATCCAGAATAACACGGCGGCAATGGCTTCTGAGACCACATTGGCGCCGGAGACCGTCAGCCAAATCAAGATTGCCAGCAGCGCCAGCATGATTGGCAGGCCGGTGAGCGGCGCAGTGACCAGGCGATCCACTTTCTGGTCGAAATCGTATTTCTTTTCTTGGGCGGTGCGCACTGCGCGCCTGGCAATGCGCTCTGCTTCGGCATACAGCGACTTGACCATCTCATCGCGGAAGCCGGTGGACAACTGATTGCGCAAGGTTTCTGCTTTTGCAAGCACTTCATTTGGATTCATCGTGTTGCCTCACTGTGTACGTGTAAACCTGCTGCGTGAATTCTTACTGCCTTCCCTCTACCGACATCTTTTTGCTGAATTGCACATCAGCCTGTTGTTGGCGCGCCACCAACTGCGCCAGTTCGCCGTTCAACAACGCTTGCTGCACGCGCGCGTCGCCGTCTAGCAGGCGGATGGCCAGCCAGCGCGCGTTTGGCACGCCCGGTGCAACTTGCTCGATGAGGGGGACAAGTTCTTCGATGGCGCGCTGGAATTCGGGCGTTCCGCTCACGCGCAGCGGCTTGACGCTTATCTTGCCCTCGATCACCTCTGCAATGGTTTGCAAGAGCAAACTGATGCCCTCGCCCGACCGGGCCGTGATGGGGATGACCGGCACGCCCAGATCGCGCGCCAGACTGCGGGTGTCCACTTCCAGCCCTTTGCGGCGCGCCTCGTCCATCAGGTTGACGGCCACCACCACTTTGTCGGTAATTTCCATCACCTGCATCACCAGGTTCAGGTTGCGCTCCAGCGCGGTGGCGTCGGTCACGACGATGGTGCAGTCGGGCTGTCCAAACAGGATGAAATCGCGCGCCACTTCTTCATCCTGCGAAGCGGAAAGGAGCGAGTACGTGCCGGGCAGGTCCACCAGTTTGTACTTTACGCCGTTGAACTGATAGCCGCCTTCGGCGCGCGTGACAGTTTTGCCGGGCCAGTTGCCGGTGTGCTGTTTGAGCCCGGTCAGCGCGTTGAAGAGCGTGGACTTGCCGGTATTGGGATTGCCGGCCAGCGCTACCACGCGGTCGAAATCGCCGACCTTGATGCCCATCTGCTCCAATTGTGCAAAGGCCGGACAGGTTTCGCAGTGTTCGGTGGGTAAGTTTATTTTCGTGTTTGCCATGCTTTCTCCGAAACGTTAATGATTTACTTCTTTGACCCAAATCTGCGCCGCTTGGTTTTTTCGCAAAGCAATCAAAGTGCCGCGCACGCGATACCCACGCGGGTCGCCAAAAAAATTTTGCAGTTCAGGATAAATCTCGGCGCCGGGTGTCAGGCCCAAGTCCAGAAAGCGGCGGCGGGTAAAACCCTGCACCGCCTCGTCCAAGGCCACAATCTGCGCCTTCCGGTCGTGCGGTAACTCGGCCAAGCGGATGATTCCCTGCGGCTTGACCGTCCATTCTGGCAGCGGGGCAACATGCACATTGGCAGCCACCGCTGGCGCCAGGCGATACTCGTTTTCGCCATCGCTCAAGACATACCGCTGGGGGGAACTTTCCAAGATGCGGACGGTTTGCCCGAGACGCAATCCCGCTGCCAGAATTTGCTGGTAGGCCAGGGCCGGTTCATCTTCGAGATGCACGATCTTGGCCGGACGATCGGCCTGCCAGCCCGTAATGGGCGTTCCCTCGACTTTGGGCAGGTTCCCCTCCCGCGTTGGGATGGGGTCGCCGTGTGGGTCGGTGACGGGGTGCCCGAGCGCGGCATCCAGCGCGTCGAGTTGCGAGTCGGTCAAGCGGTGTTCGCGGCGGTGCGCTTCGGTATGGACTCTTTCGAGCGGCATACGCGCTTCGTCTGCCAGGTAACGTTCCCACAAGCGGTGTGCACGGACGACGTGCAGCGCCCAACGTTCCCCCTGGGCTGTCAGATGGAGTTCGGCGCCGCGCGATTCGAGCAATCCCTGGGCTTCCATGGTAGCGATCAAGGTGGTGATTTTTCTGCGCGGCAGGTCGAGGCTGCCGGCCAGCGACTCAGGTGAAGCGTGCCGCCCCTGCTGTTCACGGTCAAGTAAGTGCTTGAGCGCATCTTCCACTTGTTCGCGCTGGCGTATGGCCTGCCAGGCTCGATAGCGTTCGAGCAGTCCATAGCGGGGCAGGAAAACGACAAGCAGGAAAACGACTGACAGGATGATCCACCACATCATGTACACACCTCCACAAAAACATGGTTGGTAATGGCCGGTCCAATGACCAACTCGCGGTTCCCCGTTTTCAAAGTCAGGTTGCCGTCGAAGGGAGAAAGGGCGGCAATTTCCACACAGGCGCCCGGCACCAGGCCCAGTTCGCTCAGCAGGCGCAGGAAGGCTGCGTCGCTGGCTTGTACACGCTGGACGATGGCAGACTGTGACGGTTGCAGCGACGACAAAGGAACGGCTGTGTCGGGCGGCATGGACAAATCGGACGCCGGGATCGGTTCGCCGTGCGGGTCGCGCGCCGGCTCTCCCAGCACGGCAGCCATGCGCGCCTCGAAATCTTCCGAGATGACATGTTCCAGGCGGCAGGCCTCCTCATGCACCTCGTCCCAGGTATAGCCCAGTGATTGCACCAGCCAGGTTTCCAGCAGGCGGTGGTGACGGATGACCTCCAGCGCGGCGCGCTTGCCGGCCTCGGTCAATGTGACGCCTCGATGTTTGTGATAGTCTACCAGCGGCGGCTGAACCGAAGCCAGTTTTTGGATCATGCCGGTCACGGAGGCGGGTTTCACGCCCAACTGCTCCGCCAGCCGATTGGTGCTGGCCGGTTCACCATTCTGAGTGAGTTCGAAAATGCGTTTCAGGTAATCCTGAACTGAGGAGGTCCGTATTTTCGTCATGTCTAATATAAAATTTAGTTATACCTAAATAAAATATAAACGAAAACGCGCTGCTTGTCAAGACAGCGCGTGGTGTGAAATGCGGATATTAGCCTAAATTTATAAGGTATAAATAGTTGCCTTCGCCAGCCGTGCGTTTCAGTGTGCGCATGATAAGGTCTAT
>DAOUCM010000220.1:0-7169 GCA_034431895.1 Anaerolineales bacterium
AAAATTCGAGTTTGGACGGTTTTTTATGTAGCGTTTGTGACTTTATCCGCCATTTTATCTGAGAATAGTCTTGGAAAAATCGTAGGGTAATTTGTTATCTGTGCCATTTCTTTTTGTAGTGGAATTTAGGAGAACTTTGTTATGGAGATCCGTTTGTACCTTCAAATGTTGAGACGGGGGTGGTGGATTATTCTTATCACGGCCTTGGTTGCCCTTGTAGTGGCGTTAGCCCTTTCTTATGTTGTGCCGCCTCGCTATGAGGCTGTTTCGCGTTTTATTATTAGCCCAAGAAACGTTCGCCCAAATAGCCCCGATTTAGGTTTGTGGGGCCTAGATATTTTAGGGAATCAAACGATTACTTCTACCTATATGGAGGTGATAAAGAGTAATCGTATTTATCAGGATGCGGCACGGGCAGTGGACTTAGCGCCAGAAGATGCAGACAAGTATTCCTATAAAGTTCAGGTTCTTGAAAATTCAACGGTCATTGAGTTGAGAGTATCTGGCCCCAATTCTGAAATGACGGCTCGTTTGGCCAATTCGATGGGCAATCAGGCTATTCAGTTTACTGCTCGACTGAATGAATTTTATAAGATGGATTTTCTAGACGAAGCAACTCCGCCAGAGGTCCCTGAAAGCCCAAAGCCATTGCGCGATTCCATCTTGGCTTTTGGTATAGGGTTAGTGCTAGGAGGAGTATTGGCAATTGTGCGTGACTACCTATTGATCTCTTTAGAATCGTATCGAATACGTTTTCAGTTGGATAACGTTACAGGTGTTTACAATCGCCGCCGTATCACTAAAATTTTGGAAGATGAGTTGACAGACAATCCGGATGGCATCCTGTCGGTTGGCATCATTGAACTTAGTGGCCTGAGTGATTTGGAAGATACGTTGCCTGCGGTTGAATACCAAAACGTATTGCGCCGGGCAACGGGGATTCTCCAAAAAGAGTTGCGCGGGCATGACATCATCGGTCGGTGGGATGAAAACAGTTTCTTAATCATCCTTCCAAACACGTCTGGTTCTGCTGCAAATCGAATCTTCAAACGCATTTATAGTTCGTTAGCAGCCCCTGTAGATCTAAGGCATTTGGATTTATCTATTGATCTCCACCCTCTGATTGGGGGAGCAGAATATAGTTCAAATATCGAATCCGAGGAATTGCTGGAAAAGGCGGCAGAGGCCTTAGGGAATGCCAGAAAAGACAAGACGAACTCGATTTATATTTGGGAGTTAAAGAATCCATTTTGGAATATAGAAGAGTAACCCCAGCAAGGCTTTATAGGAGATACTATGATTAAGAAATTCCTTAGAGTACTTTCATTGACATTAGTGGGTACCAGTATATTTGCGGTGCAGGTATTCTTTGTGGGCGCCCAGACCCCTGCAAAATTGCCTTTCCAGGTCATTCCTACCACCGAAGTTGTGAGTATAAATGCCACAAAAGTTCCATTCAGTATTCTCCAAGAGGAGGAGATGATATTGCACGGTCCTTTTGACGCAGCCGATTTTACATTTGCGATCCCAGAGAGTTGGGCTTTGTCAGCAGGGACACAGGTGTTTCTTTCCATGACTGTAAATTTCAATCGTAGTTTCTTCTCTGAATTTGGTTACCCTGTTGTAGCAAGCGGAGGCACTCTATCTGTATATTTGAACGACAATCTGCTAGGCGTGCTTAATTTGAATGAAACAGGTCAAGTTGAAAGTACATTGCCAATCCCGTTGGATGCATTTATTTCTGAACGTCCAGACGGACGTATGGAATTTTATGTCGAACTGGACGCCAGCGATTTTTGCTATGTTGACGAGGCGTTTACCCTGATAATTCATTCTGCTTCATACTTTGACCTGCCTCATCAAGTTGTCAAATCAACGTTGGATTTGACCAAGTTGCCGGCTCCGCTCTATCAAAATACCTTTATTCCTGAATCTGCTTTATTGGTTCTTCCTGATCAGCCCTCGGCCGCAGAATTACAAGCGGCTTTGACAGTTGCGGCGGGGTTGGGCAATTTCAGCCAAAATAATTTGGCGCTAGATTTGACAACCATGAACGCTCTTACACCGCAACAAATGGCCTCTAACCACATAATATTTGTAGGCAAAGCGTCTTCACTCAATCTCACTGGTTTGGAACTTCCCTTGAAACCCTCTGGTGGACAATTCAACAACCTGGGTGATGCGTCTGATGATGGTGTCATTCAGGTGATTAATTCCCCTTGGGATATCTCTCGTGTCATTTTGCACATTTCGGGGAATACCGATGCGGGAATTATTAAGGCGGCCCAAGCCTTTAGTACTGGCACCGTGCAGCCAAACCGTCTTAAAAATTTAGCCATTGTCGAAGAGATTCGTCTGCCGCAAGGCGTTCCTTCGATACCTGCGAAGCGTACGCTGGCTGAAATGGGATACGAGAATGTGACTTTTGCTGCGAGAGGCTTTCGAACTGCCAGTTACATTTTCCAGATACCCCCAGGGTGGACAGTAACAAGCGATGCTTATTTTGAGTTGGTATTCGGAAATTCAGCGCTGGTGGATTTTGAGCAATCGGGAATCAATGTATTGCTTAATGGGCGGCCAATTGGAAGTGTAAGACTAGATGCAGAAACTGCAAAAAACTCAATCAATAGAGCGAAGATGATATTGCCCGAATTTGCCATCTTGCCGGGCACCAATCGGTTAGAGGTTCAAATTGCTCTGGTGCCGGATGCTTTTTGCGCTCCTCCCGATATACGCGGCCTTTGGGCAACAGTTTGGAACGAATCGGTACTTAATATTCCTATCACTCAGCAAACGATTGATTTCACTACTACCTTGGGGTTGGCAGATTACCCTGCTCCATTTGCTTATAACCTGGAACTTGGAACTACGGCTTTTGTCTTTTCCAGAAACGATCTAGAGGCGTGGCGCGGCGCAGCAAAAATTGCCTCTTATTTGGCGTATCGAACGGGGACTCAGATTGTCACATTATCGGTATTCTATGACGATGAATTGCCAATGGAAGTACGAGCCAATTACAATTTTCTGTTGATTGGCCGTCCCAGCCAGTTGTCAGTGATAAGTGACTTGAAGCAATACTTGCCGGTGCCTTTCGATGAAAAAGATGTAGCCTTGGAAAATAGTTTGAGAGTGCGATATAACATTCCGGTGGACAATCCATTGGGATATATAGAATTTCTACCCTCTCCTTGGAATTCTGAGAATGTGATTATTACCTTACTTGGGAATTCTCGACAAGGCGTCTCTTTGGCAACGCTTGCGCTGACGGACGAGTTGCTTCGCCCTCACGTTTCGGGTAATTTTGTTGTGGTAAATGGCAGCCAAATCATCGCTTCGGATACGCGCATATTTCCTGTCGCTAGCAGTCCGACGGTGACCTCTGACCAGCAAGCAGTTGTTATTCCAACGATGAACCCCGAGTCTCAGATGCTAGAAAAGCAATATGTCGACTGGATTCCTCCTACTATTTTGGTTCTTACTGGAATTATTATTGTGATTTTAGCCATTGTACTCATCCGTCCTTTGAGGCAAAGGTTAATGCATGAACGCAATCAGAGCAAAGAGGAATGAAATTTTACAGAGCATCATACTCCTAAGCAAAAATTGATGGGATATTTTCAATCCCAGGGGATGACAGGCTGCATTTAGGAGGACGCTTCTGTGTTTGACGGTCACTGCTAGAGTATCGCTTGAGCATCTGTAGACGCTTCGTAGAAACTGCCTCAGTTGCAAAAATTTTGTGAATGATCTTATAAAGATGTCTGCTCAATGGCAGACATGCGGAATTAAATTTTGTGTTGTGAATTTGTCACAGTATCGAGTGAGGCCTAATCATGAGCTATTTCAAGAGGAATGTAGGGCAAATGATCGCCTATCCCTATGAACGATTGCGCCATGTTTTCTTGTTGATTGGAGTCGCAATTATCATTGGCTTTGCAACGGGGGGAGCGGTCATGTTTTTGTCCCCTTTTGTTGTGATCCTTGCGTTCGTTATCTTGGTTGCGGCTGTCATTGTGGTCAAAAAGCCTGAATTGGGTATTCTTGGTTTCGTGGCACTTACATCAACAGTGTTGGAATCTGAATCCAATCCAGGTATTTCTATCGGATTTGGGCATATTTACTTGTCAGATATTCTTGTTTTCTTCCCATTTTTATACATTATCTGGAGGTTGATGTTTCGTCTAGAAACAAAATTCGTACGCACGCCCTTGGATCTTCCTCTGGTTTTGTTTATTCTTGTTGCTCTTGTTTCCACGGGAGTTGCAATGCTTCGTGGAACTGTTACCCTGAAGGCCTGTTTGGGACCTGTACGTGATGTCGTTAATTATGCAATTTTTTTTGGAGTTACTAATCTTGTCCGGAGTGAAAAACAACTAAAACTGGTTCTAGGCAGTATGATTGGTTTTGCAATTATGGTTTCGATCGTAATGATGGCGCAATATGCTTTGGGAACAACGCTCCCCTTTCTTCCTGGGCGCGTGGAAGTTCTTTCGACTGAGGGAACAAGATATTCTAGTGTGACAAGAATTATTCCTCCGGGATACTCGATTGTCTTTGTTGGCTTTGTGACAGCGTGTTCTATCTGGTTCTTTGATAACACTCAGCGTCGTAGTTGGGCTTTGGCGTTGCCCATTTTCATCACAGGGATGGGTGTTTTATTGACATTCAAACGCCATTTTTGGGGGGCTTTGATGGTCATTTTCCTTATCATGTTACTCCTTGGCAATAGGAAAGAAATCCAACGCATTCTAATTAGAGGGCTGTCAACTATAGCGGTCATGGCTGTTGCCATTTACTTTATTTTGAATTATACGGGATCGCTTGGTCCAAATTTAATCAAAGGGGCGGTTGACAGATTTTTATCATTATCACAAGCGAATACATATGAGGATCCAGATTCGAGTTTGCGATGGAGAGACTTCGAGAACCAATATGCTATGTCTAATATTTTATCCCATCCCTTGATTGGTATTGGACTGGGTACTAGATATAGGCCATGGGTGCCAAGCAGAGACTGGGCTAATTTTGACGGAAGAGCCTTTATCCATAATGGGATATTTTGGTTGTTGTTGAGAACTGGTAGTTTGGGATTTATTTTTATGACCTGGCTCATGACGATATATGTAGTTCGGGGGTTTAAATATTGGAGACTTGTACATAATTCGACATATAGCGCTTATATGTTAGGATTTACCTTCTCGATGCTAGGGATGCTTATGGGAATTTGGGTTGAACCTTTGATTTCTGAGTGGTATTGGACAGGAGTTATAGCAGTGATGATGGGATGTAATGAACTTATCATTCGTACCGTTCCCAAGACAGCGTCAAAGATGCAGGAAAGCGCCAATGTCAAAGAATAATTCTATTATTTCACATTTTTTCTCTGGCACCGTTTTTATTGGCTTTGCTCGAGTTTCTACTATCATTTTCGGCCTGATTAGTGTCATGATAGCAACTCGATATCTGACCACAGAAGCCTATGGCGCTTACGTTTTGGTTTTGACGCTCAATAATGTTCTTGTGCAGTTTTTTAGTTTTGGTCTCGGATTAGTCATCCCTAAATATCTTGCCGGCGCTGAAGATGAAAGTTATAAGACTATATTGCAAAACACCGTGCTTCATTTTCGCCTATTTAGCGTTTTCAGCATTATTTTTTTCTTGACAGTACTTAAGCCTTTTATTAGTACTTTCTTTGAGACGGCGTTATTTTCTGATATTTTTACTGCATTGCTATTTTTATTTCTTTTGTTTAGCCTATCGAATTTATTCGAATCGATTTTGCGTGGTCAATTGGCATTTAGGGCAATAGGGGTAATTGAGTTTGTCTCTGAAGCAATAGAACTTGTATTACTCTCTGTGCTTGTAATAGTGTACGGCCTGGGTTTTTGGGGGTTGTTGATTGCAAAATTTGTTTCCCGTACCGTTTCAGTTTTACTTGCCTATCGTATGTCTCGCTTCAAATATAGATGGCAATTTGATTCTCTGCTTATTAAAGAAATGTTGAAATTTGGCTTTCCTTTGCAAGCGCAATATATTTTTGGCTTTGCATATTCCAAACTGGATACTTTAATAATTGGTTCATTACTTGGCACGCGAGGGGTAGCCTTTTATGATATTGCCAGAAAAATTCCAGATAGTTTAATGCAGTTATATTCTGTTTTTATATCCGTTTATTTTCCTGTTATTGCTAATGTTTATGCTACCGAGAAAGAAGAAAAATCAAATTATATTCTCAATAATTCAATGCGATTGCTTTCGTTTGTAACCATCCTTGCTGCTTTGTTAGCCTTGCTTTTTGGAAAAGATATTATCGTATTGCTCTTTTCGGCAGAGTATTTGGAGAGTTATTGGGTTTTGGTCTTGTTAATGCTTGGAGTAGCGCTTGATTTGATGGAAGAGATATTAGGATATTCCTTGGTTGCTATTGGACAACCAGATAAGCCATTGTATATTAACATCGTGCGTGCCGTTGTTAGTGTAGCGGGGAATTTGATCATTTTGCCGATTTTAGGATTTAAGGGTGCAGCCTTTGTCTATATCTTGGGGAATCTGGTTGCGTTGCCAATTGATGTGTTCTTCTTAAGGCGGAAAGATTTAAGACCTAATTTTGGTAATTTTTTCAAATTAATTCTTGTATTTGGGATGGTGTCTACCCTGTTCCTTTTGTGGAATTCGAATGTCTTACTGTTCAAAATGTTTATTGCGCTTTTATTTGTTGCTTTGAGTTTCTTGTTTTCTGTTATCACCCTTCGAGATGCCAGGATTGTTTTTGGAGAGGCTCATTCGGCGTGGTCAAATTTTGTAAGCGGGCTTAGCGGCCACAAATGACAATTATTTGTCCTGTTGTATATTTTGAACAAGGAGAAAGCTAGGCGGCTGTGGATTTTACGGTACTCGTTCCTACAATAAGTTGCTCTCTCTTGCAGAAAGTTCTTCAATGTATCCTTGTCGGTTGTGTGTTTCCGGTATTTGTTATGGATTGCGGGAACACTCCCGGCGTAATAAAGATGTTGGGCCGAATCCGTAGCGACGGCGCTCAATACTTGATCGGATTGGCTCGGATGAAGAAGTTGCTACCCGGGGTGATGCAGGGGTTTAGAGGAGAACCATCACAAGGTAGGACTTTGGATACTCGCTGAGATTTGTTATGAGACTGGCTTATATTCTTC
>DAOUCM010000221.1:0-9127 GCA_034431895.1 Anaerolineales bacterium
ATGATGGTGCCGTTGCCGCCGAAACCGGCCCCAAAGGCCAGCGCCCACCACAGCGGGGCGGTGGGGATTCCATCCGCACCGAGGCCGAGAATGACCGGAATCATGGCAATCGTAATCGGGATGTTATCCACAACTGCCGAGAGAGCAGCGACAATCCAGATGATCAACACGCTGAACAGGACCGGCGGCAACTGGCCGAGGCTCTCGATAAGCCGGACGACAGTGTTCAGCGCGCCGGAGGCCTGCAATCCGCCCACCATGACGAACAGGGCAGTGAAGAACACCAGGACGCTCCACTCGATGCGCTCCAACGTCTTCTTGACATCTGGCTGCACCCAAATCATCGCTGCTGCCGATGCACCGAGAGCAATGAACGCCGGGCTGACCTCCAGCAGGTGCTCGAGGAAGAAGAGCAGGATAGCCACCCCAAGCACGATCAACACCCGCCACGCTGTTCGGGGGTCGTTGAGCGCCTCGGCCGGATTCAATTGCAAAATGGCTTTGACCTTCTTGGGCCGCACGGCCAGTTCGCGCCGAAAGAGGAAACGCAAGAGAAAAAGGGCAGTCAGCCAGGAAATCAACACGACCGGCATGGCGTACAGGATGAAATCCAGGAACGAGAGCCCGGCTGCTGAACCGATGAGCATGTTTGGGGGGTCGCCTACCAGCGTAGCCACGCCGCCCGTATCGGAAAGGATGGCCTCTGCCATCAGGAGGGGAGTGGGGTTGATACCCAGAATCTCACTGATGAGAATCGTGACTGGCGCAATCAGCACGACGGTGGTCACGTTATCGAGAAACATCGAGATCACTGTGGTTGTCGTGCCAAGTAGGATGAGCAGCCGCACCGGTTTACCCCGCGACATTCGCCCGGCCCACACAGCCAGATATTGGAAGAAGCCGGTCGGCTCAAGCAAGGCCACCAGGAGCATCATACCGAGCAGAAGACCAAGCGTATTGAAATCTATGGCTGCCAGAGCGTCGCTCTCCGAGTAGAAACCGAGCAGTTTTCCGGCCAGGACCATCAATACCGCGCCGACCATCCCGACGATGCTCCGGTGGAGTTTCTCGGTGAAAATCAGCCCCAGGGTGAGCAGGAAAATGATGGCTGCAACGATGGCCGCAAAATTCATTTTTCTCCTTTCGAGGCCCACAGAGAAAGAATGGCCGCGCCCAGGTCGACGCGTGAGACAATGCCGATCAACTTACCATTGGCGTCCACCACCGGCAAGTCGTACAGGCCATCCTTGAGCATCCGCGCGTAGGCGCGCAGCAAACCGCTTTGCTCTTCGATAGGCTGGATAGGTTTCATCAAGGTCGTCACCGGCTGCGCCAGCACCTGTCGGGGGGGACGCGTTGTCTCCACGACGCCAAAATCGTGGACAAAATCCAAATCTTCGATCAGGTGGACGAAATCGGGCAATTCCAGAGTCAACAGGTCGCCCATGCGCAGCACCCCAAGGGGTTTGCCGTTATTGTCCACCACGGGCAGGATGCCGACATGTTTTTCGACCATCAGCGCCGCGGCCGCCTCGATGCTGATATTCTGCGGAATGGATACTACCTTGCGTTTCATGCATGAACTGACATTCATCAAGCCCTCCGTTCCCTTGCGGAAAGTCAAAGTTTTTATACCATAACTCCACTGCAAAAACGAGTAGACAAATTTTATCCGAACACCCTCCTCAAAATGGGCAAACCTTAACATAATGTAGGCAACTCACACTCGAGGAGAGCCGTCATGTTTCGCAAAAATAGCCGTCACCTGCAAATCCCCCTCACCAGCCACGTGGACGAATTGCCTGAGCCGCTGCGCAAACGCTTGCGCAACTCTTGGACGGAAACCTTCTACCAGCAATTCTTCTGCCGCCTGGATGAAACGCCGTTCGAGGTGTTGTATGCAGACATGCCCTCCCGCCCCAATGTGCCGGTCAACGTGCTGGTGGCGCTGGAATTTCTCAAAGCCGCCAACGCCCAACTGACCGAACTGCAAGCCGAGTTCGAGGCCGAGATGGCCGCTCTGCAAGCGAAAAGCGACCCGCTGACCGAGCCGTTGGAAACGTTCAGCCTGAAACCCAAGAAGACCGACATCCAGGTGCAGCTCGTCACCCTGGCCTGGCTGCCGTTCTGGCAGGATGACAAGGGCGCGCTGACGGCAGCCTGGTAAAAACTTGTGAGCGCACGAACCGATGGAGCGATAATTTTCCGATGGGAATGATGGACGTGACCCGGCAGCGTGCGCGGGTCAATCCGATGCGGGGAGATGGCGACGGGTTGGGGGAGGTTCATATCGCAGACCTGTTTCCCCTTTCCCTTTGGGAGAGGGGTCGGGGGGGATGGTCATTTCCCGTACCACATGCGCGCCAGCAGGTTATCTTTGAGAATGAATTGATGGTAAAGCGCGGCGCCGATGTGCAGCAGGATAAGCAAGGCTGACAGGAGGAAAAGCAGGCCGTGCAGGCCAGGGTTCAAATCCACCGGCATGCTGCCCTGCCCCTCGAAAACAATCGGAGGCAGGCCGTAACGGACGGAAAGCGCTAAACCGCTGAACGGCATGAGAAAAGCAAACAGGTAGAGTGCATGATGGACGCCTTTGCCTGCCATATCGAGGAAAGGGTTCCCCGCCGTGGCGTCTTCGGGGCGCGGCGTGCGCCAGCGCAGATAGAGGCGCACAAGCATCAAGACCAGCACGGTAATTCCAACCGGCATGTGCAGGCGCAGGATGGGCGCTTTGGCCTGCGGCGGCAGGCCGACGCTGGTCAGGCCGAGGTAGATTTCGACGAAGAACAGCAACGCAACCAGCCAGTGGATGGTCACCCATAGCGGGGAATAACGTTTGAGAACAGAAGATTTGGGCATAGAACACCTCCAGAGGGAATCAGGATGTTGCAAAGTTTACCATCCATTTCCACAAACCAGACAGGGTGGAAATTTCCTGCCCGCTCTTGCGAAAGATGGGCAGGTTGATGTAATGGGGAGAAAAGAAGCAGCAGGTCACATTTCGCGTGACCTGCTGATGACGGGAATGAACGCTGTGCAGGGTCAGGGAGTGGGGGTCGGGGTTGGCTGGGCGAGGTGGACGTAAATCTCCGGTACCCAGCCGATCCGTCCCTCTTGATCTCTCACTTCGAGCCAGAGTAACCCTTCATAAACTTGTTGCCTATACAACAGGGTTAATGGGTCATTCAGATTCAATGAACCGATGACCGGTCCGCCGGGAGATTGGTAAAGTTGCAGAGGAGGTAAGATCGGCGTGGTGACGATGCCGCCTGCGGGGGTGGGGGTGGCAGTGGCTGTCGCGGTGGCAGTGGCTGTCGCGGTGGGAGTGGGGGTAAAGGTGGCCGTTGGCGTGGGACTCGGACCGGGGGTCGGCGTGGACGTCGGCAGGGGCGTAGCCGTGGGCGTGGGCGGAATCAGCGGGTCGAGACGTTCGGCAAAGACTTGTTCCACCCGCAACGAAATAGGACGGTTCAGCCGGGCCACGAGAGCCTCTTGCAGGGCAATCACCTGTTCATAGCGCAAAGCCGTATGGGTTTGGATGGTGACGACCATATCAATCCCGCCGTCCAGATAGGTGACTTCCAGGTTTAGCAGTTCGGCATCGTTCAAGTTGTTGACTTCTTGCGCTACAATACTGTGAATGGTACGGTTTTCTGTGGCCTCGCGGAAGAAGCGGTAGCCATAGTAGGTGAGTGGAACCAGTAACAGCAGTTCGAGAAATGTCGAAATTAACAGGCTGCGCGGCAGTTTTTTGCCTACCCGTTTCCGTTCGCCGGCGAAGCCGCGCAGGAAGAAAATAATTGCCGAGGCAAAGGCGATAGTGATGGCATTGGTCAAAAAAAGCAGCGAAGCGCCTCCGGCTACATCCCACCGTTCAAGGGCAACGCCTACGCCTATCGTGCAGAGCGGCGGCATTAGGGCAGTGGCGATGGCTACGCCGGGCAGGGCAGCCGAGATGTTGGGACGCGTCAGGGCATAGGCTGCTGCCAGGCCGCCTCCCAGGGCAATGATTAAGTCTATTGGCGTGGGGCGGGTGCGCGCCAACACCTCTGAGGGCAAATCTTGCAGAACAACAAAGGGCAGAAAGCGGTTGACCAGCGTCATCAGAAACGAGAGCAGAACGGCCAGAGCAGCGCCCTTGAGCAAGGTCAGCGCTGCGGATTGCAACAGTTTCTCGTTCTGAATGATGGAGGCCAACCCAATGGCAATAATCGGCGACATCAGCGGGGCCAGCAGCATGGCACCGATGATCACCGCAGGGGAATTTGTGACCAATCCCATGGTAGCAATGCTGCTGGAAAGCACAACCAGCAGGAAGTAATCAAAACCGGGTGTCGCTGAAAGGGAGATGTCTTCAGTCATCTTCCTGCGTTCTTCCGCGCTCGGGGGACGGACAAGGCGGTTAAAAGCGTTGGTTAAAATGTCGGCAAAAGTCATTTGGACTTCCTTCCGTAAATCAAAAAATTTTGTGGCTTTTGTGATGGCGGGAAGAAACCGCGCTCGGTGGTGCGGGCTTCTTCGATGGAAACAAAGGCCTCCGGCGCTGCTGTGTGGACGATCTGGCGTACCTGGTTCAGGTGTTTGCGCTTGATGATGGTGTAGATGATTTTTACGGGTCCGGTTGTGCCTTCTCCATTCACACTGGTCACGCCGAAGCCGGCGTCGTGCAGGGCGGTCATCAGCGCCTCGCCATTCTGACGGGCGATGATGCGCACGACCAGGGTGCCAAACGCCAGGCGGTCTTCAAGCCAGATTCCCACAAAGTTCCCGGCGGCAAAACCGGCCGCATAGCCGATGTAGGCGATGATATTGTGTGCCGATTGCAGCAAATGCCCAATGACAGTAATCCAGATAAACACTTCGCAGAATCCCAGCAGCGGCGCCAAGACGCGCTTGCCTCGTCCCAAGAGGAGAATGCGCAGTGTGCCTAATGTCACGTCGAGGATACGGGCCAGAAACACAAGGATGGGCAGAAAAACCCAGGCATACCAGTCAAAGGTGTTGGCGGCGTTTGGAGACATTTTTCCTCAAACCTTAGGCGCTCCTTTGGTGCGTCCCATCCAATCCAGGGTTTCGAGATCGCCAAAGTGTTGCCGAAAGATGCGATAGTAAAACAACTCTTCTTTGGTGTTCAAGGTCCATCCGTTCGGCAGATAGCGTTCCCGCTTGAACTCGGCATCGCTGATTTGGGATTCGGCATACTCTTTCAAGAGTTCTTCTACCCCTGACCCTTGCCAGAATTTGGCCTTTGGGCGGTTGAGCACTGGCTCAGGAAGTAAATCTCGAACGGCCTGGCGCAAAATCCACTTCTCGACCCCGTTCCGAATTTTGTATTCAGGCGGGATTTGCAGGGCCAGCGCCACCATCTCCGGGTCCACGAAGGGAACGTGGGGGATGACGCCGTGTGCCTGGGCGCAGCGGTCTACCCGCTGGAGGGCTGTATTGTGGAGACGCTGAATGATGTCCAGGAGTTCAGCCGGCAATTCTTCCAGCCTCAAGGCTTTGAGATAGTCGTAACCGGCAAAGAGTTCGTCCCCGCCTTCACCGCTCAGGACTGCCGGAACCTCATTTGCGGCATATTTGGTGGCCAGATAGTTGAGCGTGCTGGAGCGGATAAGCAAGGCATCGAAAGATTCCAGATGGTAGATGACCTCCGGCAAAGCATCCAGGATGTCTTCCAGTCGCACGATGATTTCGTGATGCAGGGTTTTGAGATATTCTGCTGCCTGGCGGGCAAAGAGCAAATCGGGAGCGCCGGGAAGGCCGGCCGCAAAGGTGTGCAGCGACGGCACCTTGCGGCTTGCCAAAGCGCAAATCGTGCTTGAATCCAGTCCACCGGAGAGCCAGGCTCCAAAGTCTTCTCCCTGACTGATTGTCCGCGTGATAACCTCTTCCAGTTTTGAGCGCAGTTCGCAGGCAATTTCTTCCGGAGGAGTCTGGCGCGGCGGCTGTAAGGAGAGAGAGAAATAGGGCTGCAAGGTTTGGCTGTCGAACGTATGGCCAGGCGGAAGTTCGTGAATGTCAGTAGTGGCTTCCAGCAGCCCTTTGACTTCAGACGCAAAGCACAGGATACCTGTGGAGGTGTATCCATAGTAGAGCGGCGCGGTGCCCAAAGGATCGCGCTCCAATAGAATCCCTTGTTGACTGACCTGAACGCGCGCAAAACGCCCGGACAAATTTCCATCCTGGGCAATCTGTTCGCGTTGCAAGCGTTGACGAGAGGACTGCTCGATTTGGCTCCCTGCCAGCCCCAGCGTCAGAGATGGCGTGACGAGAAACTCGCTCCACGCCGGGCCGCGATGGCTCATCTTCGCTAACATCCGCTCGACAATGGCCCGGTTTCCGCTCAAAATTCCAGCAATGGCGGCCACTTAGGCCTCTAGGACGCCTTCGTTGACGTAGTGCGTCAACTCGCCCACGCTCAGGTTATCAATACCCAGTTTTTCCAGCGTGCGGCCGCGCCGCCAGTAGTCGGTGCGGTGGATGATGGACGCCAGGCGGATGATGCTGTCCATGCCGCGCACCGAGACGCCGTAACGCTGCCCCAGGGCGGCGATCGGCACCAGGCTCATCGGCACGTCCTCGAAGATGTAGCGATGATTGAGCGTCGGCGGGGCCTTGATGCCGTAGTAGCCGGGCTGATTGTGGATGGCCTCGTGCAGGTCCTCGCCACTGGTGTCGTAGGCCAGTTTGAGCCACTCCAGCGCCGTGCGGGCGCGGACGCCCAGGGCGGAGGCCACCGTCACCCGCTCGCGGTCGAGCGCCTCCAGGACGCGCGCCACCGAGGGCGTCACGCCGTCAATGTAGAACTGGTAATCGCCGTGCGTGGCCTCGATCCAGCCGCTGTTGAGGATGGTTAGCGCCGGGTGGAAGATGGCGCCCATGTTGTTCAGGCCAGTCTGCAGAACATTTCCGCCGTCAATGTATTGCGGGTAGGCTGGTTGAATGGCTTTCAGGACATGTTCGGTGCGCGTGGCTGGCAGAGCCGCCAGCGGCACAGCCTCCTTGACCCGGAAAATGCGTGCCTGGGCTGGGCCGTCAGAGCGGCTGGCGTAGATGAAAGTTTCTGCCTCGGCGATCGTCACATCGGCCTTACAACCGCTATCGCGCAACACTTTGGCAAATTCGATTGCCCCACAGGTGCGGCCGGGGTGCAGAATGACGATTTGACCGCGTTTCAGGTGCGGCGCCAGCCCTTTGGCCACGTCGGCGTGCGCTGAGGAGGGAACAACGACCATGATGACCTGGGCGTTCTTCGCTGCTTCGCCGTAATCGGAGGTCGCTTTGGCCAGTTTGCCGAAGCCGTGCGGCAGGCCTTCGGGCGCTTCCAGTTCGATGCCGCCGCGTTTCTTGAGAACGGCAATGTGGTCGGGCGTGCGGTTGAACAGGGTCACTTTGAAGTCCATCAGGGCCAGGTGGGCAGCCATGGCTTTGCCGCCATGACCGGCGCCAATGACGGTGTAACGTTCGGGGGTGGTCATCTTTCACTCCTTTTGCTGTTGATTTGTTACCACAAAGGACACGAAGGAACACGAATGATTTTTTGTGACGGGCGCAAAATCCGTGTTCTCTGTGAAATCTGTGGTTATTGGGTTTTATGGACAGCCTGGAAAGGCCGGTCTACATTTTTAGCCTTTCCTTTTCGCTGAGCGGCTGGCCTTCGGCGTCCACCGCCAGGCACATGCCGTTGACAATGCGCGTGCGCACCGCGCCGCGCCCGAAGGGATTGTTCTTCAACTGCGGCGCGTCTAGGATGCCGGTGGTGACAGCGCGCGCCAGGGTGGCCGCGTCGGCCCACGGGTCTGCCACGCCCGGCGCAGACAGGGAGCGGATGGCCTCCAGCGTGCCCTGCGCCTCGGCGATGAGTTCCTCTTTGCGGGTCTGCACAGCGGGGTCGTGGGTCATATCGGGGGCGCCGCGCAGGGCATTTTCAATGGCGCGGCGGGCGATCTTGCTCGCCTCGATGACATCCGCGGCGGTAGCGGCATGGTGCGCCTCGGTGTGGCCGACGATGTGGTAGATGTGCGGGCGCAGGGCCATTTGCAGGTAGGTGCTGGCCGCCAGGTGGCCGCGCGCCGCGTCGGGGTCGAGCGGATGCGAAAGCAGACCGATGCGGGTCTGCCTCCAGATGCGGAAGTTTTCCCCTTCCAGCGGGGCGATCATCTCCAGAATCGCCAGCATTTTCGCCAGGTCCATGGCGTCCGAAAGCCCCGGCGGGCTGTTGAACATCATCTGGGCGATGTAGTCACGCACGCCATAGCGGTGGGCGTTATAGGCCGAAAGAAAAGCGCTGACCACGAAGACCACATCGGGGGCGTCGCGCATGCCCCAGTGATGCGGTTCGTTGAGTTCGACCGGGATGCCGCGCTCCCCATACCAGGCCATGACGCGCTGATGTTCGCGGATCGAACCTTCCAGGTCCCAGGGGCCGCGCCCGTCCATCTGATTGAACCAGAAGAGCGGGATGGCCGCCCAGGCATTGTGGATGGTCTCGGTCAGCACTTCGGCATAACGGATAAAGTCATCGGTACCCGAATAGGCGCGCATCAGCGGGAAATTGCCGCGCCGGCTGGCGGCGTAGAGAGCACGAAAGTCGTCGGGGGTGCGCACCGGCACGCCGCCCGCCCCGCGTCGGCGCGGGTCTTGCCGTTCGGGATGGAAAAAGTTTTCCTGAGCGTCCTGGTCGGTGCCAAGCGAGATGACATCCAGCGCCCGAGCCTCAGCGATTTGCTCGATGCCGGCGATGGTCGCTTCCATCGTTGGCAGGCCGAAGTGATGGCGCAGGATGGGGTAGGGTGACTTCCAGCGGATGCGCTCGATGGTTGTCTGGGGATAGGCTTCGGGTCCAGACCCGCCGCCGGCTTCGCCCTTCAGGAAAGTCAGCACGTCTTCTGGCGTCTCACTGCCATCGAAGATGCGCTCGAAGAAGCCCAGGGCTGCGGCGCGCTCGGCCACGGGAGGCGTCCCCCCAAAGACGAAGCGCACGCCGCGGGCGTGCAGTTCCGAGGCCGCTTCGGCAAACTGACCGAGCAGCCGCTCGCCGGTTTCGGGCGTCAGGCGGTACGAGACGCCCACCAGGTCGGCACCTTCCCGTTCGGCAGCGGCGATGACTTGCTCGATGGGCACT
>DAOUCM010000222.1:0-3594 GCA_034431895.1 Anaerolineales bacterium
CCTACATCCTTGAAGCCCCAATGCACAACGGGCGTATCCTGACATTCGCGGAAGATCTGCAGCGCATTTTCGACAGTGCTGTCATGGTGGGTCAGCATCAAAATGAATTCGGGTTTCATCTACGCTCCTTCCAGTAAAAATTGTATCATCACTTGAAGTCTTACCCATGGTGTCATGTGCATGTAAAGATTGATTGGTTGGCGAACTCGTAACGCGGGATTTATCCTGCAACCCAAGGGCGATAACAAATGATTGCCGTACTCTTGTACCTCCGACCTTGGGCCGATTCGACCAGGCAAAGCCTGGTGATACGCTGTTAATCTCGTACCTCCGACCTTGGGTCGGTTCGACCAGGCAGAGCCTGGTGATACGCTGTTCAAGCCTGGCTGGTGGCGCTTGGAGTCGGCTTCCAGCCGACTTACTTGCGCTGAGGCGGGGGATTGATCCCCCCGCCGGAGCCGTAAGGAAGATTACCGAATTATTTTGCATAATATCGCGCTACAGAAATCCTATAGCGGAACGAACTCCGCGCTACGCATCTTCTGGTAAGATTGCTCTATGTCAAAAACGACCTCACTTTCCTCCCAACCGCTCAGTCAGGTACGTTGCTTTCTGCTAGACATGGACGGCACCTTCTACCTGGACGATCACCTGCTGAACGGCGCCCTCGAATTCATCGAAACGCTGAACGAATTGAGGCTAGACTACCTGTTCCTCACCAACAACTCCTCCAAGCACCGCAGTCTATATGCGGAAAAAATCACCCGCCTGGGTCTGCCCATTCCCGAAGAAAAAGTGTTCACCTCTGGCGAAGCCACCGCCTTGTACCTGCAAGAAAAACGCCCTGCCGCCCGCCTGTACGTTGTCGGCACGCCGCCGCTGCAAGAAGAATTCCTCCAACATGGCTTTCTCCTGGACGAGGAACATCCCGACCTGGTTGTGCTGGGCTTCGACACCACCCTAACCTACCAAAAATTATGGAAGTTGTGCGACTTCGTGCGCGCCGGCCTGCCTTATATTGCTACCCATCCCGACTTCAACTGTCCCACCGCTACCGGCTTCATGCCCGATATTGGCGCAATCATCGCCTTTGTGCAAGCCTCCACCGGCCGCCAACCGGATGTGGTGGTCGGCAAACCCAACCGCTTGATTATAGATGCCGTCTCTCGAAAATATGGCTATCCTATCGAACGAATGGCCATGGTTGGCGATCGCTTGTACACCGACATTGCCCTCGGGCAGACGGCTGGCCTGACCACCTGCCTCGTTCTAAGCGGGGAAACCCGCCTGGAAGACGTGGCAGGTTCCCCCCATCAACCCTCCTACATCTTCCCCGACCTGGCCGGCATCGCGCACTGGTTGAGGGAACACAACCGCCAACGAGCGTAACGCGCAGCCAGGGAGGCCCTCCATGCCGCTCACCTACGACCCCGCCGAAGGCCAACGCTTCTGGGACGACATCCGCCGCCTGCCAGGTTACCCTCGCACCGAAACGATTCCTGTCCAACACATGCTTTTTCAATCGGACGCGCTCTTTCAAGTCTCTGGCATACTCGAAAAATGCGGCGCCCGCAAATCTGCGCCTCTCCTGGTCGTCATGGACGAGACGCCCATGCGCCGCAGCGGACAAGATCTCAAATCCCTCGCGCTGGCGCTCCTGGAGAAAGACGGTTGGCAGGTACAGCCGCTGCTGATGCGTTCCGACTCAAGCGGACAAGTGCATACCGACCTGCCTCACATCCACCAGGTACAAAACAGCCTGCTGCCCGGCTGTGCGCTGCTCTCCATCGGCTCCGGCGTCGTCACCGACATTGCCAAGCATGGCAGTTTCCTCTATCAACAAGAGAGCGGTCAGAAAATCCCCTATGTGGTCTACCCAACCGCCAACAGCGTCAGCGCCTACACCTCGAACATGGCGCCTACCTTGGTCAATGGCGTCAAACGCACGCTCGACTCACGCTACCCCGACGCCGTGATTTGCGACCTGGAAACCCTGCGCGACGCTCCCCTCGAAATGACCCTGGCCGGCGCAGGCGACATGCTGGCCGCATTTGTCAGCCTGGCCGATTGGTACCTGGCGCACCGCCTGGGTATGGACGAGCAATACAGCGAACTGCCCAAGCGCCTGCTCGGGGCGCTCGATGAATTGCTCCTGGCACACGCCGCTGGAATCCGTCGCGGCGAAATGGAAGCGGTAGCCATGCTGGCAAAACTCATTTGTCTGGGGGGACTGGCGATGTCCCTTTCGCACGCCACCACGCCGCTTTCTGGCTTCGAACACGTCGTGTCGCATGTGCTAGACTTGCAGGCGGAAAGGAACGGATTACCGCTGGCCCGCCATGGTTTGCAAGTTGCGCTGGCAACTGTGGCAAGCGCAGGCATGTATCGCCGCTTCCTTCTGGACTTCGAGCCTGCTCGCCTGGACCTCGATCTTTGCTACCCCGACGAAGAAACCATGCGCGCCCGCATCGAACGCAGTTTTGCCTCCATAGACCCTTCCGGCCAGGTTGGCGCCGAGTGCTGGGCCGACTACCGCCAAAAACTCAGCGCCTGGCACGCTCACCGCCAGGCGTTTTCACAGGCGTTGACCGCCTGGCCCGCGCTTCGTCAACGCTTGGAGGCCGAAACTCGTCCGCCAGAAAAAATCCTTCGCATCTTGGAAGCCTTGGGCGCCCCTCTAAACTGGTCGCAACTCCAGCCACCGGTCACGCCCGAACGCGCCCGTTTCGCCTTCCTGCACGCGGCTTTCATTCGCAAGCGTCTGACCCTGGGTGACCTGCTTGTTTTCACGAACTGGGATCGTGAAAGAGTGTGGGATGAAATCTGGCGACTTTATCCAGTTTCTCTTGCAATAAACGCCACCTTTCAGTAAAATACGTTCACTTGCGGTGAGAGAAACCGTCTCATCGGTGCAGCGTTCTGCACGAACCGCCGCTTTTCGAGGTCACCCTCGAAAGGCGGCGGACGTTGTTAACTGAACGAGGCTTCCCATTCACCGCAAAAAAATCTACCAGTTCGCTGGTATAAAAAATCTTTTTGGAGGATTATGGAGTGACCGGACGATTTTATTCCCACCTATCTCCGAAACTGGAGGTATCTCCTTTCCCAGAAAAAGGCGGCTACGGCATCGTTGCGCGCGAGCCGATCCTGAAGGGCGAACTTTTGGTTTTGTGGGGCGGACGCACTGTGACCGCTGAAGAACTCGACACCAGCATACCGCATTTCACACAGCGTGTGTTGCAAATCGAGGAAGGCCTATACTTATTCCAGCCAGAAGAGACGTTGGAACCAGCCGACTACTTCAACCATTCCTGCAACCCAAACGCAGGCTTCAGCGGTCAGATTTCTCTGGTAGCAATGCGAGATATCGAGGCAGGAGAAGAAATTTGCTTCGATTACGCCATGTGCGATGGCTCGCCTTACGACGAATTCATCTGTTCCTGTGGAGCCCCCAACTGTCGCGGCAATATCACAGGCGAAGATTGGAAACGTCCGGAATTGTGGGAACGATATGCCGGATACTTCTCCCCCTACTTGCAGCGCCGTATCGAAAGGCTCCAGGCGCTTGCCCGCCCACCCATCCAGGTCGAATTA
>DAOUCM010000223.1:0-6591 GCA_034431895.1 Anaerolineales bacterium
GTAGCCGGCGCAGGGACAAGCGCGCCAGCCGTAAGCAAGGCGCGTTGGGCGGCAATCTCTGGCTGCAATTCGGTCAGCGCTTCTAGGGCGAACGAGAACTTTTGGTTGGCAGGAGGCATGTCTACTCTAATTCGATTAGAACATATGTTCTTATTTTCGTCAAGGGTGTTTTGGTTTTTCCGCATGGTTTTCTCAAGAATGCTTGACAAAATAGCCATGTCGTTGCGAAGCGGCGGTTTGTGCCGCTGAACCAATCTCCTCAAGGTCAGTTTTGTCCGTCAAACGGGAGACTGCTTCGCCAGAGAGCGGCTCGCAGCGACATTTTGAAAACAGTTGTGATATATACATTTTCTTGAGAAAGCCATAACGAATCACCCGTTTTTCCTTGACAAGATCGTTTTCCAGGCATAGAATAGCGCCCAATATGCAAGCCTTCTCTCGCTACTTTTTTGGCTACTATTTTTACGGCTTCCGCTTCCCGGTTGCCGTTGGTGGCGCTTAAGAAGTAGCAGCATCCCTGCGTATCTCGAAAGAGCGAGCCAAACGGCCCGCTCTTTTTTATTCCATATCCAAGGAGCATCGTATGGCACTTCGCGGCATCCGCGGCGCGACCTCCGTCAGCGCAGACGACAAAGGACAAATCCTATCGGCCACACAGGAATTGCTGACCGCCATTTTAGCGGCCAACCCCGCTTTGCGGACGGAGGACATCGCCTCGGCCATTTTCACTCTCACCGACGACCTCGCCTCGGTCCACCCGGCGCTGGCTGCCCGTCAAATGGGCTGGGACCTCGTCCCGATGCTGTGCGCCCGCGAAATCCCCGTCCCGGGCAGCCTGCCCTTGTGTATCCGCGTCCTCATCCATTGGAACACGGAACTCGAACAATCTGCCATTCGGCATGTGTATCTGCGCGAAGCAGCCCGCCTGAGACCCGATTTGTCCATGCGCGACTGACGCACCCCTTCCTCTTCTTACTCTCTACTCTCTACTCTCTAATCCCGGAGTCGCCTTATGATGATTATCATGAAACCCAACGCCACCCCCCAACAGGTGGCCCATGTCATCGAACACGTCGAAGCCGCCGGACTGTCGGTGCATCTCTCTCAAGGCGTCGAGACCACCATCATCGGCGCCATCGGCGAGACCCACAACCTCCCTACCGACCGGTTCGAAGTGCTGGACGGAGTCGAGACCGTGCAGCGCATTACCCAGCCGTACAAACTGGCCTCCCGTCAGTTTCACCCACAAAACTCGGTCTTTCCGCTGGACGGCTTTACCGTCGGCGGCGACGAGATTGCCATCATCGCGGGGCCCTGCTCGGTCGAGTCCCGCGCGCAAATCCTCGAAACCGCTCAGGCCGTCAAAGAAGCCGGCGCCAACGCCTTGAGAGGCGGGGTCTTCAAGCCGCGCACCTCTCCCTATTCTTTTCAGGGACTGGGCGAAGAGGGCCTCGAATACCTGGCCGAAGCGCGTGAGCAGACCGGCCTGCCGATTGTGGTCGAAATCATGTCGCAGGTGCAAATTGACCTGATGGTCAAATACGTGGATGTGCTGCAAGTGGGCGCCCGCAACATGCAAAACTTCAACTTGCTGCGCGCTGTGGGCGATACCCGCACGCCCGTCTTGCTCAAGCGCGGACTCTCGGCCTCCATCGAGGAACTGCTCATGTCTGCCGAGTACATCCTGGCAGGCGGCAACAAACAAGTCATGCTGTGTGAGCGCGGCATTCGCACCTTCGAGACCGCCACCCGCAACACCACCGACATCAACGCCGTGCCGGTCCTCAAAGAACTCACCCATTTGCCGGTCATCCTCGATCCCAGCCACTCCACCGGCCATTTCGATTATGTAGCCGCCATTGCCCGCGCCGCAATTGCTGCCGGCGCCGATGGCCTCATCGTCGAGGTCCACCCCGACCCTGCCCACGCCCTCTCGGATGGCCGTCAATCCCTCAAACCCGAAAAATTTGCCGCCATGCTCAAGCAAGTCGGCCAAATCGCCGAAATCATGGGCCGCCGTCTTGTCGCCTCGCAGCCCTCCATCCCCTGATCCCTCCTCCCTCTTCCCTGCTCACTGCTCACTGATCACTGATCACTGAACACTGATCACTGCTCACTACTCTCTACCCAGGAGCCTGACTATGATGATTATCATGCACCCCGGCGCTACCCAGCAGCAAATTGACCACGTCATCGAGCGTATCGAAGAACAGCGCCTGCTTGCCCATTCCATCTACGGCGTCGAACAGACCATCATTGGCGCAGTTGGCGAGAGCCACAACGTCCCTGCCAGCCTCTTCGAGACTCTGCCGGGCGTGATGGCCGTTCAACGCATCTCTAAACCGTACAAACTGGCCTCCCGTCAGTTTCACCCGCAAAACTCGGTCTTTCCGCTGGACGGCTTTACCGTCGGCGGCGACGAGATTGCCATCATCGCGGGGCCCTGCTCGGTCGAGTCCCGCGCGCAAATCCTCGAAACCGCTCAGGCCGTCAAGGAAGCCGGCGCCAACGCCTTGAGAGGCGGAGTCTTCAAGCCGCGCACCTCTCCCTATTCTTTTCAGGGACTGGGCGAAGAAGGCCTCGAATACCTGGCCGAAGCGCGTGAGCAGACCGGTCTGCCCATCGTTGCCGAAGTGATGGCCGTTTCGCAAATCCCTGTGATGGTCAAATGCGTGGATGTGCTGCAAATTGGCGCCCGCAACATGCAAAACTTCAACTTGCTGCGCGCTGTGGGCGATACCCGCACCCCGGTCCTGCTCAAGCGCGGACTCTCGGCCTCCATCGAGGAACTGCTCATGTCTGCCGAATACATCCTGGCGGGCGGCAACGAGCGGGTTGTGCTGTGCGAGCGCGGCATTCGCACCTTCGAGACCGCCACGCGCAACACCACCGACATCAACGCCGTGCCGGTCCTCAAAGAACTCACCCATTTGCCGGTCATCCTCGATCCCAGCCACTCTACCGGCCATTACAACTACGTGACGGCAGTAGCCAAAGCCGCCATTGCCGCCGGCGCTGATGGCCTCATCGTCGAGGTCCACCCCGACCCTGCCCACGCCATCTCCGATGGCATCCAGTCGCTCACCCCCGAAAACTTTGCCCACATGGTACGCCAGGTCAAGGCTGTGGCCGAAGCCGTAAATCGTCGTCTGGTTCCCGCCAAGTCCTCTCTCCCTGCGGCAGACCGTCGTCCGCATCCCGCCGAATCCCCTCTCCCTGCGGCAGACCGTCGTCCGCATCCGATCGAATCCCCTCTCCCTGCGGCAGACCATCGTCCGAATCCGGCCAAGTCCCCTCTCCCGTTGGGAGAGGGTTAGGGTGAGGGCATGGACGCGCCTGGCTTTTCCCTCAAAAACACCGCCATTGCAGTCATTGGATTGGGACTGATGGGCGGCTCGCTGGCGCTTTCCCTCAAAGGACGCTGCCGCCGCCTGACCGCGCTCGATCCGCATCCTCCTACGCTCGAACTTGCTCGCCGTCAAGACATCGTTCACCTGGCCTCAGCCGATCCCGTCGAAGTCCTGCCCGAGGCCGACCTCGTGATCCTGGCCTGTCCTGTGCCTGCAATTTTGGAATGGATTGGCCGCCTGCCAGACTATATCCAACACCCCTGCATTGTGCTGGACATTGGCTCCTCCAAGCGGACGATTGTCGCCGCCCTCGAAACCTTGCCTGCCAACTTCGACCCCCTCGGAGGGCATCCCATCTGCGGGCGCGAACGCTTGTCGCTCGAAAACGCCGAACGCTTTTTGTACCGCGACGCGCCCTTCGTGCTGACCGCGCTGCCCCGCACCTCTGAGCGCGCTCGATTGGCGGCCTTGCGGATCGTCGAGGTGCTGGGCGCTCGCCCCTTGTGGATGGAGCCCGCCGACCATGACCGTATCCTGGCAGCGACCAGTCATTTGCCCTATCTGCTTTCTTCGGCGCTGGCCCTGGCTACTCCGGCCGACTGCGCCCCCCTGATTGGGCCGGGATTCCGCTCCTCGGCGCGGCTGGCAGGCACCCCGTCCAGCATGATGCGCGGCGTCCTGCAATCCAACCGCGACAACGTCCTGACCGCCCTCGACCGCCTCCAGGAACAAGTGGCAGTGCTGAAGTCGGCGCTCCTGGCTGGCGATTTCGAGGCGCTTCAAGCCGCCCTCGACGCCGCCCGCATCCGCTACCAACAACTGACCGCCGACCGCTGACCACCGCTCACTGAACACTGATCACTGATCACTGATTACTGATTACTGATCACTGAATCCTGCTTACCGCCATGCTCATCACTCCCCTCTCCCATCCGCTCTCCGCCAGTGTCCGCGTGCCTGGCTCCAAATCGCTGACCAACCGCGCTCTGTTGCTGGCCGCCCTGGCCGAAGGGACGACCACGCTCGAAAACGCCCTCTTTTCAGATGATTCCCGTTATTTTGCCGAGGCCTTGAGATGCCTGGGTTTCGAGGTCACGCTCGACCCGCCTCACGCGCGCATGACTGTCGTTGGCCTGGGCGGGCGCATCCCCGCCGAGAGCGCCTCGCTTTTCATTGGCAATGCCGGCACGGCCGCCCGCTTTCTCACCGCCTTCCTTACGCTGGGACACGGCAAATATCTCCTCGATGGCGATGCAAGAATGCGCGAACGTCCCATCGGCGATCTGGTGGAGTCGCTTACGCAAATTGGAGCAAAAGTTCGACCGGTCGCAATTGAGAACCGGTTACGGGTCACGGATTACTCCACCATCTGCCCGCCCATCGAAATCCACTCGTCTGGTCTCCCCGGCGGCAAAGCCAAAGTCGCAGGCCACATCTCCTCCCAATTCCTGTCGGCCTTGCTGATGGTGGCCCCTTACGCCCGGTCGCCGGTCGAAATCGAAGTCACCACCGAACTGAACTCCAAGCCCTACGTGGACATGACCCTGTCCATCATGCAAGATTTCGGCGTCACGGTCGAGCGCCAGGGCTATGAACGCTTCAGGATTTCCCCTGCTCGCTACTCCCCGCTTCCCGCTTATCCAATCGAATCCGACGCCTCTGCCGCCTCTTACTTCTTTGCCGCTCCGGCCCTTTGCGGTGGGACGGTGTGGGTGGAAAACATCTCGCGCGCTTCGCTGCAGGGCGACATTCGCTTCCTGGACGCGCTGGAACAGATGGGCTGCATCGTGCAGGAGGATGGTCATTCCATTGGGGTGAGCGGCTGCTCCCCCTTGCGCGGCCTGGACATTGACATGCGCGACATCCCCGATACGGCTCAGACCCTGGCGGCGATTGCGCCCTTTGCCTCGTCTCCCACCCGCATCCGCGGCATTGCCTCGGCGCGCCTCAAAGAGACGGATCGAATCCATGCAGTCTGCGCCGAACTCCAGCGTTTGGGCGTGCAGGTGGAAGAGCACGACGATGGCATGACCATCTACCCCTGCTCGTCTTTTGAACCTGCTGTCGTTCGAACCTACAACGACCATCGCATGGCCATGGCTTTCTCGCTCGTTGGCCTGCGCGTGCCGGGCATCGTCATCGAAAACCCCGCCTGTGTCTCCAAGACGTTTCCGAATTTCTTCGAGGTCCTGGCAACCCTATCTCCTCACTCTCCGTCTCCTGCCTCCCTATCTTCCACCTCTCGCTTCTCTGCCGCCCTATCTCCTAACTTCCTCTCTCCTACCTACTCATCTCCTTACGCCACCCACCCTAACCTCCTATCCCCTAACTCCCTGTTTCCCACCTCACCCACCCCGCCCTCCTTTTTCCACCTCGGCTTGACAGGGTACCCGCTTGGGCATTCCCTGTCGCCCGCCATTCACAAGTTGGCTTTGGCTGTTTGCGGTTTGCAAGGGGAGTACGCGCTGTTTCCGGTCGAACCCGATGACCTGAACGGATTGAAGGCCCTGCTGGCCCGTCTGCGCGCCGGCGAATTACATGGCTTGAACGTCACCATTCCTCACAAGCAGGCTGTCGTCCCCTTGCTGGACGAATTGACGCCGGCGGCTGCCGCGATTGGCGCCGTCAACACGATTTACCTGCGCCAAAACAAACTGATTGGGGCCAATACCGACGCGCCCGGCTTTCTGGCGGACTTGAAACGCTTCATCGCCTCCATCCCAAACTGCGCCTCGAAAATCTCCGCACGCAAATCGGCTCTGGTGTTGGGCGCCGGCGGCGCTGCGCGGGCGGTGGTGTACGCCCTGGTCAACGACGGCTGGAAAGTGACCGTGGCTGCCCGCCGCCTCGAACAGGCGCAGGAACTGGCCCGCCAGTACGCCTCACGCCTTACGAATTACGAATTACGAGTTACGCCTTACGAATTACGCCTCACGAATTACGTCTCACGAATTACGCCTCACGAATTACGCCTTACCCCTCCCGCCTCGCCAAACTTGCCCGAAGCCGCCCTCATCGTCAACGCTACCCCGCTGGGAATGGCCCCGCATACCGACGCCTCTCCCTGGCCGGCCGGTCTGCCCTTCCCGCCCGAGGCCGTCGTCTATGATTTGGTTTACAATCCGCAGCGGACGAAACTGGTCAGGGAGGCTGGCGCGGCCGGCCTGCCGGCTGTGACCGGCTTGGGAATGCTCGTCGAGCAGGCCGCCCTGGCCTTCGAGTTGTGGACCGGCTGCCTGCC
>DAOUCM010000224.1:0-3820 GCA_034431895.1 Anaerolineales bacterium
GTACCACCAACCTTTGGTTGGTTTGACCAGGCAAAGCCTGGTGTTACGCTGTTTGCATTTATCCTGCCCTCTTATCCCAGCAATCCTGAAAGTTCCAGCGTCCGCTCCGACCATTGCCTGGCCTGGACGGAGAGCAAGGTGCGCTGACCTGGATTCGGAGGAACGGTTTGCCAGACCTTTTCCCATAGGGTGATGAGCGTTTGCATCGAGACCAGTTCTGCGGCGATCTCAGGCTCGGTCTCCGCAGCGGTCCACTCGATGTAATACTTTGCTTCCTCTAAAAGTCCCTGCACTACTGCCGGGTCGTTTGAATTTCGGGCAGAGGATGAAATTCTTCCCAAGGTGGCGGCGAGCCCGCCCAGACGGCGCGGAAGCGGGTCGCGCAGGAAACGTTCGCGTTTTTTCTGTTTGTCTATCATGCTGCGCCTCCCAGGATTTCTCTGGTAATTTCTTCGACCTTTCGACGCAGAGATTCGTCCTGTAACAGAATACTACGATTTCCCAGTCGGGGACGGATGTTAATGAGCGATTCGAATTCGATGCGCTGCTCGGCGGGATACCAGTTCGCGCCCCACAGGTCGTCTTGTTCGCTGCCATCCTCTAAAAGTGCCAGTTCGCAGTCCGCGTGCATTTCCCCGCCGCCCGCCAAAATTCGGCGGCGAATATCCACCACGATTTTTATCATCATGCCGTACTCTTTGGACATTTCTGCCATTTGCTCTGGCGTTGGCTTGGTTTGAAGAATGTGTATCATGCTCAAATTATACATGATTGCTCTGCCGCCCTTATAAAAACAACCTTGTCCACCGTCAATCGTCCACCGTCCTCCGTCTTCCCATCAGGTATAATCCCTCTTACGAAAGTAGGTGAAACCATGCTTGCAGAAACCCGCTACGAACACATCCTTTTGAATGACGCCCGCGTGCCTGTCATTGCAGGGACGACCATGAAAGTGGTCGAACTCGTGCTGGCGCAGGCGGCTTATGGCTGGAGCGCGGAAGAATTACGCGCCCAGTTTCCTCACCTCACGCTTGGGCAAATCTATTCCGCCCTGGCGTATTACTGGGACCACCGCGAAGCGCTGGATGCCGACATCGAAGCACGCCTGCAAAAGGCGGACCGTCTCCGCGCCTCCCTGCCTGAATCGCCTCTGGTCAAACGTTTGAAGCGCAAGGGGCTGATTTAATGGCAGTTCCGCTTTACATGGATCATCATGTCCCCAAAGCGATCACAACCGCCCTGCGGCTGCGCGGCGTGGACGTCCTCACCGCTTATGAAGATGGCGCAGACCAACTAGATGACGCACATTTGCTGCAACGTGCGCATGAGTTAAAACGCGCTTTGTTTACGCAGGACGATGACTTGTTGGAAGAAGCCGCAAAGCATCAACGCGCAGGCAAGGTGTTTTCCGGGGTGATTTATGCGCACCAGTTGCGCGTCACCATCGGCATTTGCGTTCAAGATTTGGAAATCATTGCCAAAAGCGCCGATGCCAGCGAAATGGAAAATCAGGTAATCTACTTGCCTCTCTAATGGACGCGACTCCTATTTTGGAGGTCTTTTCTTTTTCATCAGTTATAATCCCCTCCTCCACCAAACTGAACACTGATTACTGAAAACTGGTCACTAATAACTATGTCATCTTCCTTCCAATCCATCATCCTCAAACTCCAAGATTTCTGGGCTTCCCACGGCTGCCTCATTGCCCAGCCCTACTACACCCAGGTCGGCGCCGGGACGATGAACCCGGCCACCTTCCTGCGCGTCCTCGGCCCCGAACCGTGGAACGTCGCCTACGTCGAACCCTCCGTCCGCCCCGACGACGGGCGCTACGGCGAAAACCCCAACCGCTTCCAGGTGCATTACCAGTACCAGGTCATCCTCAAGCCCGATCCCGCGTCTCGACCAGGCTCGACGGGCCCGCAGGAACTCTACCTCGACTCGCTCAAAGCCCTTGGCATTGACCCGCGCCAGCACGACATCCGCTTCGTCGAAGACAACTGGGAACAGCCCGCCATCTCCGCCTGGGGGCTGGGCTGGGAGGTCTGGCTCGACGGTCAGGAAATCACCCAATTCACCTACTTCCAGCAGATGGGCGGCGTGACGCTCGACCCCGTGGCTGTCGAACTCACCTACGGGCTGGAGCGCATCCTCATCGCCCTCAACAACGCCAAAGCCATCTGGGACGAACCCTGGGGCGCCGGCGTGACCTACGGCGAAATCCGCCGCCGCGAAGAGTTCGAACATTCCAAATACTATTTCGAAACCGCCGACATCCCCCGCCTGCGCGCCATGTACGACCTCTTCTCCGCTGAAGCCGAAGCCGCCCTTGCCGCGGGGCTCGTCCTGCCCGCGCACGACTACGTCCTCAAATGCTCGCACACCTTCAACGTCCTCGACACGCGCGGCGCGGTCAGCGTGGCCGAACGTCAGGCCTTCTTCCGTCGCATGCGCGAACTCGCCCGCCGCGTCGCCGAGTCCTACGTTGAGCAGCGCAAGGGATTGGGGTATCCGTTGTTGAGAGAGAGTAGAGAACAGAGAGAAGAGAACAGAGAGAAGAGAGAAGAGAACAGAGAGAAGAGAACGGAGAGCAGGAAAGTTGACTACTCTCTACTCTCTACTCCCTGCTCTCTCCTCTTTGAAATTGGTGTGGAAGAACTTCCCGCCGCCGACGTGGACTCGGCTCGTGAGCAACTCGCTGCCCGCGTCCCGGCCCTGCTCGAGGAACTGCACCTTGCCCACGGCGGCGTCCGCGTCTTCACGACCCCGTGCCGGCTCGCCGTTTTCGTGGCCGATCTCAGCCCCCAGCAGCCTGACCGCGAGACCCTCGTCAAAGGCCCGCCGGCGGAGAAGGCCATTGTGGAACAAGCCTCAGGCTTGTTCTACACCCCTGCCGCCCAGGGCTTTGCCAAAAAGAACGGCGTGGACGTGACCGACCTGCAAATCCGCGAGGAGAACGGCGGCAAATACGTCTTCGCCGTCGTCAAGCAAAAGGGACGCCCCGCGCCCGAAGTCCTCGCCGAAGCGCTGCCCAAACTCATTGCCGAAATCAAATTCGAGAAGTCCATGCGCTGGAACGACTCGGGCGTGGCCTTCTCGCGTCCCATCCGCTGGCTGGTCGCCCTCTTTGGCGAGACGGTCATCCCCTTCGAATACGCGGGCGTTGCAAGCGGCAGCGTCAGCCGTGGACTTCGCCCCTACGACTCGCCCGAAATCCAAATCCCCTCCGCCGACAAGTACCTCGACCTCATGCGCGAAGCGGGCATCGTCCTCGACAAAGAAGAACGCAAGGCTTCCATTGTGGAACAGGTCAAACAAGCCGCGGCGCTGGTCGGCGGCGAAGCCCTCATCGAAGAGGACTTGTTGAGCGAAGTCGCCAACCTCGTCGAAATGCCTACCGCCGTCCTGGGCGGCTTCGACCCCGAATTTTTGCAACTGCCGCGCGAAGTGCTGATTTCGGTGATGAAGAAGCACCAGCGGTATTTTCCCCTCACCCATCCCCCCTCTCCCGGTGGAAGAGGGGTTGGGGGTGAGGGTTTGCTTCCTCATTTCATCGCCATCCGCAACGGAGATGACCAGCACCTCGACCTCGTCCGCCAGGGCAACGAACACGTCCTCGGGGCGCGCTTTGCCGATGCCAACTACTTCGTCCGCGAAGACCTGAAACGCAAACTCGAAGATTTCCGCCCCAAACTGGCGGGCCTCACCTTCCATACCAAACTCGGCTCCATGCTCGACAAATCCGAGCGCATCCTCAAGTTGGCCGAAGAACTGGCAGTTATGCTTGGCCTGGACGGCGTTCAACGTTCCAACGTTCAAC
>DAOUCM010000225.1:0-1717 GCA_034431895.1 Anaerolineales bacterium
CGCGCGGCGTTCTCATGTCAAGCGGAACGCTCAGCACGGCGCGCTGAATTCGGTTGGGGACCCCGTACCCCCCAACCGAATTCAAAGCGTGCGCGCCAGCCTCGCGTAAGCACCGCTTGAAATTAGCCACCAGCCGCGCGGTAAAGCGGCTGTGTCCAGGGGGGTGCGGTAACTACGAACGCAGGGGGAATGCGTGTAGCCTTAGCACTCTTGTTTTACACACTCGATTGGGCATGCGCATCGAAGACTTACCCCTTATCCTCTCATATACTTTACCGCAAACTCCACGATCGCAAATCCATTGACATACTACGGGAACTTTGTGTATATTTAATTAATTGAGCCATGGTCATAAATCCCTGTGCCCAAGCATAGCCTGAGCACAGGGAGCTCCAGTATGATTGGGGTTGCACATCCACCAAACAACGGAGGTAACCCCAATGATACCGCAGGCGAGTTTACTTGTGACGCTGGTCAAGTTGGTGGACGCCATCCCAACGCCAGCGGCGACGAAAGCCAAACGAGGGCGTCCTGTCACATATCCAGAGAAGTTGTTTCTGAAAGCGTTAGTGATCATGATCGTGAAGCATTTACACACAGTACATGAATTGTTGAGTGTCTTGAACGAGCCAACTTTTGAGATGCAGCAGCTGCGTCAATTGCTCACCGAAGGTGGTCGTTATCCGACCCGCCGCACCTGGGAAAGGCGTCTGAAGGGACTGCCAGAGAGTTTGCCTGCTCAAATTGGTTGTTTTGGTCGTTATCTGGTGCAATTGATTGAGCCGTGGACGGATTGTGGGCGTGCAGTAGCAGTCGATAGCACCGTACTTCGTGCGAATGGCGGTGTCTGGCACAAAAAAGACCGCGAACAGGGTGAAGTGCCACATACTTCGATTGACACCCAGGCACATTGGACAAAATCTGGCTGGCACGGCTGGGTGTACGGTTGGAAATTGCACATCGCCTGCGTTGTGGCTTCAGTGTGGATTCCCTTGAGCGCACAACTCACTCCAGCTAATGCAGCAGATAACGAGATTGCGCCAGCCTTGATCTACGAACTACCTCCAGAAGCGCGCTTTGTCTTGGGCGATCTCCACTACAATGCGCCGAATGTGCGGGAAGCTTGTGATCTTACCGGACGCATTCTGGTCACCACCAAGTATGGACCTTACCCGCACACCGATGCGGGTGCCGCAGTGCGGTGCATTTTCCACAAATTGCGATCACTGGCCATCGAAAACTTCAATGAACATTTCAAAGGCATCTTCGATGGACATGGACAAGTGCCCACCAAGGGCTTAGCCAACACGCAGCGCTTTGCCTTGGGCGCCATCTTCGTCTACCAACTTGCCTTGCTCTACCGCTTTCAGCATGGCTTGGATTTGAACATCGGTCTGAAAGCGTTCATCAAGGCGGCTTAGCATTTATGACCAAGCCTCAATTAAGCCCCTTCGCCTGGCTTCTTCACGCAAGGTCAGCATGAGGGTTTGGATGTTCAGCCCGCGCCTGCAAGCATAACGAGCATTTTCCAATACACAATCGGACCATAAGGTGCGGGAAGTCAGGACTTCTTCATCATTGAAGATCACCATTTGTACCAGGCTTCCTAAAGGAACGTCCAATTCTTCGGGGCAGGATATTTCACAGTCCAGGCAGGCCTGACAGTGATGTGCATCCTGCCCCGTTGCGTTCTTTACAATGTTTCTCAGCGTTGGCA